>CAXBNM010000033.1:0-20604 GCA_963976885.1 uncultured Burkholderiaceae bacterium
GGCCACCGCTGAGCGTCCCCCAGACCAGCCAGGCCGCCAGCCCGATCGTGACGATGCTGAAGACTGCCGCGGCACCGATCTGGAACTGATTGTTGGCAATGAAGCCGGCCTGAAAAAAACAGACCCCAAGCACCAACAGCGCAATGCCGAGCGTGCGGGCCAGGTTACGGTGCTCGTCGAGCCATTGCTCGGGACCGAACCACCCGCTCAACCAGAACCGACTGGATAAATAGGCAATACCGACCAGAACGGCAAATGCTGCCGCCAGCCTGCAAATACTGGTATATCGCATTCGAAAATCCCCGTCCGAATCGAATTTTGTATGAATCAGCTAACGCTGTTGCAGTTGAAGCTTAATGAGAAGTCGATGATTGCCGCGACCTCAAAACTGTTTATACACCCCGAGACCAAGGAAAAAAAATGAAACATGCCGCACGAATGCATGATCGCCCCCTCCCTGGAACGCGGATGCCCCCCTTAAAGCACGACTCCCACCAACAAAGGTTCGGCCCGCAACACTGACTCGACAGCCAGGGACCGTCCTTTCGACCTGAAAGGCCTTTGGTCGGCTCCCTGATGGACGGAAACGGCCAGGCAAGAGATGCTCCAAACCTATATTCCTTGTTGCACCCGCGTGCCGGGCGATGAGGACCAGATTAGCTGTAAGCCTGAACTCGGATCGTCCATGCCACACGAAAAATTCCGCCTCGTCACCCGCTCTGATTTTGACGGCCTTGTCTGTGCGGTGTTACTGCGTGAACTGGATCTGGTCGACGACATTCTGTTTGTGCATCCCAAGGACATGCAGGACGGCAAGATCGAGATCACGAATCGCGACATCACCACGAATCTGCCTTATGTGGCGACTGCACACATCGCATTCGATCATCACCTTTCCGAGAACAGTCGGACCGGCGGGGCGGCACTGAATCACATCATCGACCCGGATGCGCCCTCAGCGGCCCGGGTCGTTTATGACTACTACGGCGGCAAGACCCGCTTCGTCAACGTGCTGGAATCGATGATGCTGGCAGTCGACAAGGCTGACTCGGCCCAGTTCAGTCACGACGAAGTGCTGAACCCGGAAGGCTGGGTGCTGCTCAACTATCTGATGGATGCCCGCACCGGGCTGGGCAGATTTCGTAACTTCACCATCTCGAACTACCAGTTGATGATGAAGCTGATCGAAGCCTGTCGGACCATGGACATCGATGAAATTCTGAACATGGACGATGTCCAGGAACGCGTGCAGTTGTATCAGGCGCATGCGGACCGGGCGATTGCCCAGATCCGTCAGTGTGCAACCCAGCACGGCAATGTTGTCGTGCTTGATCTGCGCGAAGAAGAAACCATTTACCCGACCAACCGGTTCATGATTTACGCGCTGTTCCCGGATTGCAATGTGTCGGTCCACGTGATGTGGGGCTTGCGCAAACAGAATACGGTCTTTGCGATCGGCAAATCGATTCTGAACCGCACCTCAGAGGTGAACGTGGGTGAGTTGTGTCTGCGTTACGGCGGCGGCGGCCATTTCGCGGCCGGAACCTGTCAGGTCGAGAACGGCTGGGCCGAACGGGTCGATGGCGAAATTGTTGCGGCCTTGCAGGACGGTACCGTGGCCGGCAGCACCAGCAGCACCGCCTCAACCCAGGCCTGAGCGCCGCCCGCTCAGGCACAGCAACGCGGCCAGCGTCTGCAGCACCAGGCAAGCCACCAGCACCGCATCGCCGGAGCCGGTGTGCTGCATCAGCAGACCTGCGCCGAGCGGACCGAACGCGTAAAAGAACTGACTCATCGACCAGATTCGGGACACCACCGGACCGAACTGCTCGGCGGCAAATTCGCGTTGCACGAACACCGAGGGCAAGGTGATCATGTTGCCCACCGCCAGGCCAATCAGCGCGCAGCCCAACAACACACCCCACACCGCTGTCGTGGCCAGCAGCACCGCACCGCCAACGATCTGGCTGCCGATGCAGAGCACCGTCAGCAGCCGATGGCTGAGCCGGTCGATGAAGAGCCCGAGCAGCAGCCGGCCGATCAGAGCACTGGCCGTTGTCACCGCTACGGCCAGCGCCGCCTGATCCGCCCCGACCCGGGGCGTCAGCAACGGCAACTGCTGCGCCAGAAATCCCACCTGAGCCATCATGACGACCGCAAACACGGCGACGATCTGCAGCTGCCTGGCTGACCACGGCAGCCGCGAAAAGCTGGCCGTCGTTGCCGCGCCGCGCTGACCAACCGGCAGCGCAGCGGTATCGTGCGGGCGGTCGGTCATTGACCACAGCAACAGCAGCATCACCGCGCCGGCCACCAGAGCCGTGCTGGCAATGCCTTGCGCAACACCGTGCTGGCCGATCTGCCAGACCATCACGGGGACGACACTGAAGCCGGCCACACTTGCCCCGGTCAGAGCCAGGCTGGTCGCCAGCCCGCGGCGCTGCTCGAACCACAAGCCGACGATTTGCGTGATTGCCGTGCCCGAGGTTGCCGACCAGCCAAACGCCATCAGCAGGAAAACCGCAAACAAGAGCACCGGATGCGTGACCAGCGCCATGGTGCTGACACCGCCAGCCAGCGCCACCACGCCGAGCATGGCGACCATTCGTCGGCCGAAACGACGCGCCAGGCGGTCGGCCACGCCAATGAAGAGCGAACCCGCGATGAAATAGCCGGTTGTCGCTGCGGACATCATGCCTACCGACCACCGCCCTTGCGCACCGAGAAACTGGCCATACACCGACAGACCATAGAACCCTATTCCCCAGGAGAACACGGCCATGGCAAAACTTGTCGCCACCACCTGAGCACCCGTAATCGGACGCCGGGTTCGAAACTCGTGAATGCTCAAAGGCCGGCCCCGAACTTTTCATCATCCAGGCCCAACGCGCGCTCTGCATGACCCTGATGGAGCGAGAGACCGGCTGGCAACCTTGGCAAGCCCTTCGTCACAACAACCTTTGAAATCTGCCTCTTATTTGGCACTTTGCAGGTATTCCGCAGTCGGATCAGCCCATCATTCTTCATTGCCCTGTGATTCACAAGCAGCCTCTGTTCATTCTTATCAACGTCTTCGGTCATCGCGACGCTATTGCGTGCGATGAGCGACCAATGACGACCATGACCCAAGCGTCACGACAATGCAGCGCTACTGATCAGGCCATCGCCTCGTGAGCCGCCGTCGGCAAAACGCGGACGAGGCGCGAGAACCTGCGGCCTCCGATGCGACCAAACTCCGCGATGTCATCAAGTGGAACATGCGGATTGGTCCCGTCGTCTATCTGCTTTTCGCTGCCAGCAATTATTTCCTCAACTATGCGCCGCGGATGGCGGGCGTATCGTTGACAGCGGCCATACTGGCGCTGTTGATTCTGGTCTTGCACCGTCAGTTCAGCAACCGCCTGACGGCCAACCTGTTGATCTGCACCATTGCCATTCAGGTGTTTGGCGAGATGTTCGTCAACGGCGGCCTCAGTGCGCCGATTGCGCCGCTGGTGATGGTTATCGTACCGGCAGCGGTCATCATGGCTTCGCCACGGGTTGCCGTGTTGTGGTCGGTATTCGTAACGATCGGTCTGGCCGCCATGGCGCTGTTGCAGGCGGGCGATTTACTGCCTCCCGAGGAACTGAGCGGCCATGCCCGTATTGCTGATCAGGCGCTGTCCATCGTCATGGGCGTAATCCTGATTGCGTTTGTTTCAAGCATCTTCGCGCGGCAGTCACGAATGGCCATGCGGACGCTGGCCATTGAAAGATACCGTTATCAATACGAAGCCTCCCATGACTCGCTGACCGGCCTGCCCAATCGCAGTCACTTTTACGAACATGCCGAACAACTGCTGATCAAGGCGCGTGACAGCGGCGGCGTATTCACGCTGCTGTACCTGGATCTGGATGGTTTCAAGAAGGTCAATGACACGCTCGGCCATGCCGCCGGTGATCATTTGCTGATCGACTTTGCCGATCAGGCGCGCCAGCAGTTCGATGACGATTGCTTCATCGCCCGTCTGGCTGGCGACGAATTCGTCATTCTCGGCCCCGCCGTGGCATCGCTTGATCAGACCGACGAGTTCACCAGTCGGGCCAGCGCCTTGCTGGCACCGATTGAGACCATGGGCCGCAACATGCCGGTCAGCGTCAGCATCGGCGCAGCCACCTATCCGGCCGATGGCGAAGATATTGACGCGATGCTGCGCATTGCCGATCGCAACATGTACCGGGCCAAACGGCTACGCAAGCAGCAACATCAGCTTGGCGTGGCCAATGCCGCTACGCCAACGGCGGCCCACAGCCCGGGCCGGCCTGTTGATGTGGCCAACCATTCGATCAGATGATTTCGTCTTCGTCGAACAAGGGGTCGCCCTCGACATGAGCGTTGATCTTGTCGAGTGTTGACTCGGCATCGTCAATGCTGTCGACCCGGGCGATATGAAAAATGCCATCCCCTTCATTCACCAGGGGCAGATTCGTGCGCCCGATGATCAGACCGGCAGTCGTCGCGAACACCTCTTTTTCAACCTGCCCGACCGGATCAGCAATTACGCCCAACACGGTGGTTTCATCCACCAGATCGCCCGTGGTTTTGTAGGCGCGAAGCAAGCCGCCGGCATCGGCGCGTACCCATGAGCTGCTCCGCGACTTGATCTGACGTTTGACCCGCGGGCCGCTCAGGCCCTTGTCGGCGATCATTTGCAGATGGGCAAGCACCCGCAACGTGCCGCTGACGCCAATCCGGATGGCGGTTTCGTCAAACCGCAAGGCCTCACCCGCCTCAAAGAGCAGAATTTCGACGCCGTTCTCTCGCGCCGCCTTACGCAGCGATCCATCACGCAACGGACTGGTCAGGGTCAGCGGTGCCGCAAAAGCGCTGGCCAGTTGGAGCAGGCGTTCGTTGCCCGCGGCGATACGGATCTGCGGCAGGTTGGTGCGGTGGATGGCGGCCGAATGCAGGTCGATGCCAAAGTCGCAGCGCTTGACGATGTCTTGCAGAAAGATGTCGGCGAGCCGACTGGCCAGCGAGCCGCCTTCGCTGCCCGGAAACGAACGATTCAGATCGCGCCGGTCAGGCAGATAACGCGACCGGTTGATGAAGCCAAAGGAGTTGACGATGGGCACCGCAATCAGGGTGCCCTGCATGCGCCGCGGACGCAGCGCCCGCAACACCCGGCGAACGATCTCCACGCCGATGATCTCATCGCCGTGAATGGCAGCACTGATAAAAACTGTCGGCCCGGCTTCGCGGCCGTGCAAGACCTCAACCTGCATCGCCATCGGCGTATGGTCGGACATCAGGCTGACCGGTATGCGCACCGATTGCCGACTGCCCGGTTTGACGGAAATACCGTCCAGTTCAAAGTTATCCTGCATCGCTTCAGCCCTTGCCTCGGGTGCGGGTTTTCCCCGGTTTGACGTTCTTTTCGAGAAATTCAATGATTTCAGCGGCGATGTTCAGGCCGGTGGCATTTTCCACGCCTTCCAGGCCTGGCGACGAATTGACCTCCATCACCACCGGCCCATGGTTGGAGCGCAGCATATCCACGCCGCAAACATTGAGCCCCATGGTCTTGGCGGCCCGCACGGCAGTGGCGCGTTCGGTGCTGGAAATACGAATACTCTCGGCCGAGCCACCGCGATGCAGATTGGAGCGGAACTCACCCGGCGCGCCGGTACGCTTCATCGAAGCCACCACCTTGCCGCCAATCACGATGGCGCGGATATCGGTACCGCCCGCCTCTTTGATGAACTCCTGAACCATGATGTTCACATTGGCCCCCCGAAACGCCTCGACGACCGACTTGGCCGAGCGATGCGTGTCAGCCAGCACCACGCCAATGCCTTGCGTGCCCTCCAGCAGCTTGATGACCAACGGCGCCTCGCCAGCCGTGTTGAGCACCTCGTCGGTGATTTTCGGGTCGTGAGCAAAGGTTGTAACCGGCAGCCCTACGCCATCGCGGGCCAGCAACTGCATGGAACGCAGCTTGTCGCGCGAGCGGCCAATGGCCACCGACTCGTTGAGCGGATAGACACCGGCCATCTCGAACTGGCGCAACACGGCCAGCCCATAGAACGTGATCGATGCGCCAATTCGCGGAATCACCGCTTCGAAGCCCTCGAGTTTCTGGCCGTTGTAATAAATTTCCGGGCGCCGCGAGGCAATGCTCATATAGCAGCGCAGCGTGTTGATGATATGCAGTTCGTGCCCGCGGTCCTCGGCCACCTCCTTCAGGCGGCGATGCGAATAGAGGTGCGGATTGCGGGCGAGCATGGCTATTTTCATGACGATCCTGTGGGCCTTGCCTGTGCAAGAAAGCGAATGGAGAGGGGGACGATTGCGGCATCGGTGCGCCGCCAGCAAGTCACTTGCGCCAACTCAGTGATGGCGACGACTGCGTCCGTGCAAAAAAGAGCGGGCCGGATTAACCAGGCAATGACTGGCACGCAACGCGGTGCGCCCCAGCAGCATCGGCAACAACATGTCGGAGCGCTCGACCAGCGTGAACTCGGCAACAAACGGCATGGGTTCTTCATCGCCGCGCACGCCGATGATCAGGCTGGTACGAATGACGGGCCGGCTTTCCTGCACGCCGCCGGAATTTCGAATAGCCCGGACATCACGTAGCCGTGACTCACACATCACGAAGTGCTCGGGGTTGCGATGATCATCATAAAGCCGGAAACGCACCCACGCACGACCTTTTCGTTCAAACGATTCGATATGCGTGGCATGCAGCGCCGACGTCCGGGCGCCGGTATCGACTTTGGCCACCACCGGCGCAACGCCCAGCATCGGCAACTGCACCCATTCGCGCCAGCCGACGACAATCTTCGGAGCTTTCAACGCCAACCCGCCATGAGCATTGGCAATGCCGCCATCGGCCAAAGGGCGCGGACCAGACAGGGCTTCATTGCACGAACACCTCAAAGGACGGGACAGATATGCATTTAGCCAAAAGAATCTTGCCGACGCAATCGGCTTTCTGTACTTTGAAAACGAACTGGGTATTTCTCCAACGGCTTTTCTACGGTGGGTGCTGTCATGGCCAAACTCGATCAAGACCCTCTCCCGCCGACCGACACCGATCCTCCCGGCAACCCGGTTGCCGCGGTTGAACCCGCCGACGACCGCCCCTGGGAGGCCGTCAGCGATCTGCTCGCCACCGATCAGCACGAGCAGATCACCAGTCTGCTCGAAGAGATGCTGCCCAGCGAGGGCGCGCGCACCCTGTTGGGCCTGGACGAACAGGAGCGCACCCATCTGCTGACGCACACATCGGCCGAAATGGCTGCAGATCTGATTGACGAATTGCCCCTTGAAGCGGCCGCCAGCCTCGTCGATGCGCTCAGTCCGCAGCGGGCCCTCGAAATCCTCGGGCAACTCGACTCCGATGCGCAAGCCGATCTGATCGTCGAAATGGCGCAGGCCGAGCATGTGTTGGCCGCGATGGCGCCCCAGGATGCCGCCGATCTGCGCCAGCTCGCGTCCTACGATTCGGAAACCGCCGGCGGCCTTATGAGCTCCGAAGCGCTGACTTTCGATCAGCATCAGACCGTCGGTTCGGTGCTGCTGCGTCTGGCAGGCCCCGACGGCGACGATGATCGATACCGCGGCCAAAGCCCTTACATGATTGATGACAATGATCATGTCGTGGGCTACATGTCGCTGGCTGCCCTGCTCAAGTCATCGCGCTCGGCCCGACTGCGCGATGTGATGAGCCCGGCCATCACGGTGCCGGTCGACATGCCTCTTGATGAATTGATGGACTTGTTCGACAAGCATGAGTTTCTGAGTGTGCCGGTATGCCACGGCGATGGCCCCATGCTCGGCATCGTTTCGCAACACGCGGTCGACGTCGCGGCCATGGATCGCGCCGAGTCGGACAGCTACAAGCGGCAAGGCGTGGTCGGTGACGAATTGCGCTCGATGCCCTTGTGGTTGCGCTCGCGCCGGCGGCTGGCCTGGCTGTCGGCCAACATTGGCCTGAACATCATGGCCGCCAGCGTCATCTCGGCCTACGAGGCAACGCTGGCAGCGGTGATCGCCATTGCGGTGTTTCTGCCCATGGTGTCCGACATGAGTGGCTGCTCAGGCAACCAGGCCGTCGCGGTGTCACTGCGGGAACTGGCGCTGGGGCTGATCAAACCCATCGATGCGGTGCGGGTCTGGACCAAGGAAGTGCTGGTCGGTGTCATCAACGGCCTGGTGCTCGGCCTGTTGATCGGCATCGTGTGCTGGCTCTGGAAGGGCAATCCGTATCTGGGCCTGGTCATCGGTCTGGCGCTGGCCTTCAATACCGTACTGGCAGTCTCGATCGGCGGCGTGATTCCCTTGCTCCTCAAGCGCTTCAACCAGGATCCGGCCGTCGCCAGCGGCCCATTGCTGACCACCATCACCGATATGGCCGGCTTTTTCTTTGTGCTCAGCCTGGCCACCGCTTTCATGCCGTTGCTGATCGGCTGAACCTTACCGGCACACAGCCAATCGACCGGCAAGAGGAAGGGCACAGGTAGACTCCGGCCATGGACTTTGATATTGAAAACTGGCTGCTCTCGCACCGGGTGGGGTTAACGGCAGCGGTGATCGCCATCATCTGGCTGTTTCGCATCGTCGTGATCAGGGTGATCCGCGAACGCCATGTCATTTTGCGCGAGAAAGACCGCCGCCTCATGAGCGGTGTGCGCAATGTGACCTTTCTGCTGATCTTCATCGCGGTCGTGGTTCTCTGGCTGCCGCAGATCCAGCGCTTTGCGCTGTCGATCACCGCCGTCGCCGTCGCAGTAGTGGTGGCCACCAAGGAAATTCTGTCCTGCATGACCGGCACCTTGCTGCGCCGCGTCACCTCGTCATTCTCGATTGGCGACTGGATCCGGATCAATGACACCTTCGGGGAAGTCATCGAAGAAAGCGGGCTGGCCACTTCGCTGCTCGAAATCGACCCCCGCACCTATCAGTACACCGGCCGCACCGTCACGGTACCCAACAGCCAGTTCCTGACCAACACCATCACCAATCAGAACTTTCTGAAGCGCTATGTGTTCGTGGACATCTCAATGACCACACCGCCCGAGGACTTCCCGATCGGCCGGCGCGAGGAACTGCTGACCATGGTGAACGCCATCTGCAGCGATTTTGCCGATACCGCGTCGCGCTACAACGCGATGCTCGAGCGGCGCACCGGCGTTGATATTCGCAACGCCGACACCGAGATCCGGTTTCATACCAATGAAACGGCCATGGTCGTCACCACCATCAACGTTTTCTGCCCGACCGACCGTCTGGTCGATATCGAACGGCAGATCACCGAAGCGGCGTTCAAGTGGTATGCGGCGGCGCGACGCGGGCCGCTCAAGCAAGCCCGCGAAGGCGCGCCCCGGCTCGGCCGGGCGGCGAACCAGCCCGGCGCGAACGGCGTCAGCGACTGAGCCGGCAAGCCTGTCGCCCCGCCAGGGCATGTCAGTGCGACTGCTGCTCGAAGTATTGCTGATAGGCCCGCAGCAAAGACCCATCGGTCTCGTTGGCCCGGCCGATGCGCAGGCGCAACCAGCGCCGGAATTCGGCGGGATGGCGGCTGGCACGCAAGGCCTGGGTCAAGGCCTGCAAGGCCGAGCCATTCGGATTGCCCGCCAGCGCAGCGCGCACCGGCTCAAAGGCGCGGCTCGCATCGAGCGGCTCCTGCCAGTGCGGATCATTACTGCTTGCTGACGCCAGCCGCTGGGCCGACAAGGTGCCGCAGACGGCAACACAGCGAGAACTTGATTTCATGCAGACGGCTCCACCTGGCGATACCGCCAGCATGGTGGGCCGCCCGCCGAATCGCGAGGCGCGCGGGACGAACGGTCAGCGCGCCCGCCGGAACGTCAGTCGGTGTTGCCGCTGCGCCGCAGGAAGTCGAAATCGCAGCCGTGCTCGGCCTGCGTCACACTGCGCAGAAACAGCGCCTTGTAGCCGCGCTCATCGCCGGCCCGCACCGGCAGTGGCTCCAGCAAGCCGCGGCGCCGCGCCAGCTCTGCGTCGTCCACCAGCAGCTCCAGCGTGCGCCCGGCAACGCTGAGGCGGATCTGGTCGCCGTTTTGCACAAGCGCCAGATTGCCACCGGCTGCTGACTCGGGCGAGACGTGCAAGACAATGGTGCCGCCCGCGGTGCCACTCATGCGGCCATCGGAAATACGCACCATATCCTTGACGCCGGCACGCGCCAGCTTGCGCGGAATCGGAATCATGCCGGCCTCGGGCATGCCCGGCGCGCCCAGCGGGCCGATATTGCGCAACACCAGAATATCGTCAGCCACGACATCAAGTTCGTCGGCATCCAGACGCTCGGCAAGATCTTCGAGATTCTCGAACACCACCGCGCGACCGGTGTGTTCCATCAGCTTGGCACTGGCCGCCGATTGTTTGATGATCGCGCCATTGGGGGCCAGATTGCCGCGCAACACCGCAATACCGCCCTCGCGATAAACCGGCTCGGCACGGCTGCGCACCACATGCTGGGTAAACGGCGCGGGCGCCGCGTCGAGTTCTTCGCCAAGCGTGCGGCCGGTGACAGTCATTGCATCGAGGTGCAGCAGGTCGCGCAGTTCACGCAGAATCGGCGCCAGACCACCGGCCTTGTGCAGATCTTCCATGTAATGCTGGCCCGACGGCTTCAGGTCGACCAGCACCGGGGTTTCCCGGCCCATCGCATCGAGGCGCTGCAGATCGACATCAATGCCGAGTCGCCCGGCCATGGCGGTCAGATGAACAATCCCGTTGGTCGAGCCGCCTACCGCCAGCAAGACCCGGAAGGCATTCTCGAAAGCCTGTTCCGTCATGATGGTGGCCGGGGTCAGACCCCGGCCGATCATGCGTACCGCTTCGGTGCCGGTCCGCTCGGCAATGCGCATCCGATCGGCCGTCACGGCCGGCGCGCTGGCGCCACCGGGCACCATCATGCCCAGCGCCTCGGTGACCAGCGCCATGGTGCTGGCCGTGCCCATCACCGAGCAGGTACCCACGCTGGCCACCAGCTGATTGTTGACGTCAGCGATTTCGGTGTCGTCGATCTCGCCGGCGCGGTACATGGCCCAGAACCGGCGGCAATCGGTACACGCACCGACCCGCTCGCCGCGATGCGCGCCGGTGAGCATCGAGCCGGTGACCAGTTGAATGGTGGGTTTGTCGGCGCTGGCCGCCCCCATCATCTGAGCCGGCACGGTTTTGTCGCAACCGCCGATCAGCACCACGGCATCCATCGGCATGGCCCGGATCGCTTCCTCGGTGTCCATCGACATCAGGTTGCGCAGATACATGCTGGTCGGAAACGCAAAGCTCTCGTGAATCGAGATCGTCGGAAACACCACCGGCAGGCCGCCGGCAAGCATCACGCCTCGCTTGATCGCCTCGATCAGTTGCGGCGCATTGCCATGGCACGGGTTGTAGTCGCTGCCAGTATTGGCGATGCCGACGATGGGCCGGTCGAGGGCCGCATCGGTCAGACCGGCGCCCTTGATGAAGGCTTTGCGCAGAAACAGCGAAAAATCGGCATCACCGTAGCTGGTCAGGCCGGCACGCATGCCGGAGGCCTTGGCCGCCGCTTCGGAATTACCGTCAGGACCCGCCACCGGCTTGCTCATTACAGATCTCCGGGGGGCAGGCAGATATAGGCGTAATAGCCCTTGTCCGGCACGCTCATGCCGTCGGGCAATTTCTCGGCGCGGGCCTGCTCGGCCAGCCGTTGCAGCCGCCAGTAGGCAGCAAAGTCAGGGTTATCGGGCTGCTCGTACAAGTTGTCGCTGAAGTCGTCATCCTCTTCGGCGCGCAGCAGTAGCTCGTGCGCCTCCTGGACAATCTCGGGCTCTTCGGCCGCCACCAGGGCGGCGGCACGCTCAGCAGCCTCGATTGCCTGCAGCGAATGACGCCCCCAGTCAGAAAAATCGAAATACAACTCGACTGAATGGATTTCGCGCTTGAAGCTCATAATAATGGTCAGTAATTAGTTAGCGGGCCGTGGTCGTGAGGCATTGTAACGGTTCGGGACTCTCACGCGAATGGGCCGCAAGGCTTTCCGGGCCCGCTGCCCGGAGCGCCCCGCCTGCGGCGAGTTCGGCACTGCAGCGCCCATCCTGCCGGGTTCCTACTGCCCCCCGCGGCGCACTCACTCCCTCTCATCTCGCCAGCCATCGAGGCTGAGCATTCACCGGATTTTCATCATGCCCAAATCCATCAATCTCGCGCTACAGGGCGGCGGCTCGCACGGCGCCTTCACCTGGGGCGTGCTGGACGCCTTTCTTGCTGACCCGCGCATCGACATCGAAGGGCTTTCCGGCACCAGCGCCGGCGCCATGAATGCGGTCGTCGTCGCCGACGGCCTGGTGCGCGGTGGTGCCGAGGGGGCTCGTCAGCGTTTGCGGGATTTCTGGGCGGCCATCGGGCAGTCGGCCGCCACCAGCCCCATCCGGCGCTCCCCGCTGGATGTCCTGACCGGCAACTGGTCGATGGATTACTCGCCGGCCTATCAGGCGCTCGATGCCTTGTCGCGCGCCGTGTCGCCCTACCAGCTCAATCCGCTGAACCTGAATCCGCTGCGCGATCTGCTCGAAACGATGATCGACTTCGAGCGCGTGCGCCAGTGCACGGCGATCAAGCTTTTTGTGTCGGCCACCAATGTACACACCGGCAAGATCAAGGTTTTCAAAGGCTCGACAATGACTGCCGACATGGTCATGGCCTCGGCCTGTCTGCCAATGCTTTATCAGGCCGTTGAAATCGACGGGGTGCCGTACTGGGATGGCGGCTATACGGGTAACCCGGCGCTGTTTCCGTTTTTCAAGGGCTGCCAGTCGCCGGACATCGTGGTCGTGCAGATCAACCCCATCGAACGCCTGCAAACACCGCGCACCAGTTATGAAATCATCAACCGGATGAATGAGATCACTTTCAATGGCTCATTGCTCAAGGAATACCGCGCCATCAGTCTGATCACCCGACTGATTGAAAAAGGTCACGATCTCGGTGCCGACTACCGGCGCATCTACCTGCACGTGATCGAAAACCAGGCCGTTCTGAATCCGCTGGGCGCCTCCTCGAAACTGAATGCCGAACCGGCATTCCTGCAACTGCTCCATGATGCGGGCCAGGACGCAGCGCTACGCTGGCTCGATGAACATGGCGACAAGATTGGCAGCCATTCGACCGTCGATCTGAGAAAAATGTTCGACTCGGCCACCTAAACCCGTCAGGAATGGGCTCGCTTCGCCCGATACGGCTATAGGAAACAGGCAACGCTCGATTTACACTGTCTAATCAAAATTTGCCCTCGGCCCCCTATGCCGACAACACGCCGTATCGACTCAGGAACCCGATGACCAGCGTGCCTCATAGCATCAACGCCAACAACAAAGCCGATACGGAGCCCGGCAAGCGGTGCACCAACCAGCAAGGTGCCGGCATCTCCAGCAACGATGTAGACGTGAGTGTGGCCCCGCGCCAAACAGGCCCGACTGCAGCAGGCATCGATCTGCGCACCGCCGGGTTGTCAGCGCGCGCGCCATCAGGCAGCGCCAGCCCCCCCGTCGACCAGGCAACGGTTGCGAACTACCTGCGGATTCACTGGACCGCCGAGTCGCCCAAATGGTTGTCAGTGCCACAGCAGCCCGTGCGTCGTCTTCAGCAACAGCGCCGCGCCTTGCTCAGTGCGCTGAACACCCTGCCCTTTGGCGTGTGCATCGTCCAAGCAGACCTGACCGTACTGGAGAGCAACCGCGAAGCCAGACGCATACTTGCTCTTAACAATGGCTTGCGCAAGGACAGCACCAACCGGCTGACCAGCATCAACCATGCAGCATTGGCACAAGCCGTGCACCAGGCCTGTTTCACGACAGGCGATCAGCGCGACGCGCAGCGCACCTCTTTACTGATTGACCGATCGGTCGGACAACATCCGATAAGCATCGATGTGATGCCCTTGCGCGACACTTCTGTTGAAACAGTCGATCAATTCTGCGGCGCGATGATTGCGATCATCGACCCATCGATACCGCCGCCATTGTCGACATCGCGGATCAGCCAAATCTACAAACTCAGCGCTGCCGAAGCGGCAATTTGTCAGCATATCGTCGACGGATGGTCGAACCGGCAAATTGCGACGGCTCGCCACGTATCGATCGACACCATCAAAACTCAGATCCGCAGCCTGATGCACAAGACTTCAACTTCGCATCGAGCTGACTTGATCAGGTTAGCTGCGCAGCTCGCGCCCGCCTTATTTCCACGCGATCCCCCCTAGGGGGGATGGGCAGCGAACGAGCGCCCGTCTAATCTGAAAATCAGGCAAAAGCCTCGGTAACCAACGGAGCCGCATGCCTGCAATGACGGAGGAAGAAAAATGCTGAGCTCTCAATCAGGCGCAACCACAACAAGCAACGCCCAACCACAAATAACATGCAATCCAGGCATACCAAGCCTGGACCCTCATCAGCAATCTGAAACCGAACCGATCAGCTCTCTGGTCAATCGCGACGGCCAGGTTCTGACAATCAGTCAGCGCTTCGAGCAGGCGCTGGCGGCACAAGAAACCCTCACCGTACAAAATGGCGCGCTGATGCCGTTGGTTCCCAGCCTGCGTACCGAATGGTTGCGCACGCTCAGACAGGTGCTGCACACAGGCAAAGGCAGTCTGTTCAAACTGCCCCATGGCGCAGGAAACTCCTACGTTGCAATCGTGCCCTCTGAGCGCAGTGAACTGGTCGCCATCCGTTTGCCGCACAATCGGCTGTGCCCGTCCAGAACCGTTACCTGTTTTGCCAGTCTCATTGGCCTGACTCCCCGTGAGACCGTGGTCATGGACAAGATCACTCAGGGGCTGGCGCCCGCCGCCATCGCCGATGAACTGGCCACTCAGGAATCCACGGTACGCACACAAGTAAAATCCATTCTTGCCAAAAGCAATCATCACTCGGTGCGTGAGCTGCTGATCACACTGGCCCGTCTGCCCAGCACCGCCTCGGCCCACTCCCTGACGTCGCGCCCGGCTGACTCCCATGGCATCCAGAATGGCTGCGACAGCCGAGTACCTTCGGTCACGAGCCTGAACGCAAAGCTGTATCCCTCCTGAAACAGAGCCGCCATACCATCGGCGCGGTGATGCACAAACCTCGCCGCCAACAGCTAGAATGACCGTTTCGAGTCAGGGCGAATCGGTTGGCGGCTCCAGATAATCAGGCGACAGCAAACAACCAACAACAGGCATGCGAAATCGGCGACGATGCTCGCATGCCGACACTACGCCTGTACGGAGATTGGCGCCTGCCGCTGCTGCCCTCGCTCGACCGGAGTTTGCAGAAAACACTGAAGGCGTCAGGCACGATCGTGCGACTCGACGGCTCGGGTCTGCAATCCATCGACACCGCGGCCGCATTGTTGCTCGGCCGGCGACTGCAAAGCGCGGGTCTGGCGGCGGCCACACTGCCGCTGGCCGGTTTCAGCGAAAGCCACCACCGCATCATCAGTGGCGTCATGGGCCAGCTGGACAACATCACCGCCGATGCGCCGCCGCCCGCGTCCACCGGACTGGCGTGGCTGGGTCGCGCAACCGTCAGCGGCTGGCAACGCTTGCTCTCACACCTGAGCTATCTGGGCCTGGCCACTGTTGCGCTCGGCGCGGTCTTGCGCAAGCCGAGCCTGCTGCGTACTCGCGAGCTGTTCGTGCAATTGCAAAGCACCGGTCTGAGTGCCATCCCGGTCATCTCGCTGGTGATGTTTCTGATTGGCGCGGTCATGGCCTATCTGCTGGGCATGCAGGCCGAGCAATACGGCGCCAACATTTATGTCGTCGACGGCGTCGCCCTGGGCACGGTTCGTGAATTTGCTCCCTTGCTGGTCGCCACCGTGGTGGCGGGTCGCTCCGGGGCCTCGTTCACCGCGCAACTGGGCACCATGAAACTGACCGAAGAAACCGATGCCATCCGCACGCTCGGTCTGTCGGCCGAACAGGTGTTGTTGCTGCCACGGGTACTGGCGCTGATGATTGCGCTGCCGCTGCTGGTCTTTGTGGGCAGCATCATGGCGCTTGCCGGTGCGGCCATGGTCTGCGATCTGATGCTCGGCATCACACCGGACACCTTTTTCGAGCGGATGCGCTCGGCGCTGTCGATTCGTCACTACCTGATCGGCTTGTTCAAGGCGCCGGTGTTTGCACTGGTGATTGCCATCATCGGCTGTGCGATGGGCATGAGTGTGCTGCGCGACACCCGCTCGATCGGCCTGAACACCACGGCCACTGTGGTCCAGTGCATCGTGGCGGTCGTGTTGCTTGATGCGGTGTTTGCCATCGTCTTCCAATCCATCGGCTGGTAGGCAAGGCAAACTCGATGACTTCCCCTGTTCTGCAACTCGACGACGTTCACACCCGCTTTGGCAGCAACCACATCCACCGCGGTGTCGATCTTGCCATTGCTCCCGGTGAACTGATCGCGCTCATTGGTGGCAGCGGCACCGGCAAATCGGTGCTGCTGCGCGAAATCATCGGCTTGTTGCGCCCCAGCGCGGGCAACATTCGCATGCTCGGCACCGACATCTGGAATGATCCGCAGGAACAGGTCGCAGCCGTGCAGCGCCGCTTTGGCATGATGTATCAGGAGGGTGCATTGTTCTCGTCACTGAGCGTGGCCCAGAATGTCGCCACGCCGTTGCGCGAGCATGCCGACATTCCCGATGATCTGCTCTGGCCGCTGGTCAATCTGCGTTTACTGCAAGCCGGTCTGACGCCCGAGGTCGGTGGCCGCATGCCCAGTGAACTGTCCGGTGGCATGAAAAAGCGCGCCGCACTGGCGCGCGCACTGGCGCTGGAACCCGAACTGCTGTTTCTGGACGAACCAACGGCTGGTCTCGACCCCATCACCGCCCGCGCCTTCGACAAGCTGCTGCGTTTTCTGTGTGACGATCTGGGCATTACTGTCATGATGATCACCCACGACCTGGACACCTTGCTGGGCATCGTCGACCGGATCGTTGTCCTCGGGCAGGGCACGGTCATTGCCGACGGCACCCTGGATGAAGTCATCGCCGTGGATGCCCCCTGGATTCACGAGTATTTTTCCGGTCGCCTTGCGATCAACCCGAACAAAGGTACGCCCCATGGAACCTGAAGCCCGTTACACAATGATCGGTGCATTCGTCGTCGCTCTGATGCTGGCACTCGCGATTGCTCTGGTGTGGGTTTCGGGCGCAGGCTCGGGTTCCGACTTTCATCGCTACCTGATCGTCTTCGAAAAGCAATCGCTTGAAGGCTTGCAGGTTGGCAGCGATGTCAACATGCGCGGCGTCAAGGTTGGGCGGGTCGAAAATTTCGGCATCGACCGCGACAACATCAACAAGGTCTCGGTAGAGGTCAGGGTCGACCGGCGCACCCCGGTCAGCACGAACTCCGAAGCCATCATCAACCGCAACCTGGTTACAGGCCTGGCCCGCATCGACTTGAACACCCCCGGTGAACCCGGCCCGGAGCTCGACCCGAGCGCCGACGACGGCCTGCCCGTCATCGCCGAAGGCCGCGCCGATCTGGACGAGATCACCGAAACAGCCAGCTCGCTGGTCGCATCGGCGCGCCAGGGACTGGACAGCATCAACGCACTGCTGTCGGCCGACAACCGCAAGGCAATGACCGACATCTTGCTGGCGCTGCGCACCACAACGGCATCGCTGGACGAGCGTGTAGCCGGCTTCGCCCAAACCGCCACCGACCTGAGCGATACCGCCCGCCGGATTGGCGACTCATTTGTCGAGATCGGTCAGGAGGTCAAACCACTGACCGTCGAAGCCCGCAAGTCGCTGGCGCAGATGCGCGGTGCACTGCGTGACATCACCAAGGCCGTCAACCAGATGCAGGCCAACACCAGCGCGCTGGCCAACCGTGCCGGCAATGCCGCCGACGTCGGCGTATCCGAGTTGCAGGCCACGGCCCGCGAATTCCGTAGCGGCGTCGACATTCTGTCGCGCACGCTTGATCGCTTGCAGGATCCACGCTCGGCATTGCTCGGGCCGGGCAAAGGGCAATTGGGCCCGGGAGAGGGAGGACAATGAACGCAACACCAAGTCTGGCAGCTCGACTGACCGCACTGCTGCTGCCACTCGCGGTGGCCGGCTGCGGCGCGCTGAACATTGCTTCGCAACCGGCCGTGAGCTGGTTTACGCTCGACGACAAACATGCCGAGACCGAAGCCCTTACCGAAAAGCCCACCATCGACCACACGCTGATAATCGGCCAGGTCGATGCGAACCCGTTCTACGACAGCACCCAGCTCGCCTATGCGCGCAGCGATCGCGCCCGCGCCTACTACCAGTACGCCGCCTGGACCGAGCGCCCGCCCAAACGGCTGGCCACGCTGATCGAGCGACGCCTGGCCGCCCGCAACCACTTTCGCGCCGTGGCCAACAACACGGCTGGCATCCGCGGCGAGCTGCTGTTGAATCTGGCTCTGGATGAGATCTATCACGACACCAGTGTCGAACCGCAACTGGCCCGGCTGGTCGTGCATGCCACGCTGATTGACGCACGCTCACGCGCACTGATCGCCCGCAAGACATTTACCGAGAATGCCCCCGTTGCCGACCCGGCCGCCGCCAGCGCCGTGACCGCACTGAATGAAGCGGCAACCGCGCTGATCGACGACATGACCGGATGGGTTGAAACGCAGAGCAAACAGGCGAGCAAGTCAAAATAGACGCCTGCCCGCGGCACTCAGCCTTTTGGCATGGCCGCATCATCGAGCGCGTTGGCCCGCCGGTAGGCCTCGCGATCAGAAATGCGCGCCCAGTAATCGGCAAACCCCGGCCGCTCTTCCATCGAACCGAATTGCAGGCCCCAGCCGATCTGTGAGCCCAGATAGACATCGGCGGCGGTAAAACCCGGGCCGGCAATATACGGATGACTGGCCACGGCTTGCTCAAGCGTATTCATCACATCGGCAAAACTACCGTAGCCGACCATTCGCGCTTTGTCGGCCGGCGGCTCGAGCCCCAGCGCACGACTGGTAACCGCCGCCTCGATCGGGCCCGCGGCAAAGAACAGCCACCGGTAATACGCACCACGCTGCGCCGGCGGCGGTGCCAGCCCGGCGTCGGGAAACGCATCCGCCAGATACGCGCAAATGGCTGCGCATTCGGTGACAACGGTTGACCCGTGCGCAATGGCCGGCACCTTGCCCATTGGATTGATCGCCAAATACTCAGCCGCCTTCATCGTTGTGCCATAGTCGAGCACCTCGGTCCGGTAAGTGGCGCCGACTTCTTCCAGCATCCAGCGCACAATGCGGCTGCGTGACATGGGGTTGGTGTAGAAAATCAGTTCGTCTGCCATGGTGTTATTTCCTCATCACGATAAGCCGGGCGCGCTGTCAGCCACGTTTGCCCTTGTGGCGGCTCGGCATTCAGGCATGCCGGAAGGTGAAATAACCAGACCAGTAGGAAACAACACCATTCAGACATTGAATTCGGCCATTATCGAACGGTACACCCTCCAGCTGACCCGGTCAGCAAACGCTACTACCATATGATGGCTTGGTGCAGGCGCGTTACAGCAGCCAGAAAAGTCGGCAATCAATGCGCAGCCTTGTCAAGAGTATTGAGGAGTCTCTGAGTAGCTGCCCAATGATAGTCACGAAAACCATCACCGCCGACAGCAACCTTCAGCAACTCGTTGATGAGATCAACGCGGCATCGTGGGACACTGCAAATGAGATGCATCCGTTCGATATCATCTCGCTGCAAACCTATCTTCGGCACGATGGCACTGTTTTTGTTGCCTGTCATGAATTAGTCGATAGAACCAGAACATTGCTCGGCATTGCGTCTGCCCGACTCGAAGTAAAGCCGTACGCAAGCGGTCGCTGGCTATACGTCGATGAGATCGATGTATGCGCAAATCAGCGCCGCAAAGGGGCAGGAAGAGCCATGATGAAGGAACTGCTGGCAATCGCCAGACAAGCCGGTTGCGCGCAGGTTTGGCTCGCCACAGAACCTGACAATGAAGCCGCCAACGCGCTTTACTGCTCACTCGATCCTCATGATGTTGAACAGGTAGTCGGTTACACCTACGATCTTCAGTCGTCGCTCGGCGGAAGCTCTTCCGCTGTTGCCGATACTCGTCCAACACGCCCAGGGCGAGCAGCCTGATTGAACCAGCGCTGCTTGCCCCACGCCCGCCTGCCGTTTATTCGGCCGCCGCGTCCTTCACTTTGCCGATGTCCTCTGGCCGCACATAGAGCTTGCCACCCAGGTCACGGAACTTGACCGCCATGGTTGCCATGCCGGCCTCCTGTTCGCCCAGCTTGGCTGCGTAGTCACGCACATCCTGCGAGATTTTCATCGAGCAGAATTTCGGCCCGCACATCGAGCAGAAGTGCGCGGTCTTGTGCGCTTCCTTGGGCAAGGTCTGGTCATGGAACTTGCCGGCGGTTTCCGGGTCGAGTGACAGATTGAACTGATCGGACCAGCGGAATTCGAAGCGGGCCTTGGACAACGCATCATCGCGCGCCTGAGCGCCGGGATGGCCTTTGGCGAGATCAGCGGCGTGAGCGGCAATCTTGTAGGTGATGACGCCAACCTTGACGTCGTCGCGATCAGGCAGACCA
>CAXBNM010000034.1:0-20519 GCA_963976885.1 uncultured Burkholderiaceae bacterium
ACCCATTCATGAAGGCAAAAATCCAGGCGTCGCACAAGCATGACGCCACCGTCGATCACATTGGCGGCGCACGCGAAGAGATCATCGTTTTTGCGCGTGAACCCGAAGCCGGTCGCGTCAAGACTCGGCTGGCGGGTGACTCGGATGCGCGCTTTGCGCTGAGTGTGTATCGCCGCTTGCTGGCGCGTAGCTTGCGATTGGCGCACCGGGTGCGTCGTTCGCGGAACGTCCGCGAGGCGGTTTGCGGGCTGACCGTTGCCGCCGATTTTTCAGCGTCGCCGGCAACGGCCGGCAGCAGCCTGGCCGACACCGAACTGGGTCAGTTCAGTGCCTATGCCGGTGCCACCCTGTGGCGCCAGCCCAGTGGTGATCTGGGCGAACGCATGCAGGCTGCATTTGCCGCCAGCTTTGCGCGTGGCGCGCAACGGGTCATCTTGCTTGGGTGTGATTGCCCGACGCTGCGCCACCGCGATCTGCATGCGGCGCTGACGGCGCTGGACGAGCGCCCGGTCGTGCTGGCACCCACTGCCGATGGCGGCTATTGTCTGATCGGATTGCGTGCGCCGGCGCCGCAGTTATTCAACGACATGCGCTGGAGTCAGCCGGACGTCTTCGCCACGACGGTGGCTCGGGCCGGCGCTGCCCAGGTGTGCGAACTGACGATGCAGCGGGATGTCGATCATCTGGCCGACTGGCAGCACTGGTGTGCGGCGCGTGAGGCGGCGGGCTTACCGGAAGCGCGAACCTGGTATCCCGGTCAGCCCTGTGTCGATGCGTAGGGGCGCGAGCCCGTACTGACGGTCGGATCGGCCGTGCCGTCAAACCAGTGTTCGAACAACTCGGCAATTGGCAAGGCCGAGCCGAGGTGCTCGCCCTGAAAGTGTCCTACGCCCAGACGTTGCAGCAGTTCGTAGACGTCTTGCGTTTGCACGTGCTCGGCGACGGTCTGAATATTGAGACGCCGGGCCACTCTGACCGTCGACATGACGATCTCTTCATCGATCGGGCTGCTGGTCAGGTTGCGAATGAAGGAGCCGTCAATTTTCAGATAATCGAGCGGGAACCGCTTCAGGTATTCAAAGGTGGCCAGGCCGACGCCAAAGTCATCGAGAGCAATGCCGAAGCCATTGCTCTTCAGCTCGTCCACCAGTCTTGATGCCGCGCCCGGGTTGCGAATCGCCTCGCTTTCGGTGATTTCGAACACGATGACTTCGGCCGGGATGTCGTACTGTTGGCGCTTTTCCCGAATGAACGACGCAATCATGCCGTCGCTCATGGTCAACCCGGACAGATTGATTGAGCACTTGTGGGTACGCGCCAAGGCCTCGGGATGCTCGGACAGCCATTGGAAGACTCGCTCGATAACGCCGCGGTCCATCGCCGGAGTCATCTGCGCCTGCACCGCCAGAGACAGAAACTCGGGCGGCTGAATCAGGGTGCCGTTCGGTTCGATCAGTCGGATCAGAATTTCAAAGGCGACCTTGCCCCGTGGCGTGTCCGCATCAATGATTGGCTGGGCATGAATTTCGAAGCGGTTGGTGCGTATCGACTCGCGAATGTATTCAATCTTGTTCTGGTGGGCGCGGCGGGCGTCAATAATGGTCTGCGACAGCGGCTCGATGAACAGCTGCGGATCGCGAACACTGGCGGCGATGGCCTGCGCATCGGCGAGTGAAACCAGGCAGTCTTCACTGTCGGTGTTGGCATGGCGATCGATCAGCAAGGCCCCCACCGAGGTCTGCAGACGCACGCTGCCATTGTCGGTGCGAAAGACCTGGCCGTTCAGGTTGGAGTAGATCTCGCGGGCAATGGCACGCACATCGGGCAGCGATTCGGCTTCGACCAGCAATGCATAACGGCCGGCCGACAGCCGGGCAGCCACCTGCCGGCTGGGCTGGCGCAGCAGCAGTGCCGCCACCGATTGCTCCAGGCGCAGAGCCGCGATGGCGCCACACAAGTCGTTGAGCGTATCGAAGTTGCCGATATGCAGACCGATGAGGCCGTAGTCGGGACGTTCGGGGGCTGCCAGGCGCTCGCCGAGTTCGGCCAGCAGACCACGATCATTGAGCAGGCCGGTCGACATGTCCTGGCGCGTCTGCTGACGCACCCTGTTCAGCGCTATGCGCCGGTCCGCGGCCACCGACTGCAACAGTACCGAGATGATGATCGAAATGAAGACCAGCAGCGACGCCTCGATCATCGGCGGCACGTTGGCGTGATCGGAGGCCAGTTGTATGGATCGCCCGCCCAGTACCAGCGTTGCACAGGCAATCAACGTGAAGGCCACCATACGTTCGGACGAACGGATTGATGTCCAGGCAACCACTGGCAAAATAAACATGATCAGCGAGTAGGCATAGGCTTGTTCGCCAACCTCTGAGGCGAGCAGGCCGGCCAGCACGATGATGGCGGTCAGACTTATCGCGCCGCCGTCCAGCCAGTGCGGCCCGACCTCGCGTTCGGCCTGCTTGCCAACTTTGGCGGCAACAATTGCCGGGGCCAGCAGCAAGGTTCCCAACGAGTCGAGCAACCACCAGCTCATGAAAAAGTGCAGGGGATGCAGGTCGAGCAACACATTGCTGGTGTTCAGCGCAAGCGTTGCCAGCACCGCGTTCAAGGGCGCCGAGATCAGAATGACGCAGATCAGCAGGCGCAGCGCGGCTTCCAGCCGGTATTCGGTGGGTTTGAATTCATTGAACCAGCGCAGGGTCGACAGAGAGGCCATCGGCCCGGCCAGCGTGATCAGTGCTGCACCGATCACGAATTCGGGGGCCTGCGTCTGAAAAGCGGCCCATACACTGACGCCAACGGCCGCCGGTAGCATCCAGACCGACCCGAAACGCCAGCCAAAGCCAAAGGCGACGCCGGCTGCCGGCCACAAGGGTAAATCACCCAGGTGGAAGAAGCCGAGTGTCTGCACGAGAAGGCAAACGAGGTAGGCACTGGCGCCAATCAGGGCAAAACGACCGATCAGACGCCATGCCGACGGCTTGTTTGCCGGCTGCTTTTCCGATTCGGGGGTCACGCGGTCCGCATTTGATATCGCCACAACATGGCCGTTAAAGTTCTTGTAGCCAAGTGTAAACGATGCCGACCAACCATTAACAGTGCGGGATGGTTAAACGGCACCAGCGAAAGGATCTGAGACATATTTCAGCCGGTGCAACCCCCGGAAGTCACTCAATAAGGTCAGGCCGCTAGCAAATCTCGCAAAACATAAGGCAGGATGCCGCCGTGGCGGTAGTAGGCGACTTCGACCTCGGTGTCGATCCGGCACCGCAATTTCAACTCGATTTGGCTGCCATCCGCTTTGGCAATATGCATTTTGAGCAATTGCCGTGGTTTGAGGACCGGCGGGATGTCGAGATCGACCGTTTCGCTGCCATCGAGGCCAAGCGCCTGCCAGGACTGGTCGCCTTCGAACTGCAGCGGCAAGACGCCCATGCCGACCAGATTCGAGCGGTGGATGCGCTCAAAGCTGCGCGCCACCACGGCTTTGACGCCAAGCAACTGCGTCCCTTTGGCGGCCCAGTCGCGCGATGAACCGGTGCCGTACTCCTCGCCGGCGAAGATTACGGTGTCGGTGCCCTGGTCGATGTACTTCATGGCCGCGTCATAGATGGCCATGCGCTCGCCCGAGGGCTGGAACAAGGTCATGCCGCCTTCTTCACGTGAGCCACCTTCAAGCGGCGGCAGCATCAGGTTCTTGATGCGTACGTTGGCAAAGGTGCCACGCATCATTACGTCATGATTGCCGCGGCGCGAGCCATAGCTGTTGAAGTCGGGCTTGCGAATGCCTTGCTCCTGCAGCCAGCGCCCCGCGGGCGATGACTCGGCAATCGAGCCGGCCGGCGAGATATGGTCGGTGGTGATCGAGTCACCGAACAAGGCCAGGATGCGGGCGTCCTTTACGCTCGGGGGGGCTTCGCCGGGGGTGAGTTCAAACTCTTCAAAAAACGGTGGCTCGGCAATATAGCTGGAGTCGGGCCAGTTGTAGACATCCCCCGAGACGCCTTCAATCGAGTTCCAGAGTTCACCCGGATCGGATTTGATGCGGCTGTAGTTGTCCCGAAAGACCTTCGGGTTCATCGCGAACTTGAGCAAGTCATGGATTTCCTGACTTGAAGGCCAGATGTCGCCCAGCCAGATGTCCTTGCCATTGGCGCCTTTGCCCAGCGGCTCGTTCATCAGGTCGATCGTGACCCGGCCGGCCAGCGCAAAGGCGAGTACCAGTGGCGGTGAGGCCAGGAAGTTGGCCTTGATATTGGGATGGATGCGGGCTTCGAAGTTGCGATTGCCCGACAGCACCGACGCGCAGATCAGGTCGTTGTCGTTGATCAGCTTGTTCAGTTCGGGGGTCAGGTCGCCCGCATTCCCGATGCACGTGGTGCAACCATAGGCGGCGACATCGAAACCGAGTTTTTCCAGGTATGGCAACAAGCCGGTTTCTTTCAGGTATTCGGTGACGACCCGTGAACCAGGGGCCAGTGAGGTCTTGATGATTGGCTTGATCGTCATGCCGGCCTCGACGGCCTTGCGGGCCATCAGGCCCGCGGCCAGCAACACCCCCGGATTGGAGGTATTGGTGCACGAGGTGATGGCGGCAATCAGCACATCGCCGTGGCGGATCTCTTCGCCGCTTTCAGTGCGGTAGGTCTTGTCCAGATTGGCGGCCGGCTGATTGAAGCCGTTGGCCTTGGGGTCGGCGCTGAACAATTCAATGAAATTGGCCTTCATGTCGGCCAGATCGACGCGGTCTTGCGGGCGCTTCGGGCCGGCCAGCGACGGGGTTACATCGGTCAGGTCGAGAGTCAGTTCGCGCGTGTAATCGATCTCGCCCGGCATGGGCACGCCAAACATGTTCTGGGCCCGGAAGTAGGCCTCGAAGGCCTCGATTTGCGCAGGCGTGCGGCCGGTGCCGCGGAAGTATTCGATGGTTTTCTCATCGACCGGGAAAAAGCCCATCGTGGCGCCGTACTCGGGGGCCATGTTGGCAATGGTGGCCCGGTCGGGCAGCGACAGGGAAGCGGTGCCTTCGCCGTAGAACTCGACGAACTTGCCGACCACTTTCTCGCGGCGCAGCATTTCGGTGATGGTCAGAACCAGATCGGTGGCGGTGACACCTTCGCGCAGCTGGCCGCTCAGGTTGACGCCAATGACATCGGGGGTAAGCATGTAGACCGGCTGACCGAGCATCGCGGCCTCGGCCTCGATGCCGCCCACGCCCCAGCCGACCACGCCGATGCCGTTGATCATCGTCGTGTGGCTGTCGGTGCCGACCAGCGTGTCCGGGAAATAAATGTCGTCGGCGTCGATATGGACGCCACGGGCGAGGTGTTCGAGATTGATCTGGTGGACGATGCCAAAGCCGGGCGGCACCACACCAAAGGTGTCAAAGGCCTGCATGCCCCATTTAATGAACTCGTAGCGCTCTTTGTTGCGCTTGAACTCGACCTTCATGTTCAGGTCGAGCGCGTCCGGGGTGCCGAAGTAATCGATCATCACGGAGTGATCGACCACCAGATCGACCGGCACCATGGGCTCGATTTTTGCCGGCTTGGCGCCGGATCGCTGCGCCACGCTGCGCATTGCGGCCAGGTCGGCCAGCAAAGGGACGCCGGTGAAGTCCTGCAGGACCACCCGCGACACCATGAAAGGAATTTCTTCGGTCCGCTTGGCGCGTGGTTTCCACTGCGCCAGCGACTCGACATGCTCAGGCTTGACGCGCAAGCCGTCGCAGTTGCGCAGTACCGATTCGAGCACGATGCGCATCGAAACCGGCAAGCGCTTGACACTCGGGAACTGCTTGGCCAGCGCCGGGAGTGAGTGGAAGTGGCCCGTTTTGCCTGATGGCAGTTGAAACGATTTGTGGGTCTTGAAAGGGTTCTTTTTCATGTTCACTCCCGGCGTGATGTTACTGGCTCAGATCATGTACAGGTCCACGTACTCGTGAACCGGCATGGCCTCTAGCTTACGCTGGTTCAGTGACACATCGAGAATTGCCTGCTGTTGCTTTGCGGGAAAGCGGCGGGCCAGGTTCGTGCGGAATTTATCCTCAAGAACGGGGATGCCTTCCTTGCGCCGACGCTTGTGGCCGATCGGGTATTCGCAGACCACTTCCTTCAGTTTCGTGCCGTCCTTGAACTCGACGGTAAGCGCATTGGCGATCGAGCGCTTGGCCGGGTCGTGGTAGTCCTTGGTGAAGCCTTCATCTTCGACGCAGACGATCTTGTCACGCAGCGTGTCGATGCGCGGATCGTTGGCCACGCTGTCTTCGTAGTCTTCGGCAGTCAGGCGGCCAAACAGCAGCGGCACCGCAACCATGTACTGAATGCAATGGTCCCGATCGGCCGGATTGTTCAGCGGGCCTTTCTTGTCGATGATGCGGATGCAGGCTTCGTGCGTGCGGATCGTGATCTTCTTGATGTCGTCGGTCGAGCGACCGTCCTTGGCCAGCTTGGCATGCAAGGTCATCGCGCACTCGACCGCGGTTTGCGAGTGGAACTCGGCCGGGAAGGAAATCTTGAACAACACGTTTTCCATCACGTAGCTGCCGTACGGGCGCTGGAATTCAAACGGCTTGCCCTTGAACAACACGTCGTAAAAGCCCCAGCCCTTGGCCGACAGCACCGACGGATAACCCATCTCGCCGGTCTTGGCTATCAGCGCCAGGCGCACGGCGCGGCTGGTTGCGTCGCCAGCGGCCCAGCTCTTGCGTGAGCCGGTGTTCGGCGCGTGCCGGTAGGTACGCAGCGACTGGCCGTCAACCCAGGCCAGCGAAACCGCATTGATGGTCTCGTCGTAGGTCAGGCCGAGCAGTTCGGCAACCACGGCGGTGGAGGCAACCTTGACCAGCACCACGTGATCCAGACCGACTCGGTTGAACGAGTTCTCGAGGGCGATACAACCCTGAATTTCGTGCGCCTTGATCATGGCGGTGAGCACGTCTTTCATCGTCAGGGGCGGCTTGCCCGTAGCCACAGCGGTGCGCGACAACCAGTCGGCGGTTGCCAGGATGCCGCCCAGGTTGTCGGAGGGGTGGCCCCATTCGGCAGCCAGCCAGGTGTCGTTGAAGTCGAGCCAGCGAATCATGGCGCCGATATTGAAGGCGGCCTGAACCGGGTCGAGCTGGAACTGGGTGCCCGGCACGCGCGCGCCATTGGGGACAACGGTGCCCGGCACGATCGGTCCCATCAGCTTGGTGCATGCGGGATACTCGAGCGCCTCAAGGCCGCAGCCGAGGGTGTCGATCAGGCAGTTGCGTGCGGTGTCATAGGCCACCTTGCTGGTGACTTTGTATTTCTGCACGTACTTGACGATATCGACCAGCACTTTGTCCGGTTTGGGTCGCACATTCGAGATATGACTGCTCATGGATTGCATTTCCTGACGATTGAATCTGAAAGATTGGAAGAGGGTGCGCAGCCCGCCGTCTGGCGGGCAACCGCATTACTTGCGTTTGGCCAGCGGCGACCACTTGAGATTTTCCGGGCCGACATAGTTGGCGCTGGGCCGGATGATCTTGTTGTCCTGGCGTTGTTCGATCACGTGAGCCGCCCAGCCGGAGGTGCGCGCAATCACGAACAGCGGCGTAAACATGGCGGTCGGTACACCCATCATGTGATAGCTGACCGCACTGAACCAATCGAGGTTGGGGAACATGTTTTTCGCGTCCCACATCGTCGCTTCGATCCGCTCTGCGATGTCGAACATCTTCATGTCGCCAGCCGACTTCGACAGCGATTTGGCCACCGATTTGATCACCTTGTTCCGCGGGTCGCTGATCGTGTAGACGGGGTGACCAAAGCCGATGATCACTTCCTTGCTCTCGATGCGCTGGCGAATATCGGCCTCGGCTTCGTCGGCGTCGGCATAGCGCTTCTGCACTTCAAAGGCAAACTCGTTGGCACCGCCGTGCTTGGGGCCGCGCAGGGCGCCAATGCCACCGGTGATGGCCGAGTACATGTCGCTGCCGGTGCCGGCGATGACCCGGCTGGCAAACGTGGACGCGTTGTACTCGTGCTCTGCGTACAGAATCAGCGAGGTATGCATGGCCCGAACCCATTCGTCCGAGGGCTTCTTGCCGTGCAACAAGTGCAGGAAGTGGCCGCCGATCGATTCATCATCGGTTTCAACGTCGATGCGCCGACCGTTGTTGCTGTACTGATACCAGTACAACAGCATCGAGCCCAGGCAAGCCATCAGCTTGTCGGCGATGTTGCGGGCGTCGGCGGGGTTGTGGTCATGGGGTTCGGGCAGATGGCAACCCAGCGCCGAGACACCGGTACGCATAACATCCATCGGGTGCGCGGCGGCGGGCAGGGTTTCCAGCGCGGCCAGCACCTGGGCGGGCAGGCCGCGCATCGATTGCAGGCGGGCCTGGTAGGCGCTCAGTTCAGCCTTGTTGGGGGCTTTGCCATGCACCAGCAGGTAAGCGATTTCTTCAAACAACGCCGACTCGGCGAAGTCGAGGATGTCGTAGCCACGGTAGTGCAGATCATTGCCTTGTTTGCCAACGGTACACAGCGCGGTGTTGCCGGCCGGCACGCCTGATAGCGCTACCGATTTCTTCGGTTTAAAGGCTGGTGCTTCGGTTTTTTCAGGGGCTGCGGATTTCTTTTTGGCCGCAGATGCTTTGGTAGCCAATGTATTTTCTCCTTGTCGCTTGGTCTGGTTCAGGAAAGCCGGAACCAGGACAGACTATTTTTTTGCAGCGAACAACTCGTCGAGTTTGTTCTCGTAATCCCAGTAGCCGATGGAGTCGTAAAGTTCCTTGCGGGTCTGCATCGTGTCGAGCACTGCCTGTTGCGTGCCGTCGGCGCGCAAGCGGGCATAGACGTTTTCGGCAGCCTTGTTCATGGCACGGAAAGCCGACAACGGATACAGCACGATGTCGACATCAACACCGGCCAGTTCCTCGAGCGTGAACAACGGCGTCTGGCCGAACTCGGTAATGTTGGCCAGAATCGGCACATTGAGTTGGCTGGCAAAGGCCTTGTACTGGTCGAGCTCCGTCACGGCTTCTGCAAAGATGCCGTCGGCGCCCGCTTCGGCAAAGGCTTGCGCACGTGCCAGTGCTGCGTCCAGGCCTTCGGAGGCCAGCGCGTCGGTACGGGCCATGATGAAAAAGTCGTCGTCGGTACGGGCATCAACGGCCGCCTTGATGCGGTCGGTCATTTCCTGAACGCTGACAATTTCCTTGTTGGGGCGATGGCCGCAACGTTTGGTGCCAACCTGGTCTTCGATGTGCATCGCGGCAGCGCCAGCCTTGATCACCGAACGCGTGGTGCGAGCGACGTTGAAGGCCGACGAGCCGAAGCCGGTATCGACGTCAATCAGCAGGGGCAGGTCGCAGACATCGGTGATGCGGCGGACATCAATCAGCACATCTTCCAGGCCGCTGATGCCGAGGTCGGGCATGCCAAGTGAGCCGGCCGCAACGCCGCCGCCGGACAAGTAAATGGCCTTGAAGCCCTGGTGCTTGGCCAGCAAGGCGTGGTTGGCATTGATGGCGCCCGGAATTTGCAGCGGGGTCTCTTCTTTGAGTGCGTCCCGGAATCGACGTCCGGCGCTTTGTGGTTGCTTCATCAGCGCTCCAATAAAAGGAATCAGAGGCCGCCTGTCACTGTTGATGCGGCAGGCGGCGGCGCCGGTAGCGGCCGGACGAGCCGGCCGTCACCGGCCGGGGCTCACTTCAGCAGGTGAGCAATGCCGTCGCGCTCTTCGGTCAGTTCCTTGAGCGTCTTGTCCATCATTTCGCGCGAGTACTGGTCAATTTCCAGACCTTCTACCAGCGTGTATTTGCCATCGGCGCAGGTGACCGGGAAGCCGTAGATGATGTCTTCCGGAATTCCGTACTGGCCGTTTGACGCAAAGCCCATCGTGACCCATTTGCCATTGGTGCCGAGCACCCAGTCATGCATGTGATCGATGGCAGCGTTGGCCGCCGAAGCTGCCGAGGACAGGCCACGCGCTTCGATGATGGCGCCGCCGCGTTTGCCGACGGTGGGGATGAAGGTGTCGCGATTCCAGGCTTCGTCACCGATCAGTTTGGCCAGCGACTTGCCGCCGGTGGTGGCGAAACGGTAGTCGGGATACATGGTCGGGGAATGGTTGCCCCAGACGACCAGTTTCTCGATCGAATCGACGGCGCACTCAGCCTTGGCGGCCAGTTGCGACAGCGCGCGGTTGTGATCAAGACGCAGCATTGCGGTGAAGTTGGCCTTGGGCAGATCGGGCGCCGACTTCATGGCGATCAGGGCGTTGGTGTTGGCCGGATTGCCGACCACGAGAATTTTGCAATCGCGCTTGGCGACTTCATTCAGGGCCTGGCCTTGCACGGTGAAGATCGCGCCATTGGCTTCCAGCAGATCTTTGCGCTCCATGCCTTTGCCACGGGGGCGGGCACCAACCAGCAGCGCGCAATCGGCATCTTTGAACGCTACTTTCGGGTCGTCGGTAACAACCACGTCTTGCAGCAGCGGGAAGGCGCAGTCGTCGAGTTCCATGACCACGCCGCGCACGGCATCCATGGCTTGCGGAATGTCGAGCAGTTGCAGGATGATCGGCTGGTCACGGCCAAGCATGTCGCCGTTGGCAATTCTGAATAGCAGGCTGTAGCCGATTTGGCCGGCAGCGCCGGTCACTGCGACACGCATCGCGGGTTTGCTCATGGGTAGTCCTCTTGTCAGGATGATGGATCGGTTGCCGTGCTGGCCGGGCAAGCGGAAGCTCTCGACGCTTGCTGCTATGGCTGGCCGCGATATTCGGCGCAGCCGAGTCTAGTTTTCGTCGGTACGCTTGTCAATCAATTGATATGTCTTATAGAAGATATAAGATACCGCTTACTGCAGGCTGAACGGAAGGCTTGAAATCATGCGTGGATTTACCCAGAGCGACCCTGCCTTGGTCGATGAGTCTGGAGCCGCGGGCGGGCCTCGCTTTGACCCGCTTTATCGGCAGATCTACGGGCTGCTGACGCGCCAGCTCCAGTCCGGGCAATGGGCTCCTGGTCAGATGATTCCGACCGAGCAGGCGCTCGCCCGGCAGTACCGGGTCAGTTCGGGCACGGTGCGCAAGGCTATCGACTTGCTGGTGGCGGAAAATATTCTGCAGCGCCGGCAGGGACGAGGTACTTTTGTCCAGACCCACCGTGAGCCTCGCTCGCAGTTTCGCTTCTTGCGGCTACGTGACCCTGCCGATCAGGTGCCACGGTTTGCCAGCCGAATACTGTCGTGCCGGCGTTTGCGGGCGCCGCAAGATGTTGCCCGGGTGTTTTCGGTCCGGGCCGCCGAGATGGTTGTCCATGTGCGCCGGGTGCTCGATTTCGAAGGCGTGCCAACGGTGCTCGACGATATCTGGTTGCCCGGTACGCGTTTTCGAGGGCTGAGTGCTGAAATGCTCGATGCGCATGACGGTCCGCTTTACGTGTTGTTCGAAGCTGAGTTTGGCACCCGCATGTTGCAGGGAAAAGAACGGGTCACGGCGTGTCTGGCTGATGCACAGGCCGCTGAAATTCTTGCCATGACGGTCGGCGAGCCCTTGTTGAGCGTTGAACGGGTGTCTGAAACTTATGAAGGTGAACCGGTCGAATTGCGGCGCGGTTTGTATCGAACTGACCGCCATCATTATCTGAGCGAATTGCGCTAGGCAGCACAATTGCGCGCCAGCCGAAACCGCGGGGTCGGCCCGTCGGTTGGTGCGTTGCAGAAAAATCAGTCAAAATACGCGATGTGGTGCAGATGGTCGGCCTAATTCCGAGTGGGGACCTGATTCCAATTTGAAACTTGATTCCGAATTGGGACCAGCAGGCCTGTTTGAGCACCTCACCATAAACACTAACTCAAACGTGAGGTAAGAATGCCGGAAACGAGCGGAACTGCCACGGCAGGGCGCACCAGACGCGCGCGCCCTGTCTATACCAACCTGGGGTTGAGCGATCTCATGCAATACCGGCTGCCTCTGGCCGGCATTCTGTCCATTTTGCATCGTGCAAGTGGTGCGCTGCTCTTCCTGGTTGGCATCCCTTTGGCCTTGTATCTGCTGCAGCTGAGCCTGTCTTCGGCTGAGGGCTACGCCGCCTTCGAGAGCCTGGCCAGTGGTTTCTTCATCAAGCTGGTGCTGTTGGTGCTGATCTGGGCCTTCATGCACCATTTGTGTGCAGGCATTCGTTACCTGATCATCGATCTGCACGTTGGCGTCGAGAAAGAGCAAGCGCATTTCTCCGCCAAGGTGGCATTCGGCGTGAGTGCCGTGCTGACCCTGATTGCCGGCGCCAAATTGTTCGGAGCGTTTTAATGACCACTCAACGTATCGTGACCGGCGCTCACTACGGCGCCAGTGACTGGCTCGCCCAGCGTATTACCGGCATCGTCATTGCCGTGTACGCCCTTGTGTTGTTCTTTGTCTGGGCCGGTACGCCCGACCTCGATTTTGCGGGCTGGTCGGCATTGTTCGCCTCCGGCTGGATCAAGGTGCTGACCTTGATGGCCGTGCTGGCGCTGGCCTGGCATGCCTGGATCGGCGTGCGCGACATCTTTATGGATTACATCAAGCCAACCTGGATGCGACTGACGCTGCAGGTGGCCACCATCATTACCTTGATCGGCTATGCAGTCTGGGCGGTCACGATTCTCTGGAGAGTTTAGATGGCAGACGTTCTCAACCATCTGGCCAATAACCTGCCGCGGCGCAAATACGATGCGGTCATCGTTGGTGCGGGCGGATCAGGCATGCGTTGCTCGCTGCAACTGGCCGAAGCCGGCTACAACGTAGCTGTGTTGTCCAAAGTGTTCCCGACCCGTTCGCATACGGTTGCCGCCCAGGGCGGTATCGGTGCTTCGCTGGGCAACATGAGTGAAGACAACTGGTACTGGCACATGTTCGATACGATCAAGGGATCGGACTACCTCGGCGACCAGGATGCCATCGAATTCATGTGCCGCGAAGCGCCCAAGGTCGTTTACGAACTTGAGCATTTCGGCATGCCGTTCGACCGTAACGAAGACGGCACCATCTATCAGCGTCCGTTTGGCGGCCACACGGCCAACTTCGGCGAAAAGCCTGTGCAACGCGCTTGCGCGGCGGCCGACCGTACCGGTCACGCCTTGTTGCACACGCTCTATCAGCGCAATGTCAGCGCCCGTACTCAGTTCTTTGTTGAATGGATGGCGCTCGACCTGATTCGCGACGAAGAAGGTGACGTTTGTGGCGTCGTGGCGCTCGAGATGGAAACCGGCGAGGTGATGATCCTCGAATCCAAGGTTGCCGTGATGGCCACTGGTGGTGCCGGCCGTATCTGGGCCGCGTCGACCAATGCCTTCATCAATACCGGCGACGGCATGGGCATGGCGGCTCGTGCCGGAGTGGCGCTGGAAGACATGGAGTTCTGGCAGTTTCACCCCACCGGGGTGGCTGGTGCCGGCGTCCTCGTCACCGAAGGTGTGCGTGGCGAAGGCGGCATCCTGCTCAACAGCAAAGGCGAGCGTTTCATGGAGCGCTATGCGCCCACGCTGAAGGATCTGGCGCCGCGCGACTTCGTCTCGCGCTCGATGGATCAGGAAATCAAGGAAGGTCGCGGTTGCGGTCCTGACGCCGATCATGTGTTGCTCAAGCTCGACCACCTCGGCGCCGACACCATCATGAAGCGGCTGCCGTCGATTCGTGAAATCGCCATCAAGTTTGCCAACGTCGATCCGATCAAGGATCCGATTCCGGTCGTGCCGACCATTCACTATCAGATGGGTGGCATTCCGACCAACATCTATGGTCAGGTTGTCGAGCAGCGCGACGGCAACGACTCCAGCGTCATCAACGGCTTGTACGCGATCGGCGAATGTGCCTGCGTATCCGTGCACGGTGCCAACCGTCTGGGCACCAACTCGTTGCTCGATCTGCTCGTGTTTGGCCGCGCCGCCGGTAACCACATTGTCGAGCACGGCTTGAAGCAAGGCAGCCACAAGCGTCTGCCTGCTGATGCCGGTGACAAAACCCTGGCACGCCTGGCCTATCTGGATGGCACCAGCAGCGGTGAGCGTACGCAAGACGTCGGCAACGACATTCGCAAAACCATGCAGGCGCACTGCGGCGTGTTCCGTTCGTCCGAGTTGCTCAGCGAAGGCAAGAAGAAGATTCTTGAACTCGACGCGCGAGTTGCCAATATTCACATGGCCGACAAATCGCAGGTGTTCAACACCGCCCGCATCGAAGCGCTCGAGCTGGACAACATGATCGAGACCGCCAAGGCGACCATCACTTCGGCCGAGGCGCGCACCGAAAGTCGTGGTGCCCATGCCCACAAGGACTACCCCGATCGCAACGACGTCGATTGGATGAGCCATTCGCTCTGGTATTCCGAAGGTAACCGGCTGGCGTATAAACCCGTCAAGCGCAAGCCCTTGACCGTTGATTCTTTCGAGCCCAAAGCCCGCACGTTCTGACGCGCCTTCCGGGCCGGTCCGAGCCTTTCAGGTTCGACCCGGTCCGCTCGAGATTTCGCAGGAGTAATCAAATATGAATGCTGTAGTAGAAGCCCCGGTCAGCACGGTATCCGCTGCGACGACGCGTACGATGCGCTTTTCGATCTATCGCTACGATCCGGACAAGGACAGCAAGCCGTACATGCAAGAGCTGACGGTTGAGCTGATGCCGACCGACAAGATGCTGCTCGATGCATTGTTCCGGATCAAGCTGGACAACGATGATTCGCTGGCCTGGCGTCGTTCATGCCGTGAAGGCGTGTGCGGCTCGGACGCGATGAACATCAACGGCAAGAACGGTCTTGCCTGCACCACCAACCTGCGCGAGCTGCAGGAGCCGGTTGTGCTCAAGCCGTTGCCGGGTCTGCCGGTGATTCGCGATCTGATCGTCGACATGACGCAGTTCTTCAATCAGTATCATTCGATCAAGCCGTTCCTGATCAACGATACGCCGCCGCCCGAAAAAGAGCGTTTGCAGAGCCCCGAAGACCGCGACGAGCTCAATGGCCTGTACGAGTGCATTCTGTGCGCATGCTGCTCGACATCGTGCCCGTCGTTCTGGTGGAATCCGGACAAGTTCGTTGGCCCGGCCGGTTTGCTGCAAGCCTATCGGTTCATTGCCGACAGTCGCGACCAGGCCACCAATGAGCGCCTTGACGATCTGGAAGACCCGTATCGGCTGTTCCGGTGCCATACCATCATGAATTGCGTCGATGTCTGCCCGAAGGGTTTGAATCCGACTCGCGCTATCGGCAAGATCAAGGAGTTGATGGTCCGCCGGGCCGTCTGAAACATGTCCGATATTGGCAACCCGCAGCCTGAAAGCGCTCTACCGGTCGTCCAGCGACGCCGGTTGCGGTGGCGTTCGCGCCGTGGGTTACTTGAAAATGACCTTGTGCTGACCCGATTCCTTGATCAGCATGAGGTCTCGTTATCAGATGATGATGTAGCCGGCTACGATCTGCTTCTTGACTTGACCGATAACGAGTTACTGGATTTAATTCTTTCCCGCAGGGAGCTTGATTCGGCGATTGATACGCCGCAGGTCAAGCGCGTGCTCCAGATGATCCGGGCCGCCTAGGGCCGGATCTGTCAGTGCCTGCAGCATTCCGGGCATTTGATTTCGCTTTTTAACCGATGCCGCGTAACAAGCGGCGCCGTGCCGGCCATACCGACAGGGCGCTTTGGTGCGCGTGAGTAAGCAGCAGTCCTGCAAGCATTGCCATGCATCACTTTGACGATAAGGGGATGGTTTCATGACCACCGAACACAAAGCGACCCTCAGTTTTTCCGACGGTACCGAAAGCGTTGATTTCCCGATTCATCAGGGCACCATCGGGCCTGACGTGATCGATATTCGTAAGCTCTATGCAGCAACGGGTAAGTTCACGTTCGACCCGGGGTTCATGGCCACCGCAGCCTGCGAATCCAAAATTACCTACATCGACGGTGACAAGGGTGAGCTGCTCTATCGTGGCTACCCGATCGAGCAACTCGCCGAGAACTGCGACTTCATCGAAACCTGCTATCTGCTGCTCAATGGTGAGCTGCCGAACCAGAATGAGAAGGATGACTTCGAGTATCGGGTGACCCATCACACGATGGTGCACGAGCAGATGAACCGCTTTTTTGCCGGTTTCCGCCGCGATGCCCATCCGATGGCTATCCTGGTGGGCGTGGTCGGCGCGTTGTCGGCGTTCTATCATGACTCGCTCGACATCAATAACCCGGAACACCGGTTTGTGTCGGCTATTCGCCTGATTGCCAAAATGCCGACCCTGACCGCGATGGCTTACAAGTACTCGACGGGTCAGCCCTTCATGTACCCGCGCAACAGCCTGTCGTACTCGGGCAATATCCTGCATCAGATGTTCGGCACGCCTTGCGAAGACTACGTGCCCAACCCGGTACTGGAAAAAGCGCTCGACCGGATCCTGATTCTGCACGCCGATCATGAGCAGAACGCCTCCACCTCGACGGTGCGGCTGGCCGGTTCATCAGGCGCCAACCCGTTTGCCTGTATTGCCGCTGGTATTGCCACGCTGTGGGGTCCGGCTCATGGTGGCGCCAATGAAGCCTGCCTGAAGATGCTGGCCGAGATCCAGGAACGTGGCGGCATGGAGAAAATCGGCGAGTTCATCGATGAGGTGAAAGACCCGAATTCGTCCACGCGCCTGATGGGCTTTGGTCACCGGGTCTACAAGAACTACGATCCGCGCGCCAAGCTGATGCGTGAAACCTGCCACGAAGTGCTCGATGAACTCGGCCTGCGTGATGACCCCTTGTTCGGTCTGGCGATGAAACTTGAGCAGATTGCGCTCGAAGACGAATACTTCGTCAAACGCAAACTGTACCCGAACGTCGATTTCTACTCGGGTATCGTGCAACGGGCCATGGGTATTCCCGACAGCATGTTCACCTGCATCTTCGCGCTGGCGCGGACCGTAGGCTGGATTGCCCAGTGGAACGAGATGATCAGCGACGAAGATCAGAAGATCGGTCGCCCCCGTCAGCTCTTCACTGGCGAAACCCGTCGCGATCTGAAGCCGATGGCCGAACGCTGATCTGGCATTAACCGGGAGTGCGCCGATTCGGCCTCTCCTGGTCCAAGACTGGCCGGCACGTTGCTGAAAAGCAACGGCCGGCTTGTCTGTTTGATTCTTTATCAGATTGAAACCTGTGTTGGCCCTGCTGGCACTGGTAAGTGTCATTTACCCCGGTTATTCTTTGGGCTGTTCGCCAAGGGTCTATCAGATGATCTGATTTATTTGTTTCCAGTGCGGGCACAGCGTTCCGAAAGCCGGATTGCTGTGTGCCAGCCGAGTATCGCCTTGTCGAATGCGTGCAACGTGCGCGACCTGCGGTTACCGGTGCCCTGTTCCTTGACGAGAAACTCGTTTTTTAAGGTAATCCGCTCATGATGAAGTCTTTTCAGTCGAACTCGTATTTGTTCGGCGGTAATGCCCCGTATGTGGAAGAGTTGTACGAGAACTATCTCGATAACCCCGCATCGGTTCCCGACACCTGGCGCGAATATTTCGACAATATGCAGGCCTTGCCTGCCGCCGACGGCAATGCGCAGACCCCTGACGTCGCTCATCTGCCGGTAATGGAGTCGCTGGCGCAACGCGCCAAAGCCGGCACCCTGATGCCCCAGCAAATGGGCGGAGGCGATGCCGCCACCGCGCGCAAGCAGGTTTTTGTCCAGTCGCTTATTGCCGCGTATCGCTCGCTGGGCAATCGCTGGGCCGATCTTGATCCGCTCAAGCGTGGCGAACGCCCGATGATCCCCGAACTGGATCCGGCGTTCTACGATTTCACTGAGGCCGATCAGGCCAATATCTATTCCACCGCCAACGCTTTCTTCGGCTTTGAAAGCGCGTCGCTGCGCGACCTGCTGCAAGCCTTGCGCGAAACCTATTGCGGCACGATCGGTGCAGAGTTCATGCACATCAACGATCAGAATCAGAAGCGCTGGATGCAGGAAAAGCTTGAATCGTCCCGCGCCAAGCCGCGTTTCAGCGCCGAAAAGCGCCTGCGCATCCTTGAGCGTCTGACCGCGGCCGAAGGTCTTGAGAAGTACCTGCACACGCGTTATGTAGGTCAGAAGCGCTTCTCCCTTGAAGGCGGCGAAAGCTATATCGCCGCGCTGGACGAATGTATTCAGCATTCGGGCAGCAAAGGCGTGCAGGAGATTGTGGTGGCCATGGCCCACCGTGGTCGTCTGAACGTGCTGGTCAACACCCTGGGCAAGATGCCCAAGGACTTGTTTGCCGAGTTTGAAGGCCAGCATGCTGACGATCTGCCCAACGGCGACGTCAAGTATCACAACGGCTTTTCGAGCGATGTCAGCACCCCCGGCGGGCCGGTGCATCTGTCGCTGGCGTTCAACCCCTCGCACCTCGAAATCGTCAACCCGGTGGCAACCGGCTCCTCGCGCGCCCGGCAAGAGCGCCGCGGCGATACCGACGGCTCGCAGGTATTGTCCATCCTCGTGCACGGTGATGCGGCGTTTGCCGGTCAGGGCGTGGTGATGGAAGGGCTGAACATGTCGCAAACGCGCGGTTATGGCACCGGCGGCAGCGTGCACATTGTCATCAACAACCAGATCGGCTTCACCACCTCCGATCCGCAGGATGCGCGCTCCACGACCTACTGCACCGACGTGGCCAAGATGGTCGAAGCGCCGATCCTGCACGTAAACGGCGATGACCCGGAAGCGGTTGTTTACGCGATGCAGCTGGCGGTCGATTTCCGCACCGAGTTCCGCAAGGACGTCGTGATCGACCTGGTGTGTTATCGCAAGCTCGGCCACAACGAACAAGACACGCCGGCGCTGACCCAGCCGTTGATGTACAAGAAAGTCGCCTCAATGCCCGGTGCGCGCAAGCTCTATGCCGACAAACTGGTCGCGCAAGGCGTGCTTGATGCCGACGACGTAACCCGCATGGTCGACGAGTACCGCAGCGCCATGGATGCCGGCCGTCATACCGCCGACCCGGTGCTGTCGAACTTCAAGAGCAAGTACGCGGTCGACTGGATGCCGTACCTGAATCGCAAGTGGACCGATGCGGCCGACACCGCCGTGCCTTACGCCGAATTGAAGCGGCTGGCCGAGCGGCTCACCACCGTGCCGGAAGACTTCAAGGTGCACGCGCTGGTGCAAAAAGTGCTGGCCGACCGCCGCAAGATGGGCGAGGGCGAAATGCAACTCGACTGGGGCATGGGCGAATCACTTGCTTACGCCAGCCTGGTCGCCAGCGGCTACGGGGTGCGTTTGTCGGGTCAGGATGCCGGCCGGGGCACCTTCAGTCACCGGCATTCGGTGCTGCACGATCAGAACCGTGAGTCCTGGGATTCGGGCCGTTACATCCCGCTGCAAAACATCAGCCCCTCGCAAGGCAACTTCACGGTCATCGATTCCCTGCTGTCCGAAGAAGCTGTGATGGCCTTCGAATACGGTTATTCCACGGCCGAGCCGAACACGCTCGTGATCTGGGAAGGCCAGTTCGGTGACTTCGCCAATGGCGCGCAGGTGGTGATCGACCAGTTCATTTCCTCGGGCGAAACCAAATGGGGTCGGGTCTCGGGTCTGACCCTGTTGCTGCCGCACGGCTACGAAGGGCAGGGGCCGGAGCATTCATCGGCACGTCTGGAGCGCTTCTTGCAGCTTTGCGCCGAGAACAACATGCAGGTTTGCCAGCCGTCGAACTCGGCGCAGATCTTCCACTTGTTGCGCCGCCAGATGATTCGCTTGTTCCGCAAGCCTTTGGTGGTGATGACGCCCAAGTCGCTGCTGCGTAACAAAGAAGCCAGCTCGCCGCTGTCACAACTTGCCGAAGGCCGGTTTGAAACGGTGTTGGGCGAGACCGATGAGAGCATCGACGCGGCCGCCGTGAAGCGGGTCATCATGTGCTCGGGCAAGGTGTATTACGACCTGGTTGCGGGTCGTCGCGAACGGGAGCGCGCCGATGTTGCCATCGTGCGCATCGAGCAGTTGTATCCGTTCCCGCACAAAGCGCTCGAAGGTGTGATCAAGTCGTTCCCGGCGGCGACGCAGTTTGTCTGGTGTCAGGACGAACCGCAGAATCAGGGTGCCTGGTTCTATGTTGAACACCACATCAATGAACAACTCAAGGCGGGTCAGAAATTGTCCTATGCCGGCCGTGCTGCTTCCGCGTCACCGGCGGTTGGCTATTACGACAAGCATTACGCACAACTGCAGGACCTGATCTCCAGTGCGTTTGGTGACCCGAAAGCGCGCGCTCGCAAAAGCGCCTGACTCCCCTTCCAAGAACAGAACAAGACATTGAGGTTGCCAAAATGGCTCTGGTTGAAGTAAAGGTTCCGCAGCTTTCCGAATCCGTTGCGGAAGCATCACTACTCGAATGGCATAAAAAAGAAGGCGAAGCGGTCGCCCGTGATGAAAATCTGATCGATATCGAAACCGATAAAGTGGTGCTGGAATTGCCCGCGCCTGAGTCGGGTGTGCTGGTCAGCATCGTGCGGCAGGCTGGCGACACGGTTGTTGCCGGTGAAGTC
>CAXBNM010000035.1:0-20490 GCA_963976885.1 uncultured Burkholderiaceae bacterium
AGCAGCGGACTGTCGGTTAACTCAGAAGACAGTTTGCAATAAGCCAGCGGAGAGCTTGTTCTCGGGCACGCATCAACCTTCTGCCGGGTTCAAGACCAGACTGCAAGCGTTGAGAGAACAGTGTCCCCGCTACGCCATCTGATGTCGTCTTCGCATTTCAGGCCCGAAGGGCATATGCGCAATCAAACGCGCGGTCCCGAATCTACGCTCAATTAGGTATGCGGCTTGGAATCAAACGGGGCAAGATCTTGTTCAGATCAAGAACTCCCATGAAGATGCCGAGTCGGCGCATGACTCGTATTCCAGATGAACCGGGCCGTTTTTAGCCGCTGGCCAGAGATATTGTGATGGACAACGCCGCGGAGATGACTGGCAACGCCAAGTCCATGTATGACATTTCTTGGGGTTTGATCATTCGTTGACGTACTGACTTCGTTATGAAGATCGAGGAATCCAATGAAACCAGAACTGTTCTACCTCGCCCTGACTGCGGCACTGACTGGATTGCTATGGTTGCCGTATATCCTGGATCGCGTACTGAAGTGGGGGTTGTTGGATGCGGTTGGTTATCCGGCTGATCCGAAGCCTCAGTCGGACTGGGCACGCCGCCTGATGAAAGCCCATCAGAACGCCGTTGAAAATCTGGTGGTGTTTGGCGTGTTGGTTCTGGTCGCGCATGCCATGGGTATCGCCAGTCCGGCTATTGCCACCGCGGCTGCCGTGTATTTCTGGGCGAGGGTGGTGCATGTGCTGGCGTACACGTTCAAACTGCCGTGGATCCGGACCTTGGGTTTTTTCGTGGGCTTCCTGGCCCAGGCGGTTGTTGCATGGACGATCCTGGTCGCTTAGCGCCGGTGATGTCTGCGCCTTATTTCGGCAACTGCAAGAAATAGATTGCCGAAGTGCAGGTCTGCTCGATTCGACAATCCGGCGACATCGAAAGCGAAGTCGTGCGTGGGCCGCTTCGGTTGCTCAAAGAAGTGCATGGGAAATCAGGCTCTATGAACGCAGGCAGTTGTACACCTGATTTCAAGCCGGCCGGGCAGCGCGCATAATAGTCGGCACGCAGACTTGGCAAGAGACCGACGTATGGAGAACCGCATGACCCTGCCGATGAACTGGTCCGAATGGGCCGACCATGATGCCTGCGCGCTGGCCGAGCGGGTCAGACGCGGTGAGCTGACGCCCGCCGAACTCGCGCAGCAGGCCGCGGCTGGCGCGGCGCTCGTGAATCCGGCGCTCGATGCGGTGGTCGAGATATTCGAGGATCTGGTAGACGATCCGTTGATCGACGGCCTTGACCCGAATGGTCCGTTTGCCGGTGTGCCCTTCCTGATGAAGGATCTTGGCCCGACGCTGGCGGGACGCCTGCAGGAGATGGGCTCGCGCTTCATGCAGGGCCGGCGCCCCGAAACCGACGCTTTCCTCACCAGGCAGATGCGCAGCGCCGGACTCAATCTGCTGGGTCGCACCACCACACCCGAGTTCGGCGTGTGCAGCTCGGCCGAAAACCCGGACGTATACGTCACCCGCAACCCCTGGAATACTGACTACACCACCTGCGGCTCGTCGGCCGGCTCGGCAGCCACGGTGGCCGCCGGCGTTGTGCCGATGGCGCACTCGACCGACGGCGGTGGCTCGATCCGCATCCCGGCCGGCTTCAGCGGCAACATCGGGCTCAAGGCCTCGCGCGGCGTGTTCTCGATCGCGCCTGATCTGTCTGATCTCACCGGGCTTGTGTCGACTCAGGGCTGTCAGAGTCGCACAGTTCGGGACACCGCGCAGTTCGTTGACGCGTGCCGTGGTGGCGCACCCGGCGAGTTCATGCCGTACTGGACGACGGACGAACCCTATCGCCAACAGATTGAACGCGATCCGCCGCGCCTGCGCATTGCACTCTCGCACGAGTGGGGTGATTACCGCGCAACGCCGGCCATCGTTGCCGAGCTTGAGCGCGCGGGGCGCTTTCTTGAGGGGCTCGGGCACGAGGTTGACTATGCGCTGCCGGACACCGACCTGCGTGCAGCCTTCGCGGCGCAGACCACCTGCTACATCAGTAATTTCGCGCAGGTCATCAGAGGCATGCTCGAAGCGCACGGCCTGGATCGCCCGCCGGCCGAGCTGATTGAACCAATCAACATCCGCATCTGGGAAGCCGGCAAGAATCTCTCCTACACCGAGCGTTTCCGGATGCAATCGGTATTCAACCAAACCGCGCGTGCTTTCGGCGAGTTCTTCGGGCAGTGGGACATCATGCTCACGCCGATTACCGCGCTGCCGACACCGCTGGTGGGCACGCGCGAGTACCTGACCATCAGCGACAACCCGGACGTGTACGACTGGTTCGAGAACCTGTGGCGCTTCTTCGCGTACACACCGCTCACCAACCTCTGCGGCATCCCGGCAATCTCACTACCGATGGGGCGCCAGGACAACGGGCTGCCGTTTGGCATTCACGCGCAAGCGCGCCAGGCCAACGACGGCCTGCTGCTGCAACTGGCCGCGCAGATCGAACGTGCCCTCGACGGTCGCTGGAACGACGGGCGACGCCCCGGCATACACGTGGCAGCGCACGACAAGGCCTGAGCCTGTGAGCGCTCGAGAGCGGGCCGGCCGCGCCTGGCCGGTGGCGGCCTGCTTTCAGCCCAGCACAATGTCGTATTGCTGCTGATGATAAGCAGGCTCGACCTGCAGGCGAATCGGCTTGGCAATTGCCTCACCCAGCAGCGCCAGTGGCTGACTCTCTTCATCCAGAAACAGATCGATCACATCGTTGGACGCAATGATGCGGAATTCCTGTGGGTTGAACTGGCTGGCCTCGCGCTGAATTTCGCGCAGAATTTCATAGCAGACGGTTTGCGCGGTTTTGATCTGGCCCGCACCGGTGCAGGTGGGGCAGGGCTCGCACATGATGTGCGCGAGCGACTCACGGGTTCTTTTGCGGGTCAATTCGACCAGCCCCAGTGAGGTAAAGCCGCCAATGCTGGTGCGGGTGCGGTCCCGGCTCAGCGCGCGTTGCAACTCGGCCAGCACCGCTTGCCGGTGTTGCTCGGTCTGCATGTCGATGAAGTCGACGATGATGATGCCGCCCAGGTTGCGCAGCCGCAATTGCCGGGCAATGGCCTGCGCCGCTTCCAGGTTGTTCTTGAAAACCGTGTCATCGAAGTTGCGGCCGCTGACGAAGCCGCCGGTGTTTACATCGATGGTGGTCATCGCCTCGGTCTGATCGATGACCAGGTAGCCGCCTGACTTCAGATTGACGCGGCGCGACATCGAGCGCTCGATTTCTTCTTCGAGGCCGCGCAGTTCAAACAGCGGCCGGTCGCCGCTGGCCAGTTGCAGTTTGCTGAGCATGTCCGGTGTGTAGGCTTCGGCAAAGGCCTGTAGCCGTTGCATGGCCTCACTGGAATCGACCAGAATGGCCGAGGTCTGGTTGGTGGCCAGATCGCGCAGGCTGCGCTCGGCCAGGCTCAGTTCGCGGTAGAGCAGCAGCGGCGCGGGTTTGGAGCGGGTGTGCTCCAGAATCTGCGTCCAGCGTTTGCGCAAATAATCGATGTCGGCCTGCAGTTCGGCCTCGGCCGCTTCTTCGGCCTGCGTGCGCACAATGAAACCGCCTTTTTCATCGCTGGGTTTGAGCCGCTGGATGGTTTCGCGCAACGCGGTGCGGCCGGCTTCGTCGGCAATGCGCTGCGAAATGCCGATGTGCGGGTCTTGCGGCAGGTATACAAGCAGGCGGCCGGCTATGCTGATCTGGGTGGTCAGCCGGGCGCCTTTGGTGCCGAGCGGGTCCTTCAGGACCTGCACCATCATCGACTGCCCTTCATAGAGCAGTTTTTCGATGGGTACGGCGCTGGCACCGGCCGAGCGGGCCTGCCACAAATCGGCGACGTGCAAAAAGGCCGCGCGCTCCAGACCAATATCGATGAAGGCCGACTGCATGCCGGGCAGCACCCGGGACACCTTGCCCAGGTATAAATTGCCCACCAGGCCGCGGCTGGAAGTGCGCTCAATGTGCAGCTCTTGCAGCGCACCTTGTTGCATGATGCCGACGCGTGTTTCGTGCGCGGAGGCGTTAATCAGAATGTCTTGTGCGTGCATCGGTGCCTGGTCGGTTCTTGTGACCGGATCGGTGCGCAAATCCGGTTCAACGCGGTGGAGTGCGTTGAAAATCCCCCCGTTTACAGGCCCAGCAAGCGGGATGTCTCGTACAGGGGCAGACCCATGATACCGGAGTAGCTGCCGTTGATTGATCGTACGAAGCGCGCCGCATTGCCTTGGATGCCGTAGCCGCCGGCCTTGTCCAGACCTTCGCCCGAGGCGGCGTAGGCGAGGATGTCGGCTTCGCGTAGGCGAGCAAAGCGAACCCGGGAGATTTGTACGCAGTGACGCACGCGTTGGCCGCGTGCCACGGCCACGGCGGTCAGCACGCGATGCGTGCGCCCGGACAGGGCGCGCAGCATTGCCGCGGCGGCCGCTTCGTCGGCAGGTTTGGCGAGTATGCGGCCGCCCATCGCCACCGTTGTGTCGGCGGCCAGCACCGGCCGATCAGCCAGGCCCTTGCCGGCAATTTTCTGTTGCGCCAGCGCCAGCTTGGCCAGCGTGACTCGCAACACATACTGGTTGGGCGGCTCACCCATGCGCTCGGCTTCAAGCGCCTCGGCGGCAATCGGATCGTCGGGCAGCAGGCGTTCAAAACTGACGCCCAGCTGGGTCAGCAATTCGGCCCGACGCGGGCTGGAGGAAGCAAGCCAGATCATGCGCGGTGGTAGGGGTGGCCAGTCAATATCGTCCACGCTCGGTAGAGTTGTTCGGCCAGCACGATACGCACCACCGGATGGGGCAGGGTCAGATCGGACAGGCGCAAGGTTTCGTTGGCCGCTTTCTTGATGTCATCATGAACGCCATCGGGGCCGCCCACGATCAGGCTGATCGGCTCGCCGAGCCCCTGCCAGCGAGCCAGATGCGTGGCCAGCTTGGCGGTCGTACACGATTTGCCGTGTTCATCAAGCAAGATGGTGTGGCCGCGCTTGGGCAGCGCCGCTTGCAGCCGGGTGGCTTCGCGGCTCAGACATTGCTCAACCGACAGATTGCGGCCACGCGTTTCGACCTTGATTTCACGCCAGTCGAAGGCGAGTTCAGGCGGCATGCGTTTGCTGTATTCATCAACGCCGGCCTGCACCCAGGCCGGCATTCGGGTGCCGACCACAAGGAGATTCAAAGCCATGCTCAGGCCACGGGCGCCAGCGCCTTAGTGGTCGGCGGTAGCACTGGCGGCAACGCCGGCTGCGGCGGTCTGCTTCAGGTGGACGGGTTTGCCGCCCCACAGTTCTTCGAGGTTGTAGTACTCGCGGATGGCCGGTTGCATGATGTGCACGACGGCGTCACCGAGGTCAACCAAGACCCATTCGCCGGTGTCCTGCCCCTCAACGGAAAGGACATCACCGCCGGCGGCTTTGACCTGATCGCGAACATGCATCGCCAGCGCCCGGGTCTGGCGGTTGGAGGTGCCGGTGGCGACGACTACGCGGTCGAACACGTCGGAAAGGGCGGTGGTGTTGAAGATTTTGATGTCCCGTGCCTTGACGTCTTCGAGGGCATCAAGAATGGTGCGCTGCAGTTTTCTTACATCCATGGATCAGGATACCTGCTGGTAGAGGGCATGTTGGTCGATGTAGGTATCGACCCCTTGCGGAAGCAATTCAGGAAAGGATTCGCCGGCTGTCAATCCGGCCCGCAACCGCGTTGACGATACCGGAACTGCCGGCATCCGGAAAAAAACAATGTCGCCGGCAGGGCGGTTCGACAACGCATCGCGGCCGTGGGCGTCAAGCAGTGCCTCGACGGGCGGCGGGAAATCATGCAGTGCAATCTGCTCGCGCTGGGTGGCACCGATATGACAATAGGTGAGCAGTTCTTCGTAGCGGTGCCAGGTGGCCAGATTGCGCAACTGGTCGCTGCCCATCAGCAGCACCAGCGCGGTATCGGGGCCCAGTTCTTCGCGCAGACTGATCAGGGTTTCTATGGTGTAGGTGGGGCCATCGCGCAGCACCTCACGGTCATCGACCTGCCAGCCCGCCTCGGCGGCGGCGGCATTGTTCACCGCCGTGCGTACCATTGCCAGCCGGTGTTGCGGCGCTGTGCGCTGTTGCTGCTTCTGCCACGACTGGCCGGTGGGCATGAAGATCATGCCGGTCAGCCCGAGCGCCACCTGGGCGGCGCGGGCCAGCGCCAGATGGCCGACATGTATCGGGTCGAAGGAGCCGCCCAGCAAACCGATTCTGGGCTCAGGGGCAGGGGTCATCAAACCCAGTTACGGTGGGGCAGGAAGTCGGTGTAAAGCCGCGCCTCGGGCGAGCCGGGCTCGGGCGACCAGTCGTATTGCCATCTGGCCAGCGGCGGCATCGACACCAGAATGGCCTCGGTGCGTCCGCCCGACTGCAGGCCGAACAAGGTGCCGCGGTCGAACACCAGATTGAATTCCACGTAGCGGCCGCGTCGGTAGAGCTGGAAGTTGCGCTCGCGCTCACCGTATTCGCGCTCTTTGTTGCGCTCGACGATGTCGGGGTAGGCCGCAAGGAAGGCGTTGCCGACCGCCTGGGTCAGGGCAAACGAGGTCTCGAAGCCGGGTTCATTCAGGTCGTCGTAGAAGATGCCGCCCACGCCGCGGGCTTCCTGGCGATGCTTGAGGTAGAAATACTCGTCGCACCAGCGCTTGTATTCGGGGTGGTATTGCGCACCGAAGGGGTCGAGCGCTTCCTTGCAGGCGCTGTGAAAGCGCACCACATCTTTTTCAAACGCATAGAACGGGGTCAGATCCATGCCGCCGCCAAACCACCAGATGGCCGGCTCGGTGGCGGTGGCCACGGTGCTGAAAAAGCGCACATTCAGATGCACGGTGGGCACATAGGGGTTGCGCGGGTGGATGACCAGCGACACGCCCATGGCTTCGAAAGACTTGCCGGCAATTTCCGGGCGCGAGGCACTGGCCGAGGCGGGCAGGCCGTCGCCGTTGACATGCGAAAACATGACGCCGCCGCGTTCGAAGACGTCGCCGTTTTCGATCACGCAACTGAGGCCGCCGCCACCGGCCGGCCGGGTCCATTGGTCACGCACGAAAGACTGGCCGTCGAGGGCTTCGAGGCGGCTGACGATGCGGTTCTGCAGATCGAGCAGGAAGGCTTTGACTTGCTCGGTATCGGGGCGATCAGAGGGGGCGGACATAAAAAACGATCAGGAGGCTTCGGAATTGATGGCGCGAAAGCCGATGTCTTGACGGTATTGCTGACCGTCAAACCGGATTTGCTGAACTTGTTCGTAGGCGATGGCGCGGGCGGCGGTGACCGTGTTGCCGAGCGAGGTGACGCACAGCACGCGTCCGCCACTGGTCAGGGTCTGATCGGCCTCGTCGGCCCGGGTGCCCGCATGAAAAATCATCGTGTTGGCATCGGGCTGATTGCCTTGCACGGGCAGACCGTTGATGGTGTCGCCGGTGCGCGGCGCAGCCGGGTAGTTGTGCGCGGCCAGCACCACACCAAGTGCGGCGCGGCGATCCCAGTCGAGTTCGATTTCGTGCAGCCGTTGTTCGACGGCGGCCAGCATGACTTCGGCAAAATCGGTGCGCAAGCGCATCAGAATGGGCTGGGTTTCCGGGTCGCCCATCCGGCAGTTGAATTCGAGCGTTTTCGGGCTGCCATCGGCGGTCACCATGATGCCCGCATACAGAAAGCCGCTGAACGGCGCGCCGTCGGCGGCCATGCCGGCCACCGTGGGTTCGATGATTTCGCGCATGATGCGCTGATGCATCGCCTCATCGACGATTGGCGCGGGTGAATAAGCACCCATGCCGCCCGTGTTGGGGCCTTGATCGGCGTCGAGCAGTCTTTTGTGGTCCTGGCTGCTGGCCAGTGCCTGCACATGTTCACCATCGACCAGTGCGATGAAGCTGGCTTCTTCGCCGGCCAGGAATTCTTCAATGACGACTCTGGCGCCGGCCGCACCCATCTGGTTGCCGACCAGCATGTCATCGACCGCCTGATGGGCTTCTTCCAGGGTCATGGCAACGACCACGCCTTTGCCCGCCGCCAGGCCGTCGGCCTTGATGACGATGGGGGCGCCTTCGGCGTCGATGTAGGCGTGGGCCTCGCCAGCGTCGCTGAAGGTTTGGTAGCGACCGGTGGGAATGTTGTGGCGGGCCATGAAGGCCTTGGCATAGTCTTTGGACGATTCGAGCCGGGCGGCAGCAGCCGTTGGCCCGAAAATGGCCAGGCCAGCGGCCCGGAACGCGTCGACGATGCCGGCCGCCAGCGGTGCTTCAGGGCCGACCACGGTATAGGTGATGTTTTCGGCGCGGGCGAACGCGATCAATTCATCGAAATCGGTGATGGGCAGGTTGCTCAGCCCGGCCTCGCGGGCCGTGCCGCCATTGCCAGGCGCGACATAGACATGGCCGACCTTGGGCGAGCGGGCCAGTGCCCAGGCCAGCGCGTGCTCACGCCCGCCACCGCCAATGACCAGCAGTTGCATTGGCTCGGGGGTGTCAGTCATCGAGGTCAATTACCGCGTTGGTGTAAACGTCCTGCACATCATCGAGGCTTTCAAGTACGTCGAGCAGTTTCTGCATGCTGACGGCCTGATCGCCCTCGAAGGTGGTTTCGGTGGTGGGCTTCATCGTGACTTCAGCCACTTCGGCCTTCAAGCCGGCCGCTTCGAAGGCGTCGCGCACAGCCTGAAAGTCGTTGGGCGGGCAGATGACTTCAATACCGCCTTCGTCGTCGGTCGTGATGTCTTCGGCGCCGGCCTCGATGGCCACTTCCATCACGGCCTCTTCGGAGGTGCCCGGTTCGAAGAGAAACTGACCGCAATGGTTGAACAGGAAGGCCACCGAGCCATCGGTGCCCAGATTGCCGCCATGCTTGCTGAATGCATGCCGGACCTCGGCCACGGTGCGGATCTTGTTGTCGGTCATGCAATCGACGATGACTGCCGCGCCGCCGATGCCGTAGCCCTCGTAGCGGATTTCTTCGTAATTGACGCCGTCAAGCTCACCGGCACCACGCTGAACGGCCCGCTGCACGGTGTCTTTGGGCATGTTGGCGTCGGAGGCCTTGTCGATGGCCAGGCGCAGGCGTGGATTAGCCGACGGATCTGAGCCACCCTCGCGGGCCGCTACCGTCAGCTCTTTGATGATGCGCGTAAAGAGCTTGCCGCGCTTGGCGTCGGTGCGCTCTTTCTTGTGCTTGATGTTGGCCCATTTGGAATGCCCGGCCATACTTTCCTCGTCCTTGCTTCGATCGGTTGCTACGATAAACGTGTCGGCCAATGCTGTCCGGAGCGGACGAACCGCCTGGATAAGCGTTGGCAATTGACTCTGGGGGGGTGTGAGCAGCGGGAAATGACCGTTTGCAACACCAGGCCAGGGTCTGACGGCTAGTTGTCATCTTATCATCCAGAGGGCCCGGGCGAACCGCGCCGCACCAGCATCAATCGATTACAAGGCACTGGAACTGACCATGAAAACAATGACACTCGGCTTTGCCAAATCAGACCCCAATGTCGAGGATGCGCCCGCCGATGCCGCCAGACCGGTTGAGATGCTGGCCGGGATGGCCAATCGGCACGGCCTCATCACCGGCGCCACCGGCACCGGTAAGACGGTGTCGCTGCAGGTGCTGGCCGAGCATTTCTCGGCCATGGGCGTGCCGGTGTTTCTGTCCGACGTAAAAGGGGACCTGGCCGGGCTGGGGCAGGCCGGGGCGGGCTCGCCCAAATTGCTCGCCCGGCTCGAAAAGCTCAATCTGCCCGCGCCGGCGTTTCGCCCGGTGCCGGTTGCGCTGTGGGATGTGTTTGGTGAGAAAGGGCATCCGCTGCGGGCCACCGTCTCTGATATGGGACCGCTCCTGATCTCCCGCATGCTCGGGCTCAATGATGTTCAGGAAGGGGTGCTGCATCTGGCCTTCCGGGTGGCCGACGAGAGCGGCCTGCCGCTGCTCGACGCCGATGATCTGCGCTCGATGGTGCAATTCGTGGGCGACAACGCCGCCGAACTGCGGACCCGCTACGGTAATGTGTCCACCGCCTCGGTCGGCGCCATCCAGCGGCGGATGCTGGCGCTGGAAGATCAGGGCGCCGATCGCTTCTTCGGCGAGCCGATGCTCAATCTGGCCGACATGATGCAGACCGACATCAATGGTCACGGCTTGGTCAATGTGCTGGCGGCCGATCAGTTGCTCAATTCGCCGCGCCTGTATGCCTCGTTCCTGCTCTGGCTGATGAGTGAGCTGTTCGAGGAGTTGCCCGAGGTCGGTGACCCTGAAAAACCGCGCTTCGTGTTCTTCTTCGACGAGGCCCATCTGCTGTTCAACGAGGCGCCGCGCCCGCTGATGGAAAAGGTCGAGCAGGTCGTGCGGCTGATTCGTTCCAAGGGCGTGGGCATCTACTTCGTGACCCAGAATCCGCTCGATGTGCCCGATGCGGTGCTCGGCCAGCTCGGCAACCGGGTGCAGCATGCGTTGCGCGCCTATACGCCGCGTGACCAGAAAGCGGTGCGCGCGGCCGCCGAAACCATGCGCCAGAACCCCGATTTCGATGCCGAGCAGGCCATTTCCGAACTGGGGGTTGGTGAGGCCTTGTTGTCGTTTCTCGATGAGGACGGCCAACCCGGCGTGGTGCAGCGTGCCTTCATGTGTGCGCCCGGTTCGCGGATCGGCCCGCTCACCGACGCCGAGCGCGCCGCGCTGATGCAGCGCTCGCTGGTGAGCGGCATCTATGACAAGACCGTCAACCGGGAGTCGGCCCACGAGATGCTGCTGGCGCGCGCCCAGCAGGCGTCGGAGAAAGAAATCGAGCCGCCCAGGAAGGAAGGCAGCAGCGGTATTGGCGGGCCAGTGGGCGACATTCTGAATGGTGCGCTCGAGGGGCTGGCTGGCAAGCGCAACAAGCGCTCCGATTCCATCTTTGAAGCCGCCGCCAAGAGCGCGGCCCGCTCCATCGGCTCGTCATTTGGCCGCACGCTCATTCGCGGCGTACTCGGTTCGCTGTTCAAGAGCCGCTGACCGATAGCCTGCTGATGCCTGGCGCTTTCGAGGGCCGGGCCGCCTGCGCCGTGCTGAGGCGTTGAGCGCCGCGCATTCCATCTGGTGCCAAGTGATGCGATCATATGCACTGCCGTCAGCGTGTGCCGACGGTTTTTTGCATCCCGACCCGGAGTAAGAACATGGATCTTGGCATCAGCGGCAAGTGGGCGCTTGTTTGCGCGGCGAGCAAAGGGCTCGGCCTGGGCTGCGCCGAAGCAATGGCTGCCGAAGGCGTGAATCTGGTCATCAATGCGCGGACCGAAGGGCCGCTGCGCGAAGCGGCGGCGCGCATTGCCGGGCAAACCGGTGTCACCGTTCATGCGGTGGCCTGTGACATCACCACCGAGGCCGGCCGCCGCGATTCACTGGCTGCCGCGCCGCAGATCGATATTCTGATCAACAATGCGGGCGGTCCGCCGCCGGGCGACTTTCGCCAGTTCAGTCGCGACGACTGGCTCGCCGCGGTTGACGCCAATATGCTCACGCCGATCGAACTGATCAAGGCCACGCTCGACCCGATGATCGAGCGCGGCTTCGGTCGCATCGTCAACATCACCTCGGCCGCGGTCAAGGCGCCGATTGATATTCTCGGTCTGTCCAATGGGGCGCGCAGCGGCCTGACCGGCTTTGTGGCCGGGCTGGCGCGCAACAGCGGCCACCCCAACGTGACGATCAACAATTTGCTGCCCGGCGCCTTCGACACCGACCGCTTGCGCAAGAACTTCACCGCGCAGGCCAGCAAGTCCGGCCGCGCCGCCGAAGACATTGCCGCCGCTCGCGCGGCGTCGATTCCGGCGGGCCGCTTTGGTACCGCGCAGGAATTCGGCCAGGTCTGCGCCTTCATGTGCAGCCAGCAGGCCGCGTACCTGACCGGCCAGAACATTCTTCTTGATGGTGGTGCCTACCCGGGCACCTTCTGAACATCCCCCTGTATTTAATGGAGAAGTAGCAATGCCCAAGGCAATTCAGATCAACAGTGTTGGCGGCCCCGAGGTCATGGAGTATGTCAACGTCAAGGTCAAGGTACCTGCGGTCGACGAAATTCAGATCGAGCAAAAGGCCATTGGCCTGAACTATATCGACGTGTATTTCCGTACCGGTCTGTACCCCCAGGAGCTGCCCGGTACGCTGGGTCTGGAGGGTGCCGGCGTCGTCAAGAAGGTGGGCCGCAATGTGACGGGTTTCGAGGTCGGTGACCGGGTTGCCTATGCCGGTGGACCGCTCGGCGCCTATGCGCAGGTGCGCAATCTGCCGGCCAGTCAGGCGGTCAAGCTGCCCCGGGGCATCGAGTTTGAAACCGCCGCCGCGATGATGCTGCAAGGGATGACGGTTGAGTATTTGCTGAACCGAACCTATCAGGTCAAGAAGGGCGACACCATTCTGTGGCACGCCGCCGCCGGTGGCGTCGGACTGATTGCCATGCAATGGGCACGTGCGCTCGGTGTGAAGGTGATCGGCACGGTGGGCTCGGAAGAAAAAGCCAAGCTGGCTCGCGCCCATGGCTGCAAGCACATCATCTATTACAAGGAAGAGAACGTTGCCGAGCGGGTGCGCGAAATCACCAAGGGCAAGATGGTGCCGGTGGTTTATGACTCGGTCGGTAAAGATACCTTCCAGGCGTCGCTGGACAGCTTGCAGAATTTCGGCACGATGGTCAGCTTCGGCAATGCCTCCGGCCCGGTGCCGCCCGTACCGCTGACCGCGCTGCGTGGCTCGCTCTATATCACCCGGCCCTCGCTGATGCCGCATACGGCCAACCGCAAAACGCTCGAGCAGATGTCCAAGAATCTGTTCCGGATGGTCAAGAGTGGCGCGGTGCAAATCCGTATCGACCAGACCTATCCGTTGGCCGATGTGGCGCAAGCGCATGCCGATCTGGAAGCTCGCAAAACCACCGGCTCGACCATTTTGCTGCCGTGACCGAGCACCCCGATGAGCCGATCGACACGGCGCGCCGCTTCGGCGGCTCGGCGCGCTTGCTCGGCGATGATGGTCTGACCCGGCTGCGCGCCGGCCATGTAGTAGTGGTCGGTCTGGGCGGGGTTGGTTCCTGGGCGGCCGAGGCATTGGCGCGCACCGGCGTGGGGCGACTCACGCTGATCGATGAAGACATGGTTGCCGAATCCAATGTCAATCGGCAGGTGCATGCGCTGACCGATACGCTCGGTGCGGCCAAGGTCACGGTGATGCAGCAGCGGCTGGCGCAAATCAGCGACGCCCGTGTCGATATCGTCGAAGAGTTTGTCACCCCTGACAATGCGGCCACTTTGCTGGACGCCGGTGCCGACGTCATCATCGATGCCATCGACCGGACCTCGGTCAAGGCAGCAATGATTGTGCTGGCCCGCACTCGCGGGCAGGCCATCATTGTGTGTGGGGCGGCGGGCGGGCGGGTCGATCCGCTGCGCCTGACCAGCAATGATCTGGCACTTACCGAGGGCGATGCGTTGCTGGCCAGCGTGCGCAAACGGCTGCGCCGTCACCATGGTTTCAGCCGCAAGCTGGGTCGGCGTTTCGGGGTATTGACGATCCATTCAACCGAGCAAGCGGCCGGCCCCGAATCGGAGGGGGCCGGAAATTTTCCGCTCGCTTGCGCAGGCTATGGTTCAATTATGACAGTGACCGCCGCTATGGGGTTGGCCGCTGCGGCGCGCGCAATCGGCATTCTGACTGCACCGAAAGCCTGATGGGCGTGCCTTGGGCGTGGCCTGGATAGTGCTTTCATGGACGAAAATTGGTTACGAATCGCCGACGCGTCGCGCCCGAAACCAAGGCACAATCACGCCACACTTTTGCGGGCTTTGCCCGCGCAACAACGGGTCTGTCCGGCCCGCAGCAAGCTGGAGATAACTAATGCGTCAACCCGATGCAATTAAGGTCCCCCGCGTTGAAGAGATTCTTGCTTTTCTTCGTGGGTTTTTGCGTGACCCTGCAGGTGTCGGCTCGGTAATACCGAGTTCGCGCTTCATGGAGCGGCGCATCGTCCGCATGACTGAAGTCAGCAAGGCCAAGGTCGTGGTCGAACTCGGCCCCGGAACTGGCGGTACAACCCGCGCCCTGCTCAATGCGATGGCGCCGGACGCGAAACTCGTTTGCATCGAAATTGACCAATCTTTCGTTGAAATGGTCAGCAAAATCAATGATCCGCGTCTAATCGTGCACCGCGGCAGCGCCGAACACGTGGCCGATGTGGTCAGTGAGTACGGTCTGGCCAAACCCGACGTAATCTTGTCGGGTATTCCGTTCTCGACGATGCCCCCCGAATTGGGTCGTCTGATTGCGCAACGCGTTCACGATGCGTTGCCGCCCGGTGGCAGCTTTGTCGCCTATCAGTTCCGCCCGCATGTTGCGACGTTCTCGACACCGATCTTCGGCCCGCCCGAACTCGACGAACTGGAAGCGCTCAATATTCCCCCGATGCGGGTATACCGCTGGCGGGTCTAAGGCGTCTTGCCCGGGCCTGACGCCGACATCGTCAGGCCGCCTCGGAGCTCTGCCGCAGCACGCGCCGCGGGCCCCGAGCGACCTTCTGACTATCCTTTACGTTTTTGTAACCAAGTCTGCCAGGCTCTGAAACAGGTCTTGCCGTCCGCGCTCAACTTGCTATTATTTGCAGATGCAAATAATTTGACGACAAGGAGAAGAGCATGCGGATTGCGATCCTGGGTGGTGGGCATGGCTGTTATGCGGCGGCAGCCGATCTGGCCGAGCAAGGGCATCAGATAGCGCTCTGGCGGCGCAGTGCCAGCCAGTTCGGCGATCTGGTCCACAGCAAGACGCTGCAACTGAAGGATCACGCCGGGGCCCGGGCCGTGGCTCTCGATACCGTTACCGCCGATCTGGGTCTGGCGCTCGAGGGCGCCGAACTGATTCTGGTGTTCACGCCGGCGTTTGCGCAGGAAGACATCGCGCAGGCAATGGCGCCGCACTTGCAGCCCTCGCAGGTGGTGTTTCTGGCGCCCGGCACTCTGGGTTCGATGGCCATGGCCAGCGCGGCCCGCAAGGCCGGCGGCAAGTCTTGTACCTGGGCCGAAACCGGCACGCTGCCGTATCTGGCCCGCAAGCACGACGAAAACACCATTGCCATCACGATCCGGGCCAAGCATCTGCCCACCGGGGTGTTCCCGGCCAGTGAAACCGAGCGGGCAATCGCCGTCATTCAGGCCGCCTACCCGTGCGTGCACGCCATTGAAGACGCGTTGTCAGGCGCGCTGATGAATGCCGGGCCAATCATCCATCCGCCGCTCATCATCATGAATGCCGGCCCGCTCGAGCACTTCGAGCGCTGGGATATTCATAACGAAGGCACGCAACCGGCGGTGCGCCGCGTCACCGATCGGCTCGACGCCGAGCGTATCGCCATCCGTGAAGCCTTCGGTTACGCGCCGAATCACTACCCGCTGTCCGATCACTACAACTCGGACAAATGGATGTATGGCGACGCGCATGACCGGCTCACCGACAGCGGCGATTGGCGCGAAAAAATTGACCTCACCAGTCATCGATACATGACTGAAGATGTGGCCTACGGGCTCGGTTTGCTGGTCTCGATGGCCCGGTATTCGGGCACGCCGGCGCCGCTCGCCACCAGTTTGTTTGAACTGGGCCGGGCTGTGTGCGCCGGCGAATTTCTGTATGGCTCGCGAACGCTGACCACCCTGGGTCTGGCCGACATGCCGGCCGGGTCCCTGCGCCAGTTGCTCAACGATGGCTACTGACGCGATGGCTGGCGCCGCCAGCGCAGCAGACGCCACGCCGGCCGCGCCGCGCATTGTTGCCGCGGGCGCCGGACGCATGGGCCGCAGCATGGCCGTCGCCTTTGCCTATGCCGGTGTTGGCGTCGATCTGCTCGACCTGAAGGCTCGCGATGCGGCCGGCCAGCAGGCGGTGATGGCGGCAGCCGAAGCCGAGATTGCCGCTCACCTGGAGACGCTGGCCGAACTGGGGGTGCTGACCGGCCCGGCAGGGCAGAGCGCGGCCCAGGTGTCGGCGCAGATTGCGGCGCGCATCCGCTTCTGCCCGCTGGAGCAGGCGCCCACAGTGCTGGCCGCTGCCGACTGGGTGTTCGAAGGCGTGCCCGAAGTGCTGGACAGCAAGCGTGAGGCCTTTGCGCTGATCGAAACCCATGCGCGGCCCGATTGCATCATTGCGTCGACCACCTCGTCGTTTCTGTCCAGTGAGCTGGCCACGATGCTCACCCGGCCCGCGCGCTTTCTGAATGCGCACTGGTTGAACCCGGCCTATCTGATTCCGCTGGTTGAGGTGTCGCCGCACGAAAGTACTGACGCCGACGTACTGACCCGCACCAATGCCTTGCTGGCGAGCATTGGCAAGGAAACGGTGACGGTCAAGGCCAGCCCGGGCTATATCGTGCCGCGTCTGCAGGCCTTGATCATGAACGAAGCGGTGCGCATGGTGGAAGAGGGGGTTGCCACGCCGGCCGACATCGACAAGGCCACCCGGCTTGGCTTCGGGCTGCGGTATGCGTCGATGGGGGTGCTTGAGTTCGTCGATTTTGGCGGTCTCGATATTCTCTATTACGCGTCGAAATACCTGGCCGGCGCGGTCGACGAGCGCCGTTACCAGACCCCCGAACTGGTCGAATCGCTGATGGCGCAAGGCCAGACGGGTGTGCGTGCCGGTCAGGGGTTGTACGATTGGCGGGACAAAAACCCCGATCAGTTTCGCCGCGAGGCACTGGGTCGATTCGTCGATCTGTTGCGCGAGCAAGAACTGATCAATCCACCGGTGTGCGACCAACCATGACTCTCATGACCGAAACCGCGCAGGCGCAGACTCACGGCGAATTTCTGCCGTATTTGATGAACCGGGTGATCAGTCAGATCAATGCGCCGATGCAGCGTGAGTTGAAGCGGCGCGGCATGACGATGACGCACTGGCGGGTGCTGGGGTTTCTGGCCGAGCGCGACGGGCTGATCATCTCCGAACTGGCCGAGCGCACCGTCACCGATCAGGCCACCTTGTCGCGCGCACTCGATCGCCTGCAAGAGCGCGGCCTGATCCGTCGGCAAGTTGTCGAGCAAGACAGCCGGCAGACCGAAATCCATCTCTGCCCGGCCGGCCGCGAGCAATACGAGGCGCTGGTGCCGGTGGCCTGCGCCATTGAAGATTGGGCGTTTCAGCGTATCGACGCGTCGCAACGGGCGCAGTTGCGCCAGATTCTGGAAACCATCTCCCACACCCTCGGCGCGTCTGTCGAGCAGTCTCGATCGGCCGATACCGACGACGATGCTGCGCGCAGCGCTGCCTGAACACGCTAAAGGAGTTCTTGCTGATGGCGACTTACCTGAATAATCCCGATGCCGTGGCCGCGCTGGTACAAGACGACCAGATCCATCGCGATCTCTATATCAGTCCGGAAGTGTTCGAACTGGAAATGAAGTATCTGTTTCCCAATACCTGGCAGTTTGTCGGTCACGACAGTCAGGTGCCCAACGCTGGCGATTTTGTCACCACCGAACTGGCTCGCGTGCCGCTGGTGATCACGCGTGACGCCGAGGGTGAAGTGCATGTGCTGGAAAATCGCTGTGCGCACAAGGGCGCCAAGGTGGCGAGCGGGCAGGGCGGCAATTGCGGCAAGTTCATGCGCTGCCCTTATCACGGCTGGAGCTACAAGCTCGATGGTTCAATCCTGGCCATCCCCGGCAAGGAGGGCTATGAAAACACCCGCCTGCACCAGTGTGATGCGGCGCGTGGCATGCCCAGAGTTGCGCAGATGCGCAATTACCGTGGCTTTCTGTTCGTCTGTCTGAATCCCGACGGACCGAGTCTGGAAGAATGGTTTGGCGATTCGCTCAGTTCCATCGACAACATGGTCGATCGGGCGCCGGCCGGTCGGCTCGAGGTGGCCGGTGGTGTGCTGCGGTACCGGCACAACTGCAACTGGAAGATGTTCATCGAGAACCTGAACGACACGATGCACCCGATGGTGGCGCATGAGTCGTCGGCAGGTACGGCGCGCAAACTGTGGGCCAAGCAGCCGGCGGACATTCCCAAGCCAATGGTGATCGAGCAATTCGTGCCCTTTGTGCAAGGCTACGATGCCTTCGACAAAATGGGCGTGAAGATCTACCCCAACGGGCACAGCTACTCCGGCGTGAAGTTCTCGATTCACTCCAACTACTCGGCGGTGTCGGATTACGACAAGCTGATGGAGCAAGCCTACGGCGAGCAACGAGCGCGGGAAATTCTTTCTGAGGTTCGCCACAACACCGTGTATTACCCGACGCTCACGATCAAGGGCGCCATTCAAGCCATTCGGCTGGCCCGGCCGATCAGTCACGACGAAACGATGATCGAGAGCTGGACCTTCCGACTGGTTGGCGCCCCGGATGAATTGCTCGAACGCACGATGATGTATTCACGGCTGATCAATGCACCCACCTCAGTGGTCGGGCATGATGACCTGCATTGTTATCGCGCCATTCAGGAAGGCCTGGCGGCGCCGGGCAACGACTGGGTGAGTCTGCATCGGCGTTATGATCCCAGCGAGCGCGAAGAGATTGCCGGCGAATACGATGCCAACACCGAGATCTCGATGCGCGGCCAGTTCCGCGCCTGGCGCGATGTCGTGGTGGGGGCGATGCAGAATGAGCAAAAAACCCAAGCGGCGGAGGTGAACTGAGATGACCGAGCAGACCCAGGCCATTACCGATGCCGCCGCTATCGCGTTCGTCTACCAGGAGGCGCGCACCATCGACGAAAAGCGCTTCGATGACTGGTATGAAATGTTTGCCGAAGACGGGCTGTACTGGATGCCGCTGGCGCGTAATCAGCCCGACGGGCGCAGCCATAACTCGCTCTTTCACGAAGACCGCTTGTTGTTGAAGGTGCGCATCGAGCGGCTCAAGAGTCCGCGCTCGTATTCGCAAGGCGTGCCCAGCTATTGCCATCACGTGCTGCAGCAACCGGCGGTCGAGTCACGCGACGGGCCAACCGTGGTGGTGCGCACGCCGTTTCTGTACCTGGAAACCCAGGGCGATGCGCAACAAGTCATCGGCGCTACCGCCTGGCACCATCTGATTGCGGTCGATGGTGTCATTCGCATGAAGATGAAGAAGGTCGAGTTGGTCAATCCCGATGCCGGTTTCGGCTCCATTCAGATGTTCCTTTGATATGACTGACGCTGCCTACGATCCGTTCAATCCGCTCGCTGGTGAGCCGACCACTGTTTACGGCGCCTTGTGCGCGTCGGCGCAGCGCTTCCCCGATCAGGCCATGCTGGTGGTGCCAAGTCACACCGCCGCCGTGTACGGCGTGGCCGCCGGCGAGATCAGCTACGCGCAAGCGGTGGCGCTGGTCGATTCGCTGGCCGACGCCTACCGCCGCGCCGGCTGGCGCAGCGGCAGCCGGGTCGGTCTGCTGGTCGAGAACCGGCCGGTGTTTTTCTGGCACTGGCTGGCGCTCAATGCGCTGGGTATTTCGGTGGTGCCGATCAATGCCGATTTCCGTGACGCCGAGCTGCAGTATTTGATTGGCGATGCGCGGCTGGCGCTGGTGGTGGCATTGCCCTCACACCATGCGCGCCTGCATGCTGCCGCGCAGGCCTTGCAGCATCCGCTGCTGGTCAGCGAGCCCGATCTGGCGGCAACGCCACCGGTGGCGCCCGACAGCGACAGCGATCTGGGCGAATCACCTGTCGCGACCGAAGCGCCGGGGCTGGCGACCGAATGTGCGTTGCTTTACACCTCGGGCACCACGGGCGACCCCAAGGGCTGCATTCTGCCGAACGAGTATTACCTGTATGCCGGTGTCAGCTATCGCGAAGCCGGCGGTGTCATTCCGGTGACGCCGGGTCGCGAGCGTTTGTTGTCGCCGCTGCCGCTGGTGCACATGAACGCGATGGCTTGCTCAAGCGTGGCGATGATTCTCACCGGCGGCGCCATCGTGCTGGTTGATCGTTTTCATCCCTCGACCTGGTGGGAAACGGTGCGCGAATCGAAGGCCACGATCATTCATTATCTCGGTGTGATGCCGGCCATTCTGATGCGCATGCCGGCCAGCAGCGCCGATCGCGACCATCACGTACGCTTCGGTTTTGGCGCGGGGGTCAGTCGCACCGATCATCAGGCTTTCGAAGAGCGTTTCGGCTTTCCGCTGATGGAAGGCTGGGCCATGACCGAAACCGGGATGGGCGGCGTCATCATGGCCACCCATGAGCCGCGCAAGATCGGCACCGCCTGTTTCGGCAAAACCCCGGTCGGGCTCGAAAGCCGTATCGTCGGTGACGACGGCAAGTTGTGCGGCCCGAACGAACCCGGCGAATTGCAGGTACGGCGCGCCGGCGCCGATCCGAGTTTCGGTTTCTTCAAAGGCTATCTGAACAAGCCCGAAGCCACGCGTGAGGCCTGGGCCGATGGCTGGTTTCATACCGGCGACATCGTGCTCGTTGATGAAG
>CAXBNM010000036.1:0-19962 GCA_963976885.1 uncultured Burkholderiaceae bacterium
GGGGCCGATGAGTTGCTCGACCATATCATTCTTGATATGGTCGAGCAACTCATCGGCCCCGATATCATTCTGTGGGGGTGTCATATCTTCTGCAAGCCGGCTGGCGACGGACTGGAAACCCCGTTTCATCAGGATGGTCACTACTGGCCTATCCGCCCGCTCGCCACTTGTACGGTCTGGGTCGCGCTGGAAGAATCGAGCCGTGAAAACGGCTGTCTGCAAGTGTTGCCGGGGAGCCATCGGCAGCGTACGTCCTACGGTCACATCGGCCGCCCCGATGAAGAGCTGACCTTGAACCAGCAGATCGACGACGAGCAGATTGATCTGAACACCGCTGTCGATCTTGAACTGGAACCCGGCGAGATGTCCGTGCACGATGTTTATCTGGTGCACGGGGCCGCGGCCAACCGGTCCGGACGGCGACGCACCGGCGTGGCGTTGCGCTACATGCCGGGCAGCAGCGAATTCGTGCGCGATCTCGATCCGGTCGCGGGGCAGTCAGGCGTGCCGGTGCAGTTTGCAAGCCGACCATTGTGGTTGCTGCGCGGGAGCGATCAGACCGGGCGCAACGACTTTCAGGTCGGGCATCGCGCCGCGGGTCAGCCCTGATCGGCGGCGGGCGCAGCCACCGCGGGTGCGGCCGCCAGTTCGCGGCACACCACGACCAGTTGTTGCGCCATGTGCGCAAGCAGCGTTGCCCCTTTGGCGGCGCTGGCGGTTGCGGCATTACCAGTTACGCCTTGCGGGTGCAGGTCTTCAGCCATCCAGCCAATGCCGACCGGTTTTTCCGCACCGAGCATCTGGTAATCGCGCGCCATTTGCTGCGCCGCCGAAACGAAGTCGGCGCAATGCCCGGGTCGGACCAGATGCGGGGCCAGGTGCATGATCAGCGAGGTCTCGATGGCGCCGCCGTGCATGCCAAAGCGCTGCTCGTCGGGAGCGAAGGCATCGGCCGGCATGCCCAGGGCGCCGGCATTGACGCGCGCAACCAATAACTGGCAACGCGCACGCAGGCGTATGGCCGCCTGATCGACATGAGCACGCTGGCCGCCGTGCGTGTTGAAGATGATCAGTTTGCGCAGACCGGCACGTCGCACGGCGGCGCCAATGCTCAGCCAGGTATTGACCAGCAAATCGAATTCAAGACTCAGCGTGCCGGCAAAGTTGCCGTGCTCGATGCTGTCGCCGATGGTTTGTGCGGGCAGTGCCAGCACCGTGATATCGGCGGGCATCTTCTGCAGTGCGGCGTCGACCACGCCGGCATTGATGATGGCATCGGTGCTCAGCGGCAGATGCGGACCATGTTGCTCGCAGGCGGCTACCGGTAGCAGCGCGACCGTCTTGTGCGGATCGAGTGCGGCAAAATCTGTCGTGGTCAGATCGGACCAGTAGCCGCTCGCCAGCGGCGAGTTGTCGGTAACTGGTGGGCCCGTTTCAATGCGAAGGTCAGACATTAAGCAGCTCCTGAATGCAATACCGGTCGTAACGGCAACGCTTCCGAGTAAGAGCCTCGGGCTTGCGCATGTACTCGACGACGACCGCAGTACTAACCGCGGTACTATCGCACACCGGCGCCGGACGCCCGCAGCCGCGATTCGCGCCGCCCCGGTGTTTTCAGAGATTGGCACCGAGGTAACGAGCATCATGCAAAGTGAATCCAGAGCACTGGTAGCTGGCGCCATTGGCCGGCTTGGTGAGGCGCTGGTCAGTGCCTTGCTGGCCCGTGGCGGCTACCGCGAGGTTTCGGTCCTGGCCAGTGGTGCGGTCAACCCAGGGGTTGCCGGCATGACGGTGTTTACCGCCGATGCGGTGCCCAAGGCGCGCGACCTGTTCATTGTGCTGGGATCAGACAGCTTCAATACTCAGCGCTCGTTTCATGGCCGCGATGCACGCTTTACGGCCATGGACGAACACAATACCTTGTCGGTAGCGACGGATGCGGTTGCCGCTGGTGTCCAGCGCATTGTGCTCATAGCAGCCAGTCCGTCCTGGCAGCAGTTTGGCGCGTTGCACCGCGGACTGGGCGCGCCGCTGGAGCGCGAACTCGGCGCCTTGCCAATCAGCCGCTTCGTGGTGTTGCGTCCGTTGCTTGAAACCAAGTCGGCCGGCGGTAGTCTGATGCAGCGTTTCATTCATGGCTATCTGAGCATTCAGATGCTGATGATGCCGCGTTCAATTCCGCACCTGACGTCGCAGCAGATTGCGGCGGCCGCGCTGGTCAGCGTCGGCATGGCCGAGGGTCAGGGCGTGGCGGTTTTCTCGGCCGCCGACATTGCGTCATTGCTCAAACCGAAGGCGTCCGGATAGAGCTTGCGCAACACCTCCAGCAAGGCACTGCGTAACAAGGGTTGCAGTGCCGTGCTCAGCGCCGCTTCGTCAAGGTTCTTGCCGCTTTGCGTGCGCGCTTTCCAGGTCTTGATGAGCGCGGATCGGCGTTTCTCAACGGCGGTGTTGACGATTTCAAGCCAGTGCTCCGGGTACTCCGAGCGCGCCCAGTCGCCACGACCCCGACCGAAATGAATGATGGCCAGGTAGATCAGCAGACTGCCCACGACCTTGTTGACGAGAATGCCGTCCGACCACTGGATGATGAGCTGATTGGTGCCGCGAATCATGTTGTAGCCGCGCGCCAGACCGGCCGCACCGACCGCGCCCAGCACGCTGCCGGCCAGCATGCCGCCGCCCAGCGTAAAGCCGCCGGTTGCCAGGTCGGCCTTCAGCCCGGCCAGCGCGCCGGTGGCAACGCCACCGATGAGAGCCGCTTTACCTTCGCTGAGCTTTTCCGACACGGCGAAGTGTGCGTCAACACGAGTCATGACTTCGGCACTTGCCGAGCCGGCCAGATCATGGAGCGTGATCAGCGTGTCGGTGTCGGCGCGCTCGCGTTGGTCCCAGCGCTGCGCCAGTGCAATCATTGCCTGATCGCGGCCGGCGACGCCGGGGTCGGGCATGGCCTCGATATCGAGCGCGGCGCGCGCCAGTCCGGCGCCCAGCACTTGCACCGACTGTTCAAAGGTCTGTTCGCGCTGCACCAGCCACGCTTGCAGCAGTTCTTCATAGACGTCTTGTTTGTCCAAGGTCAGCAGCGGACCGATTGCGCCCAGTAACACTCTTTCCTGCACCCAGCAGCGCGCAAAGGCGTCCAGTGCCATCACTTGTTTGACGGCGGGGTAGTCCTTGAGCAGCTCGCGCCAGGTATCGATCTCGGCTTGCTCTTGCTCGCGAGTGCGCGGTGGTCCAATCTGATTGAGCAAGGCGACGACGGGTTTGCCCGTCCAGGCCAACACGCTCATCTCGGGCGCGACATAGCCGGCAGCCTCGGGATCTTCGGCCGCGTTGACGAGGTAGAGCACGACATCGGCCTGCTCCTTGACGTTGCGCAAGGCCTGCTGGCTGGAAAAAAGAGGGCGGTCGGCCAACCGGTCCCAGACCTGGCCGACCACCCAGTTCAGCGGCGAACTGGATTTGGCCAACCGTTTGGCCAGGCGCACGCTGTCACCAAAGCCCGGGGTGTCCCATAGCAACAGCACATCACCGTCGGCCGAGCGCACCATTTCATAGGCTTCAGCCGTTTCGGTGACATGGGATTCGTCACGTACCGTGCCTACTTCGCGGCCCAGCAAGGTGCGGGCCAGCGTGGTTTTGCCGGCATTGGTATGAGAGACGAGACTCAGCGAAATCTGCATGGACTATTCCTTTACCGCAGCGCCGGCGCGGCCGACTGCGTGAAGCGGGCGGAATCGCCATGCGTCGCCAGCGAGGCCTGCAAGACGCTGACGTTGTGCTCGATCTGGGCCGGATCAAGACGCACGAAAACCGCTTGTAAACCGAAGCTGGCCACCAACTGCTGCCAGGCCGATTGGCGTTGCTCAAGACGTTCCGGATTGCCGGCAAAGCGCTGCCGAAAGGCTTGCTCATCGACCAGCACGAGCAGGCGCGTATTCGGACCGCAACCGGCCGCTACCGCGCGGATGAATTCGCCCTGATTTTCGCGTTCAGGCGTGGCACTCAAAGAGAACAGCACGGCTACCAGCTCGGCCTGCTGATCCGCGGGCTCCGGTTCATAGTCGTCCTCGTCACCAAAGGCCACGGTTGCGCGCATCGTGACGTCGGCGCGCGACCCGTACAAGCGCCGGAAACTGGTTTGCAGGGCCTGGGTGGCGTTGGCATCAGGGCGGATGGCGTAGGGCACCACGAGTAAACCGGCTGCCTGGCCTGTGAGCAGCCGGCCGAGCCCTTCGTAATAGGGCTGGGCGAAATCATGGGGCAGATCTTCGCGCAGGCGGCGGGCACGTTGACCGGCGACCAGCGCCATGGCCAGCCGCGGCAGCAGCACAAACAAGGTGATCGTGGCGGCCCAGAGATGTATCCAGCGGGCCGCGTTTTCACCGGCACCATTGGCAAAGGCGAGCGCTTCGATTTCGGTGGCGCTGGGCAGTGCAATGCCTGTCAGCATGCTGGCCGGGCTGAGCAAGGTGTGCAACAGGCCGGCCACCTGGGGGGCGTTCAGAAAGGTGCTTTCCCAGCCTGCCGTGTATTCAAAGGCCAGCCCGCGCGCATACATGGCGGCCACGGCGCCGCCGGCCAGCAGGACCGCACCGAGGTGCAAGGTGGTGGCGGTGCGGGCCGAAGTAAGCGGGGCACTCGCGTTCAGCCAGCGGGTGGCGAACTGGCGGGCTCGGCCCGTCAGGCGCTGAGCCGCCCCGGCGGACAAGGCCAGACTGGATACGGCGCGCCGCAACCAGCCGGTATGAGCTTGGCCCGACCGCAGCATTGGCACCAGTGCTGCGCCGGCCATGCCCAAATACAGTGCAGCATGCCACACGAGCAAGCCGATCAGGGGCGGCGCCAGCAGATTGATCTGGCGTTGATTGCCGATGACATCAGAGGCGATGCCAAGAAGCAAGGCCCCGAAAAGAATCAGCGGCGGCACCCATTTGCGCCAGCGCAGCGCCTGATAGGCCTGTGCGGCCTGCGGGTCGCGCTCGAGCAGATCGGCCTCGGCGGCCTGGGCGCGAGCGGCAATGAAGGCTTGATTCTGTGGTTGCGAAACCGCTTCAGGCACAGATTTCGCTGGGTCTGCACTGATGGCTTCGAGGGCCGCCTGGCTGACTCTGGCGCGATCGCGTTCCGGCCAGACATCGTCAGGCGCTTGCGACTCGAAGGCATGCAGCAGAAGTGTTTTGCGCAGATTGCTTTCGTTCATGCACCGCTCGCGAACCGCGGATGGCCGTTTGTCATTGCGCCACACCGAGGGTGGCCATTGGTCGATCCAAGTCTTCGTTTGGTCCGCTGGACATAGGGAACGGTCGGAAAAGGGATGAAAGTCATAGTGGAAATCACCTCGGAATAATACCGATAGGGAAGGATGAACGATGAAAATGGGCTTTTACGGTGACACCTTGTTGCACCGAGAACGGACTTTTGAACTGCTGGACCAGCCACTCGAGCAGTATTTCGAGTTGATCGGTACTCGACCGGCCCTTGAAACCGGCTTTGCCGACGCCCGTGAGTACAAGGCGCGCTGGATGGTTGAGGATGGCTGGTTATTTCTGGTGGCGGTCAATGCCCGCTGGAATAGTGAAGAGCCGTTAAATTTGCAGCATCTGTTCCCGTTTGCCGGTGCCAAGGTGTTTGCCGCCTGGTACAACGGCCCGGTTCGAGCCTACCGTCGCGACAAGCCGTTGCCCGACATGAGCATGCCCGACAAGGTCCGGTATCCGGATGTCACCTTGCAGGTCGAACACGGTCGGATTGCCAATACGATCCGCTCGCAAGCGGATCACGATGTCGCATCAATGTCTGCTCCGGCCGGTCATGGCGACTCGGCACAAGTCATCGAAATGGCCCGCTATCGCCGTCCGGCGCTCAACGCGGCGTTTGAAGACATGATGCTCTGAGCGCTTGTGCTCACAGCCTGAACGCAGGCATCCGGCCTGCCGCTCTTCGATACTGACCCTCGGGTCAGCGCCGGGCGGGGCTCTGCCGGGGGCGTGCTGGCGCGACAGTTCATGCGACTCGTCGCGCATTACCGCTTAGAATCCTGATTTCAACAGGTTCTCCGTCGGTTCGCAGCGGCTTTCCCGGGACGATAGACTCAGTGTCAGGCACCTCCATTGCAGCGCCCTCAGTCGATTCGGCGAACCGGCTTGAAATGCGCGATATTTCCAAGGCCTATCCGGGCGTGCTTGCCAACGACCGGGTCTCGCTGACGGTCAAGGCCGGACAGGCGCACGGGCTGATCGGCGAAAATGGCGCCGGTAAATCCACCCTGATGAAAATCGCCTACGGTCTGGTGCAACCGGATGCGGGCGAATTGCGCTGGGAAGGCCGGCCTGTCCGCCTGCACTCGCCGGGCGACGCCCGCAAGCTCGGCATCGGCATGGTGTTCCAGCATTTCTCGTTGTTTGAATCGCTCACGGTCGCCGACAACGTCGCGCTGATGCTTGCCGACAAGCCGACCGGCACCGCGTTGCGCGAGGCCATCGAGGAGTGCGGCGAGCGTTACGGCTTGCCGGTCGATCCGCGCCGCTACATTCACGATCTGTCGGTCGGGGAACGCCAGCGGGTCGAAATCATTCGTTGTCTGCTGCTCGAACCCCGTTTGCTGATTCTCGACGAACCGACCTCGGTGCTCACGCCGCAGGCCAGCGAAGCCTTGTTTGAAACGCTGCGCAAGATCAACGCCGAAGGCACCTCGCTGCTCTACATCAGCCATAAGTTGCATGAGGTAAGCGATTTATGCACCGCGGCGACCGTGCTGCGGGGCGGCCGCGTCGTGGGTCATTGCGATCCACGGAACAGTTCGGTCGAAACCCTGTCACGAATGATGCTCGGGGCGTTACCGCCACGGCTGGGGCGGGCCGTCGGTCAACAAACCGGCGAGGTGCGCCTGGAGGCGCGCAACCTGCGCGCCCATCCGCTCGACCCGTTCGGTTCGCCCGTCGATGTCGATCACCTGCAGGTGCGCGCCGGCGAAATCGTCGGGATTGCCGGCGTGTCGGGCAATGGCCAGAATGAAATCATGGACTTGCTGTGCGGCGAACGTTTGCTGGCCAGTAACACCCGCGATGAGGCCAGTCTGACCATGCTCGGGCACGATGTTCGCAGCCTTGGCGTGACGGCCCGACAGAAGCTCGGATTTGCGTTTGTTCCAGAAGAGCGCAACGGTCGCGGCGCGGTGCCGACGATGGGTTTGTCGCTCAATACCTTGCTCACACATCGCGACCCCAGTCTGGTGCGGGCCGGTTTTGTCCGCTGGTCCCGTTTGCGCACGCTGGCCGCTGAGGTGATCAAGAATTTCAGTGTCAAGGCGCCGGGGCCGGGCACGGCGGCGGCCAGCCTGTCGGGCGGCAATCTGCAAAAGTTCATAGTCGGGCGCGAAATCATCAAGCAGCCGGCCTTGCTGCTGCTGGCGCAACCGACCTGGGGGGTCGATGTCGGCGCCGCCGCCATGATCCGCCAGGCCTTGCTCGATCTGCGCGATGCCGGCGCCGCCATTCTCGTTGTTTCCGAAGATCTGGACGAATTGTTTGAATTGAGCGATGAACTCTATGTCGTGGCCCGTGGCCGCCTCTCGCATCGAATCCCGATCGAACAGGCCAATGTCGACCTGATTGGCCAATTGATGGGTGGTACAGGTTTTGAGTCCGCGGCCTCGGCCGATACCCCCTGGGCCGCCTCATGATGCAGGCACGCTGGAAAGTCGTAGCGCGGCCGGTGGTCAGTCGCGGCATGCTGATGCTGTCGCCGGTGCTGGCCTTGCTGGTGACTGGCGCGTTTGCTGCGCTGTTGTTGCTGTGGCTGGGCAAACCGGTGGCGACCGGCCTGCAGGTGTTTTTCGTGACCCCGTTGCAGGGCTTGCGCGCCTGGGGTGAGGTCGGGCTCAAGATGACGCCGCTGCTGCTGTGCGCGGTAGGGCTGGTGTTGTGCTATCGGGCCAATGTCTGGAACATCGGCGCCGAAGGACAGCTGGTGATGGGCGGCATTACCGGTGGTGCGGTGGCCTTGTTGGCCACCCCGGACAGCCCGGCCGGCTTCTTCGTTCTGGTGATGGTGGCCGGTGCGCTTGGGGGCATGTTGTGGGGCGCGTTGATTGCGCTGCTGCGTGATCGCTTCAATGCCAACGAAATTCTGGTCAGTCTGATGCTGGTGTACGTGGCTCAGTTCCTGTTGATGTATCTGGTCCATGGGCCGCTCAAAGATCCTCAGGGCTACAACTTTCCCTACAGCGCCAACTTTGAAATGGCCGCGCTGATTCCGCGCATTGCGTTGCCGACGCGGCTCAATCTGGGCTTTGTGCTGGCCTTGCTGGCCGCTTTTGCGGCGGCCGTGTTTCTGGCCCGTACGTTTGCCGGCTATCGCTTGCTGGTAGCCGGGGCCGCGCCACGGGCCGCGCGCTATGCCGGCTTCTCGTCGCGGCAGGCGCTCTGGGTATCACTGCTCGCCTGTGGCGCGCTGTCCGGCCTGGCTGGTGCGCTGGAGGTGGCCGGTCCGATTGAGCAACTGACGCCGAGTATTTCACCCGGATACGGGTTTGCCGCCATCATCGTCGCCTGGCTTGGGCGCTTGTCGCCCATTGGCTGTGTCTGGGCTGCTTTTGTCATGTCGGTGGTCTACATCGGCGGTGAACTGGCGCAATCACGCCTGGGTCTGCCCAATGCCATCAGCGGCGTCCTGCAAGGCGTGCTGTTGCTCAATTTGCTGATCGTTGATGCCTTGATGGGCTTGCGCCTGGTGCGCCAGAAACTGCCGGTGCCCAGTGAGGTCACGCCATGACGCCTGAGGCTCTGGCCGCACTGATCGCCGCCACGCTGGCCGCCGGCACGCCGTTGTTGCTGGCCGGCCTGGGCTTGTTGGTCAATGAGCGCACCGGTGTGCTCAATCTGGGCGCAGAAGGGATGATGCTGCTGGCGGCCGTCGCCGGCTTCGCGGCCGGCGTTGAAAGCGGCAGTGTGGCCGTTGGGTTTTTTGCCGGCGCGCTGGTTGGCGCCGCCATCGCCGGGTTTTTCGCGTTGCTGGTGGTCGGGTTGTCGACCAACCAGTACGCCACCGGTCTGGCGCTGACCTTGTTCGGGACGGGGCTGTCCGCTTTTGTGGGTTTGTCTTATGTCGGGCGTGCGGCAAATTTCGCGCCGGCGCCCAGGCTGCCCTGGCTGGCCGATCTGCCGTGGCTGGGGGCGGCCTTGTTTCGACAACACCCCATGGTGTATTTCGCTTGGTTGTTGACGGTGCTGGTAGCCTGGGTGTTGTGGCGTACCCGGCTTGGCCTGGTGATTCGCGCCGTCGGTGAGTCGCCCGAATCGGCCCACGCGCTCGGTTATCCGGTTCGACTTATTCGGACGCTGGCCGTAATCTTCGGCGGCGCTTGCTGCGGTCTGGCTGGTGCCTATCTGTCGCTGGTCTACACCCCGCTCTGGGTCGAAGGGATGGTGGCCGGACGCGGCTGGATTGCACTGGCATTGACAACCTTTGCCACCTGGCGCCCGGCTCGTGTGGTGTTAGGCGCCTATCTGTTTGGCAGTGTGACGATGATTCAGTTCTACCTGCAAGGGCAGGGCGTGGCGATTGCTTCGCAATTGCTGTCGATGCTGCCGTATCTGGCCACAATCCTGGTGTTGGTGCTTATCTCGCGCAATGCCGGCTTCATCCGATTGAACATGCCGGCCAGTCTTGGTCGCCCATTCCGCCCATGAGGACGTTTTAAGTTCAGCGGCGATTCTGTCGCCAGCCGATTGCTGCTTCGGCCCTTTCCGCAGCCGTGTTTGAGGACAAACCATCGTGAAAAACCTCGTCAAAAGCCCGCGCCGGCTCGCCAGCCCGCGCCGGTCTGAAGGCGTCTCCCCTCCGTTTTCCCCTGTCGTTGCCACCCCTGCGCGCGTCGCCTCGTCGCGCCGGCGTTTTCTGGCGTATGCCTCGCTGGCCGCGCCGGGGCTGGGCTTCCTGACCGACAGCCGTGCCGAAGGCGCACCGGCCAGGGTGGCATTCGTGTATGTCAGCCCCGTCGCCGACGCCGGCTGGACCCACCAACACGATCTTGGCCGGCAAGCGATGGAGCGCACGCTTGGCCAGCGCGTCACCACCCGCACGGTGGCCAATGTCGCCGAGGGGCCGGATGCCGAACGCGTCATCCGCGATCTGGCTACGCAGGGCTTTGAGCTGATCTTTGCGACCTCGTTCGGTTATCTGGAGCCGGCCTTGCGCGTGGCCCGGGATTTTCCCGCAGTGCGTTTTGAACATGCCGGCGGCTACAAACTGGCCACCAACCTGGCAACCTATAACGCGCGCTTTTACGAGGGCCGATTTCTGGCCGGGATGCTGGCCGGCGGAATGAGCAAAAGCAATACGCTTGGTTATGTGGCCGGATTCCCGATTCCGGAAGTCATCCAGGGAATCAATGCCTTCGTGCTTGGGGCGCGCAAGATCAACCCACAGGCCAATCTGCGCATCATCTGGACCAACACCTGGTACGACCCAGGCCGAGAGGCGGCGGCGACCGACACGCTGGTCAAGGCCGGGGCCGATGTTGTCACTCACCATACCGGTTCATCGGCAGTGCCACGCGCCGCCGAGGCGGCCGGCATCTGGGCGGTTGGTTATCACTCCGATATGCGCGCCGCGGCGCCCCGGCATCATCTGGTCTCGGTTACGCATCACTGGGGCAGGTACTACACCGATCGCGTGCAGGCCTTGCTCGCCGACAATTGGCACAGCGCTGCAACCTGGGGCTCAATGACGCAAGGCTTTGTCAGCCTGCAAGGGCTGTCGCCAGCGGTGCCGACGGCGCTGCGCGAGCAGGTCGAGGCCGCGCAAGCCGCGTTGCAGGCCGGTCGCTTGTCGCCGTTCGCGGGTCCGGTGCGTGACAACGAGGGTCAGATTCGCATTCCTGCCGGCACTGAGTTATCAGATGGTGAGATCATGACGATGAACTGGCTTACAGAAGGCATCAAAGCGGCCAGGCTCAGCAACTGACCGGCTGTGGCCAGGTCGGTGCAGCCGTACGCCGGCCTGGCCGTTGGCGCTTTTGATTCCGCTAGCTGGAATCAGCGCAGAAGAATTAACAACGTTGTGTTGCTTGCGCGTCAGGCAATGGGTCTGTCGGATAATCTGTCAGTAATAATCGGTGGCTGAGTTTCAACGTCCGACCTCCGGACGTCACAACAAGGATTACTTACTGATGACAGCGGCAAGCGTGGGCCGCGAAGGCCGCTCCTCAACAATGAACCCAGAGCCAACCGTCGCCGGCAGTATCGATGCAAATGAGAGTCGGCCCGCATCGGGTGACCGGGTACTGTTGCGGGCCTTGCAGGCTTCGGGCGTGCAGGGGTTGTATCTGGATGCTCAGTTGCGCATTCAGACCTACACCGCCGGTTGCCGCGAATTCGTGCAGGTTGGCACCGCCGACATTGGCCGTTGGCTGCCCGAGATCAAGATTCACGAGCCCGACGATTCGGTCCTCGACGAGATCGCGCAGGCGAAAAGCTCCCGACACGCTCAGGAGCGTCAGGTGACTCTGCCCAACGGGCGCAGTTTCTTGCGCCGGATCAATCCCGAGTTTGACGAGCTTGGCGAATTCCAGGGCCTGCTGCTCAGTTGGGTGCCGATCACCGCGCTGGCCGGTCGTCTGCAAAGCCTGACGGACAGTCGATATCACTGGCAAGACCTGGCCGGCGGGCTGCCGCAACTTATCTTCACGACCGATGCCGACGGGCAGGTCAATTTCCTGAGCTCGCAATGGAGTGAGCTGGGTGATCTGAGCGGATCTGTCGATACAGCCAAACTGCTGTCCTTCGTCGCTGCCGATGATCAGGACGCGTTTCTGGCCGGCTGGTCGCAGGCCGTGCTGGCCGAGGCCGACTTTGAATTCGATTGTCGCTTGCGGATCCCGACGCAGAAGGAACGTTGGTTCCGGGTCAAGGCGCAACGCCACGGCGATCCGGACGACGTCAGTGTTGGCTGGGTCGGCTCCTTTACCGATGTGCATTCGCTGAAGGTTTCCGAGCAAGCCGTCACCTTCCGGCGCGAGCGCATCGAGGCGCTCTATGATTCAGCGCCGGTTTCCTTGCTGGTTGCCGACTGGCATTTGCTGCCGGCCATGGTGCAGAGCCTGCAGGTGCAAGGGGTGCGTGATTTCGCCAGCCACCTGACGGCCAATCCGGAGTTGGCCGCACAGTTTCAGGCCGCGATCGATCTGACGGACTGCAATCAGTGGGCGGTGGCGATGTTCGGCATGACGAGCAAGCAGCAAGTGCTCGAACACATGACCACGAGCGAGCCGCACCGAGGACTCGAACGGGCGTTGATCAACGCGGTCGCCGCCTTTGCCAGTGGCGGCTCAAGTTATCGCACCGAAGTCTCGTTGCCCAGAGCCGATGATTCATCGGTGCACTGTCTGGTGACTTTCCGGTTTCCTGTCAGCCCTGCCGATAACGGGCTGGCGTTGATTTCGCTGATCGACATTGATGAGCGCAAGCAGGTCGAAGACAAGCTCAAGGCCAGTGAGTTGCGCCAGCGCACTCTGATTGAAGCCATCACCGACAGTGGCCTGAATCTGCGTGTGGTCGATAACAACGGCGAGGTGCGCTATACCAATCGCCGCTCGATTGCGGCGTCCGATCAGTCGATTGCGGCGCTGTCGGTTACCGATGTCATCGACATCGACGATTCTGACGATTTGCGCAAGGTGGCGCTGGAAGGGCGCACGGTGCGCGGTCGGGTGGATTCACTCGATGGGCGTTCCTACGATGTCGTGGCTGTGCCGTATCGCGACGTCGATGGCAGTGTCTGCCGGCTCGAACTGATGCGTGACGACTCGGCCATGCAACTGGCCGCCGAGCAGCAACGCATTGCGGCGACCACGTTCGAATCGCAAGATGCCATGATCGTCATGGATTCGCGCGGCCACATCTTGCGTGCCAACCGTGCCTTCAGTCAATTGTTCGGCTTTGAGGCCGATGAAATCGTCGGCAGTGATCTCGATTTTCTCTATGCCAATGTGCATGATGAATCCTGGCAGCAAGAGATGCGGCAGGCGCTGCGCCAGGACAAGCACTGGAGTGGCGAGGTGGCCTGTGTACGTAAATCGGGCTCCGAGTTTCCGTGCTGGCACCGCATTACCTCGGTGGCTGATGACACCGGCAGAATCACGCACTTTGTTGGCGCCTATGCCGACATCAGTGATCGCAAGGAAAGCGAAGAGCAGATTCGCAAACTGGCTTTCTTTGATCCGCTGACCAATCTGCCCAACCGGCGTTTGCTGCTTGACCGACTCGGCCATCGTCTGGCGGCCAGCAAACGCCATGAAAGTTATGGGGCCTTGCTGTTTCTCGATCTCGATCACTTCAAGCGTCTCAATGATAATTTCGGTCACGATGCCGGCGACAAGCTGCTGGTTGAGGTGGCGCGCCGATTGCGCCGCTGTTCGCGCGGCGTCGATACGATTGCCCGCTTTGGCGGTGATGAGTTTCTGGTCATCGTTGACGACCTGAGCCAGGACAGCCGCCAGGCCGCGGCCCAGGCCGAGAGCGTGGCCGACAAGATTCGTGCTGAACTGAGCAAGCCCTACGATTTCATCGGCAGCGAGCACGACTTTGGCGTCAGCATCGGTATCTGTTTGTTCTTTGGCGATGAGACCTCGGTCGATACCTTGCTCAAGCAGGCCGACATGGCGCTCTATCAGGCCAAAGAAGCCGGGCGCAATTCAATCCGCTTCTACAACCCGGTGCTGCAGGCGCAGATAGACGCACGTGCCGAACTCGACTTCATGTTGCGCCATGCGATCGGGCGTGGTGAGTTGCTGCTCTTTTATCAACCGCAGCTCAGTCGCGGCGGCCGCCTGATGGGCGCCGAGGCCTTGTTGCGGTGGCGGCATCCCGAACGCGGCGTGATCTTGCCCGGTAATTTCATCGGCCATGCCGAGGAAACCGGTCTGATCTTGCCGATCGGTCGCTGGGTTCTGGAAACGGCTTGCCAGCAACTGGCGTCCTGGGCGCGCTTTGCCTCAACGCGCAACCTTAAACTTTCGGTCAACATCAGTCCGCGTCAGTTCCGGCAGGCCGATTTTGTCGATCAGATTCGGTTGATTCTGGCCGAGACGCGCGCCGATCCGAAGTTGTTGAATCTGGAGCTGACCGAGAGCGTGCTGATCGACAACATGGACGATGCCATCAAGCGGATGCGTGCACTCAAGAACATCGGCGTGGGCTTTTCCATTGATGACTTCGGCACGGGTTATTCGTCGCTGTCCTATCTGAAGCGCTTGCCGGTCGATCAGCTCAAGATCGACAAGAGTTTTGTCCGTGACATTGCCAAGGATCCGGATGACGCGGCGATCGTGAAAGCCATCATCGGCATGGGTCGCAGTCTCGATCTGCTGGTCTTTGCCGAAGGCGTTGAAACCGGCGCTCAGTATGATTTTCTGGAGCGCAATGGTTGCGATGCTTTCCAGGGCTTTCTGTTTGGCCGGCCGGTGGCCGGCACCAACGAGTTGCTCGCCTCTGTTGCCGTGGCCTGATTGCTGATGGTGCTTGTGCAACAGAGGGGCTTCGCGGCGCTGGCGTTGGTGAGTTTGCTCGCCGGTGGCACGGCGATCGCGCAGACCGGGTCGGCGGCGGCGTCGCCCGCGCCACTCGTGTCAGCAACGCACAAGGCCGACCCGGATCGCAGCGCTGTCGCTCCGCTGAAAGAGCCCGTGGCACGGCGACGCAAGCCGCTCTGGGAACTCGGCTTGGGTGGGGTCGGCGTGTCGCAACTCGCCTATCCGGGTTCGGCGGTTTCCATTGACCGTTTTCTGGCCGTGCCGTACTTCATCTACCGAGGGCCGGTCTTTCGGGTTGACGATGGCGACATCGCGGTGCGTGCGCTGCGCTCAAGCCGCCTCGAGCTGGATCTCGGTCTGGCGGCCGCGTTCGGTTCGCGTAACTCGGAGTTGCCGGTGCGCGAGGGTATGCGTGGCCTGGGGACGCTGGTCGAAATCGGTCCGCGCTTGAGTTATCGCTTTGGCAAACTCTTGGCCGCGCGCCCGAACAATGAACACCCGCTGACGCTTGAACTGCCGGCGCGCGCGGTATTTGATATTGACGATTCCTTCGCCTTTCGCGGCTGGAGCTTTGAGCCGACCGTGCAATGGCGCCACAAGCTCGGTCATGGCTTCGGATTGCGCATCGCTGCCAGTACCTTGCTGGGCACGCGTAAATTGACGTCCGTGTTCTATGGTGTGGGCCCGGATGTGGCCACGGCCGAGCGGCCCGAGTATCGGGCCAGCGGCGGCCTGATGAGTTCGCGGCTGGGTGTGTATCTTGGCTATAACCTCACCCGGAACTGGCGGGTCGTCACCTTCGCGCGGCTCGATCATGTCGGCGGCGCCGCCAATGAAGACAGCCCGCTCGTCCAGCGTCGTACCGGTTGGACCACCGGCATCGGCTTCAACTGGCGCGTGCTGCGCTCCAGTCAGTTGGCGCAGCCCTGATCCCCGAATTGCACCTGGTGCTGAAACCTCGCGCACGGATTGATCGAACGGCGGGCCATCCGAGGGTCAGGCCATTCGTTTGCTGGCCGAAAGTGACAGCACCGCGTCGCGGAAGGTACGTGCCAACGTCGCGTCAGCATCTTGTGGGGCCGTCATGCTGGCCTTGAGCATCTGGTTGTGCCGGTGCTGCAACTGTACATAGGCGAGAAGATAGTCGCGTTCGGCACGGCGCAGGCGATAGCCCTGACGACGGGCATCACGCCATTGTTCAAGGGTTGCCTGATGCTCGTCAATGGCTTGCATCGCTTGTGCGGCCAGGCTCAGATTGCCGCGCTCGGCAGACCACTCGAAAACGGTTTCCAGATAGCGGCTGAAAGCGGCTTGTGCGCGCCGGCGTTGATTGGCACGAGTCATCAGGCGCGCGGCAATGCCGGCAATGAGCAAGATCGTAAGCGCGACGATGAAGAGCGTTAGCATCAATGACATAAGACATTCCGGAGTCGAAGAAGAGGCCAACCGAGGGTTGGAATACGTGCATCGTGCCGTACCGGTTGTGCCCTTGCTGTGAACTATTCGGGCCCGTAAGCCTTGTTGGGTAAGCGGACAGTGCCGGCGGTCGATGGTCGGGGATGAATGGTCGGTGGAAACCCGCTTCCATGCATGTTCCGTCGGGATTGGCCAGTGGATGCCAACCGTTATCGGGACGAGCGCCGATTGTCGCCAGCGTCTGAAACGGTTACGCTCCACTCATGGCTGGCCCTGCCGGCAAATAACAAACCAGGAGAGACAAGATGTGTATTACCGACGGGCAGTCGGGCGCTGGCCAGCAGCCGGATTCTGAACTGGCCGCTCAGCCGACAGTGCTGATCGACAATGCCCGCACCCGTGTCACCGAATGGCGTTTTCCGCGCCGCGGCGCACGTACTGGCTGGCATCGTCATGATTACGACTATGTTGTCGTGCCATTGTTTACCGGGGTCCTCGATATCGAAGTGGTGGGTGGCGAGGTCATTCGCGCCGACCTGGTCACCGGTGTTCCTTATTACCGGGAGCTTGGCGTCGAGCACGATGTCATCAATGGCAACGATTTCGAGTGCGCATTCATCGAAATTGAAATGCTTGAAGCGCCACCGGACGGTCGGCGATGATGACGGCGTCGCTGTGGCGGCAGTGCCGTATGGACGGCGGGAGCATTTGTTGCTCCCGGCCGCACATGCGGCAAACTGATCTGCAGCAAACAAAAAGGGCCCGAAGCAATGCTTCAGGCCCTCATGCAAAACACGAATTTTGCTTGCCACCAGGGCAGGCAAAAAGATTATGGCGCGGCTGGCAGGATTTGAACCCACGACCCCCTGGTTCGTAGCCAGGTACTCTATCCAACTGAGCTACAGCCGCTCAAGGTGCGAAAGTATAACGCAATATGAGCACGATTTCCGGCGATTGCAAAAAAACTTCGCTTTCCATATCAAGAAATACCCTTTCTTAATTTGATAATATTCTTGCCTATTGTCGAACAGTGTTTCTACAATGGTATTTGATCAATAAGAGGAGATGATCGATGTCTGCTGTGCCCAATTCTTTTCCCGCCGCCAACGACCCGGGCGATGTCGATCCAGCGGAAACTTCCGAGTGGCTTGATGCACTGGAAACGGTCATCGATCGTGAAGGTCCCGAGCGTGCCCATTTCCTGCTTGAGCAGATGATCGATCAGGCGCGCCGTTCCGGAGCCTACATTCCGTTCTCGGCCAATACCGCCTACGTCAATACCATTCCAACCCACCTCGAGGCCCGCAGCCCCGGCAATGCCGAATACGAGGAGCGCATTCGCTCCTATGTGCGCTGGAATGCGATGGCCATGGTGGTGCGGGCCAACAAGCACAACCCGGCCGACGGTGGCGATCTGGGCGGCCATATCGCCTCCTTTGCCTCGCTGGCGTCAATGATTGGCGCCGGCATGAACCACTTCTGGAATGCCCCCCACGAGGGCCATGGTGGCGATCTGGTCTATTTTCAGGGCCACACCGCGCCGGGTATCTATGGTCGTGCCTTCCTTGAAGGGCGTCTGACCGAAGAGCAGCTCGATCATTTCCGCCAGGAAGTCGATGGCAAGGGCTTGTCGTCGTATCCCCATCCCAAGCTGATGCCCGATTTCTGGCAGTTCCCGACGGTCTCGATGGGCCTCGGGCCGCTGATGGGTATTTATCAGGCGCGTTTCCTCAAATACCTGCACGCCCGCGGGATTGCCGATACCAGCAACCGCAAGGTCTGGGTATTCTGCGGCGACGGCGAAATGGACGAACCCGAGTCACTCGGTGCCATCAGCCTCGCAACGCGCGAGAAGCTCGACAATCTGATTTTCGTCGTCAACTGCAACCTGCAGCGCCTTGATGGTCCGGTGCGCGGCAATGGCAAGATCATCCAGGAACTCGAGGGCGATTTCCGCGGCTCGGGCTGGAACGTCATCAAACTCATCTGGGGTTCGTACTGGGATCCGCTGCTGGCGCGAGACAAAGACGGCTTGCTGCGCAAGTTGATGGAAGAAACCGTCGATGGCGAATATCAGGCTTACAAGGCCAATGATGGCGGCTTTGTACGCAAGAACTTCTTCGGCAAGTATCCGGAGTTGCTCGAGATGGTCTCGCGGATGACTGATGAAGACATCTGGCGTCTGAATCGTGGCGGTCACGATCCGCACAAGGTCTACGCGGCCTTCGACGCGGCAATGCGCCACACGGGTCAGCCCACCGTGGTGCTGGCCAAGACGGTGAAGGGCTACGGCATGGGCCGTGCCGGGGAAGCCAAGAACCCGACGCACCAGCTCAAGAAGCTCGATGCCGAGTCGGTGCGCGAATTCCGCGACCGCTTCAATATTCCCGTGCCCGACGATCAGCTGGAAAAAATTCCGTTCTTCAAGCCCGATGAGAATGCGCCCGAGATGCAATACATGCACGAGCGACGCAAGGCCCTGGGAGGGTATCTGCCGCAGCGGCGGGTCAAATCCGATGAGTCGTTCAAGGTGCCGGCCCTGAGTACCTTTAAAGCGGTGCTTGAGCCGACCGCTGAAGGGCGTGAAATTTCGACCACGCAGGCTTTCGTGCGCATGCTCACGACACTCCTTCGGGACAAGGAGCTGGGCCCGCGGGTGGTGCCCATCGTGCCCGATGAAGCACGCACCTTCGGCATGGAAGGGATGTTCCGCCAACTGGGCATCTACTCCCATGAAGGCCAGAAATACAACCCGGTCGATCGCGAGCAAGTCATGTATTACCGCGAAGACACCAAAGGCCAGATTCTCGAAGAAGGCATCAATGAGGCCGGCGCGTTCAGTTCATGGATCGCCGCCGCCACTTCGTATTCGACCAACAACCGCATCATGGTGCCGTTCTACATCTATTACTCGATGTTCGGCTTCCAGCGCATTGGTGATCTGGCGTGGGCGGCTGGCGATATGCAGGCGCGCGGCTTCCTCCTTGGCGGCACCGCCGGACGCACGACGCTCAACGGCGAAGGGCTGCAGCACGAAGACGGTCACAGTCACATCCTGTCCGCCACGATTCCAAACTGTGTTTCGTACGATCCGACCTTTGCGCATGAGGTGGCAGTCATCATTCGCCATGGCATGAAGCGAATGATTGAAGATCAGGAAAACGTCTACTACTACCTGACCTTGATGAACGAGAACTACCCGCAACCGGGTCTGGTTGAAGGTCAGGAAGACGGCATCATTCGCGGTATTTACCGCTTGCGTGAATCGCCAGGCAAGGGCGGCAAGGGCCGAGCGCAATTGCTTGGCTCAGGCACCATCTTGCGTGAAGTGATGGCAGCGGCCGAGTTGCTTGAAGCCGATTGGGGCATCGATGCTGACGTCTGGAGCGTGACCAGTTTCACCGAGTTGCGCCGCGACGGCATGGATGCCGAGCGTCACAACATGCTCAACCCCACCGCAAGCAAGCCGGCCGTGCCTTACGTAACCACGGCGCTGCAAGACAGCAAAGGGCCGATCGTGGCGTCCACCGACTACATGAAGTTGTTTGCCGATCAGATCCGGCCGTATATCCCGCAAGGGCGTCAGTATCGAGTCCTGGGCACCGACGGGTTTGGCCGGTCAGATTTCCGTAGCAAGTTGCGTGAACACTTTGAGGTCGATCGGCATTTCGTCGTGCTGGCAACCCTGCGCGCGCTGGCCGATCAGGGTGAGGTACCGGTCGAGAAAGTGGCCGAAGCCATCACCCGCTACAAAATCAATATCGACAAGGCTAATCCGGCTTACGCCTGAGTGCGTGGCGCCGATTACCGTCTCTCATAACCCCTTGCATGCCGACCCTCCGGTCGGCATGCGTCTGGTAAGGAAGTCCCCATGAGTGTGAGTGAAGTCAAAGTGCCCGATATCGGCGACTTCGATGAGGTTGAAGTTATCGAAGTGCTGGTCAGCGTTGGCGATACCGTCGCGGTCGAGCAAAGCCTGATCACCGTCGAAAGTGACAAGGCGTCAATGG
>CAXBNM010000037.1:0-19805 GCA_963976885.1 uncultured Burkholderiaceae bacterium
TTCTGCGTCGAGAAAGATTGGGCCGGTGCTGGCGTAAAGGATGTTCTTGGGCGATACATCGCCGTGAATCAGCGCGATGCGGGCCGCGTCCAGCGCGGCGCTGAGGGCTTGCAACTGGTCGGCCACCTCGGGGTGGGCGCTGGCGGTATGCAGCAGATACGGCTCGACGCGCAGCGCATGGAAGTCGTCTGCATTGTCGAAGCGGCTGCGATCAAAGTCGGCCTGCGTGGAGGCGGCATGAATGGCCGCCAGCACACGACCCACCTGGCCGGCGCGACCGGCATCAGGCTCGCGGGCCAGTAAGGAATCTTTATAGTTGGCGGCGCTGGCCGGGTCGATGTAAGCCATCGCAAAACCGCTGGCGGCTTCCGAGCGCCCGAGCAGATGCGGCACCGCATCAGGAAAGAGCGAGCCGACAAACGAGAGCCAGCGGTACTCGGCCAGATTACGCCGCACCGGTGCTTTCCAGACCGCCTGCACCTTCAGCTGCGCGAGCGCGCACTTGATGCAGACGCGTTGCTCACCGATGGTGAGCATGGCAATGTCCGAAGACACGCCGCCGGCCAGAGCCTTGATCTCGCTGATCGCTTCGAGTGGGCCGAGTTGCAGGTCGGTGACAACGGTTTTGCAGAGCTCTCGAAAATCGGTCGATATGTCCATGGGGTCTGAGGTTGCCGGGGATCAGGCTGAAATATACCGGTAACGATCCTCCGCTCATGTCTCATGCCTGGTGCACGTACCGTGCAACGGCTGCGGTCCGGGCGAGGGCGATGTGGTTTGTTATAGTGCCCGCACATGAATCAGCGAGGCGACAATGGTGACAGATCTGAAATTCGGCATTACTGAAGGTGGCGTACTCCACACCGACCGAGATCCGCCGATTGATCTGGATACGCGCTTCCGAATGGTGGCCGAAGCCGGCGTTTTTGATTATTACGACAAGACGCCGGAAAGCATCGACCAGGAGGCTGCCTACCAGGCTGCCAGCGAGAAGTACGGCCTGCCCATCAGAGCCGGTGGCTGGTTCTACACGCTTGGCCGCGACGAAGACCTGCTGCGGCAAAAACTTGCATCCAGTGCCCGGCTTGGCGCCCGCGTTCATAACACCCAGATCCGTACCGAACATGCGAGCGGGCGACCTGTTTCCAATGACGAGGTGACCGATATTTACCTGCGCGCCTATGAGTGGGGCCAGCGCTGCGGGTGCATGCCAAGTTTCGAAGTGCACATCAACATGTGGTCGGAAGACTTCCGCCGCGTGGAGCAAGTGGCCGATCAGGTCGAACGGCATGGCATTCCGTTCCACATGACCCTCGACCATTCCCATGTGATCTTCAAGATCGACAATCCGGCCGAGCAGGAGGTCGGTGACATCCGGGGCGATGTCGAAAGCGGCGCGCTGGTGCTCGACCCGTTCAAGCCCGACAGCATCTGTCAGCGCTGGATCGAGCGCGGTCTGGTGTTGCACTGTCATGCGCGCGCGGCCGTACCTGCCAATCCGGTCAATACCTGGGGGCAGCATCCCGACGGTTCGGTCGGCCGGGGTGTGCAATACCCGTTCATTGAACCGGCCCCCGGCCAGTATCTGGCGCCGTGGGACGAGCGTCGCCTCGAACCCTGGAAGGAAGTGGTCCGGCAGTTACTGGACTATCACGCCACGCATGAGCACAGCGTGCTGGGTCAGATCTCGACCGAATTCATTCCCAACCCTGATTACGGCGCCGGGCACGGTTATTCCATTTTTGAGAATTCGGTGGCGTGTGCCCATTGGCTGCGCGAGACCTGGGCCAACGCGCAGCAAGCAGCCAAAGCGGAGCCGGCCACGGGTGCTTGAGGCGCGCCGTGCCGGCTGGCGAGCGACCCTGGCGCATCTGGCTCGCAATGAACGCGGGATGCTGATCGCGCTGGCGCTCACCGTCGGCGGCTTGCTCGCCTTCGTGGGACTGGCCGATGAGGTTTTTGAAGGGGAAACGCTGGCCTTCGATCAGCGCGTCATGCTGGCAATGCGCAGCAGCACCGATCTTGGCGACCCGCTGGGGCCGCTCTGGTTCGAGGAGATGATGCGCGATATCACCGCGCTCGGCAGTACCGTGGTGCTGGTCTCGCTCACCCTGATTGCCGTGGTCATGCTGGTGCTGAGTCGGCGGCGACTGATGGCGGTTGCCGTCAGTGTGTCGATAGTCGGCGGCATGCTGTTGTCGCAAGCGCTCAAATGGGGCTTTGACCGGGCCCGCCCTGATCTCGTTCCGCATGGTGCGGCGGTTTACACGCAGAGTTTCCCCAGCGGCCATGCAATGCTGTCGGCAGTGGTGTTTCTGACCCTGGCGGCCCTGGTGGCACGCACGCAGGAATTGCGTGGCGTACGGATTTTTCTGATGGCAACCGCCATCGTGCTGACCTTGATGGTTGGCACGAGCAGGGTTTATCTGGGGGTGCACTGGCCCACCGATGTGCTGGCCGGCTGGGCGCTCGGCGCGGCCTGGGCAATAGCCTGCCAATTGATGGTAGTGGTGTTACAGGGGCGCGGCGTGCTCGCCCCGCAGCACCGCTGAGGTTCAGCCCGATTCGGCGGGCGCAGCCGTTTCGAGCCAACGCATCATGACCGGAGCCAGCATCGTGGCCGCAATCAGGCCGGGGGTGAGGTGTCCCGGGCGGTAGTAGCCAGCCTCATCAAGCAGATTGAGCGTGCCGACCACGCGGCCCGCGTGGCGCAGCGGCAGATTCAAGGTCGATTCCAGCCCCATGCTGGCAATCAGTTCATGGTCGGGGAAGGCCCAGCGGATGTCGTCCGCGTTGCTGCCCAGATAGGCCTGACCGCGCTTGAGGACTTGTTCGCCCCACGGGGTCGGCCCCATTTTTTTCGTATGGCTGACCGGGTATTGCTCGGGTTGATTCGAGTACAAACGAGTCACCAAATCGCCATCGCCCGCGTAGGCGAGCACGGTGAACAATTGATGACCAATCAGGTCGGCCAGAATCTGATCGGCCTGAAACCAGATCGTTTCGAAGGTGTCCTGGGTGGCCACGACATTGGCCAGCCGGGCCAGCAATTCGAGTTGAGTTGTTGCAGAGGGCTGGCGGGCAGGGCTGTTTCCGGTCATCGCAGGCAGGGTCAGGTTTTGTTGAACAACAGGTCGGGGAGCCACAAGACAAATTGCGGCCAGGCCGTAATGATAATCACGCCAACAAGCATCAGAAAAAAGAAGGGCAAGGCGGCGCGCGCTACACGGCCGATGGGGACCCCCGTCATGCCTTGCAGCACAAACAGATTGAAGCCGACCGGCGGTGTCATCTGGCCGAGTTCAACCATCAGGACCACGAACACGCCAAACCAGATCGGATCGAAGCCCATCGCAATGACTGGTGGCAGGGTGATCGGCAGACTCATGACGACAATCGAGATGCCGTCCAGAAACAGGCCGAGCACAACATAGAAAACCGCCAGCATCGCGATCAGATGATAGGGACCGATATCGGCGCCGGCGATGACTTTTGCCACGTCTTGCGGCACATGCATGTAGCCCATCGCCGTGGACAGGAAGGCGGCGGCCACCAGAATCGTACAAACCATGGTGGACGCCATTACCGCACCCATCAGGCTGTCGCGCAGCAGGCGCCAGGACATCTGGCGCAGCAAGGTGACGATAGTCAGCGTACCCAGCACGCCCACGGCAGCCGCTTCGGAGGGCGTGGCCAGACCCGAGTAGATGGCACCCAATACCATGGCAATCAGAATCAGCACGGGCAGCAGATCAAGTAACGCGCGGCTCTTGCTTATCTGGTGGTCATGTTCACGCGGAGCCAGCGCCGGGTTGATCGTGCAACGCAGTGCAATCCAGGCCGAATACAAACCCGCCACCAGCAGGCCTGGCAACACGCCGGCCGCAAACAGCCTGGAGATCGACACCTCGGCCAGTACGCCGTAGATGATCATGACGATCGAGGGCGGAATAAGCAGACCCAGACTGCCGGCGCCGGCGAGTGAGCCGAGCGACAAACCTTCGTCATAGCCGCGCTGTTTGAGCTCGACCGTGGTGATCTTGCCGACCGTAGCCGTGGTGGCGGCCGACGAGCCGGAGACCGCAGCAAACAGCGTCGAGCCGGCGACGTTGGTGTGAATGAGACCGCCGGGAATGAGCGCCACGAAGGGGGTCAGGCCACGAAACAGGCGCAGTGAGATATCGGTCCGAAAGATCATCTCGCCCATCCAGATGAACAACGGAATCGCCGCCAGCTCCCAGGAACTGGCGCTGCGAAAGAGAATCTTGCCGAGCACAACACCAATGCGTTGCGGCGGAAAATCGAGCACCAGCGCCAGGCCGGTGGTCGATACCAGCAACAAGCCGACAAACACCCAGACGCCGCTGCCCAGAAACAGCAGAATCAGCACCAGGACGACAAGGCCGGACAGCAGCGCTTCCACTATTCGTGCCCCGATGATTCGATAGGTGCGCCGCCCGCGGCAACGCGCAGAAAGCAGGCCAGCAGTTGCAGCATCAGGAAAATCAGGCCGAGCCAGACGGCGCCGACCGGAATCCAGAGCGGGACCTCGGCGATGCTCTCGCTGACCGAGCCGCGGGTGAGATGACGCAACGCATCACGGCCAACCCACCAGGCGCAAAACCCGGCCATCGCAAAACTGACACCCAGGCAGAACAGTTCGGCAAGCCGGCGGCCCGGGCGCTGCAATCGACCGATGAACAGATCGACCCGGATGAGATGGCCGTTGTTCAGCGCATGGCCGGCGGCCAGAAAAGTCATGGCCGCGACGCCATAGCCGACGAATTCATCGAGCACGTAGGTCGAGCGGTCGAAGAAGCTGCGCAGGATGATTTCGAAAATGATGTGCGCAAAGATATAGACCAGCAGCAAAGCGGCGACGACCGCCGCCGCCCGGCTCAGTGCGGAGACGAGCCGGTCGAAGGCGGCAATGCCTGCGCGCACGTTGGAGCCTTGTGGGACGACGGTTTATTTCTTGTTGAAGCGGTCGAGAATGGCTTGACCTTTGTCGCCGGTTTTTTCCAGCCATTCGGCACGGGCTTTTTCGCCGGCGTCGTTGAGTGCCTTCAGGTAGGCCGGATCAACCCCGGTGACCACCGTGGTGCCGGCGGCTTTCATTTCCGCGTAGTTTTCTGCGACGCGGGTTTTGACCGCTTGCCAGACATGATCTTCGGCCATTTTGGCGGCTTTGGTCACGGCTTGCTGCTGGTCTTCGCTCAGATCATTCCAGGTGTCCAGATTGATATGCACCATGTTCAGCGGCATTGCGTAATTGACTTCGGTGAAGAAGGGCAGGTGCTCCCAGAACTTCGCGTTGGTGCCGCCCTCGGCCGAGGTCAGCACGGCGTCGATGCCGCCGGTTGACAGCTGCGGCACGACATCGGCCCAGCTGAGCTGGATGGGGGCTGCGCCCGCCGCTTTCAGCGTAATGGTGCCGTTGGCGTCATAGGTGCGGATTTTCAGATTGGCCAGTTCTTTCTCGCTGTCGACCGCTTTCTTGGCCCAGATGCCCGAGGCCGGCCAGGGTGAAGCCCACAGCATTTTCTGGTTGTTGGCCTTGAAGACGGCATCGTAGTCGGGGCGGGCGGCTTCGAGCAGGCTGCGTGCCTGATCGGCGGTCTGCGCCAGGAAGGGCAGCGACGGCAACAGGAACAAGGGGTCAATGCCGCCGAGCGGGCCGACATAGGTATTGGCAATCGGCAAGGCGCCGTCGCCGACTGCATCGAGCTGATCTTTGGACTTGAAGCCGATGGAGCCGCCGAAGTGGTGCACGATCTTGATGTCGCCGCCGGTGAGCTTGGCGAGTTCGGTGCCGAACAATTTGTCGCCTTCGGCGTGGATTGAGGTGTCGTTGTACTCGTTGGCCATATCCCAGCTGATGGATGCCGCAGATGCGGGGGCAGCGATCAGCGCAATGGCAGTGCTCAGCAAGGTGCAACTCAGGATGTGCTTCATTCGGTTCTCCGTGGGGGGGGCCGGTCGGCGCGGCGGCGCTCGACTGTTTTGCCTTGTGAACCTGAACGCTAACACATGCAAGACGGCCTTGCGGCCCACGTCGCGAAAAATCGTACCCGTCAGCCGCGAGCAAATCTTCGAGTGCTGGCGCGAGGGGCGGCGCTGAGCAATTGCAGTGCGGCGGCTATTGAATTGGTGCAGCGCGCTGCAACATCGATGATCAAAGGGCAGCCGCGGCGGCCAGGGATACGGCCGGGTTGGGGCTTAAGCCGTGCTGGCCGTCGAGCACAAGAAAGCCGGCCCGGCCGGTTTCGTCGTAACCGCGCACGACAATCTGCGCGCCGGTTTGCCGCGCCAGTTCGGGCACGATGGCCAGGGTTTGCCGACCGTCCGTGGTGACCGGAAAGGCGGTGGCTGGCAGGTCGTGCAGGCGGATCGTCCAGGGGGCGACCAGTTTGCGTACACGCTCGCTGAGCACCGGGTCGTGGTCGACGACGTCGCTCTGGTAATGGCGCGCCCAGTACAAGGCATGGCGGGCACGCAGCAAGGCGCTCTGGTTCAATGGGGGCATGACGACGGGGCTCTCTTCGGGACTGTCCTGGATGAACGATGGACGGGCGGCCAACACATGGTTTTGAGTGTCCTGGCGGTGCCGATCGGTTCAACTCACCCACGACACCGGATGGTCTTCAAACAATGGCTGGCGGATTGAGATAGAATTAAGCTATGACCTTGACCGAGTTGAAATACATCGTTGCGGTGGCCCGGGAGCGGCATTTCGGTCGCGCCGCCGAGGCCTGTTTCGTCAGCCAGCCGACCCTGTCGGTGGCCATCAAGAAGCTCGAAGAAGAGCTTGAAATCCAGATTTTCGAGCGTGGTGGTACCGAAATCGGCATCACGCCAATCGGCAGCCGGGTCGTAGAGCAGGCGCAGCGGGTTCTGGAAGAAGCCAACGGCGTGCGCGAAATCGCCCAGCAGGGCAAAGACCCGTTATCGGGGCCGCTGCGGGTAGGTGTCATCCACACTATCGGACCCTATCTGTTGCCGGCGCTGATCCCGCAAGTAATTGCCGATTCGGCACAGATGCCGCTCATCCTGCAGGAAAACCTGACCACCAAATTGCTTGAACTGCTGCGTCAGGGCGAGATCGATGTGGCCATTCTTGCGGATCCCTTCAATGATGCCGGCCTGGCCACGCAGCCCGTCTACGACGAGCCGTTCATGGTGGCCTTGCCGCGCAATCACAAATGGGCATCAATGGAGGCCATCGATTCGACCGCGATCAAGGAAGAGACGATGCTGTTGCTCGGCACCGGCCACTGCTTTCGCGATCACGTGCTCGAAGTCTGTCCCGAGTTGTCACGCTATTCGCAGGCCAGCGCCGGCATCCAGAAAACCTTCGAGGGTTCGTCGCTCGAAACCATTCGCCACATGGTGGCCTCCGGGATCGGCATTACCGTGCTGCCCATGATGGCTATCAGACCGGACGAGCGTGATGGCTTGCTACGCTATGTGCCGTTTCGTCCGCCGGCACCGACCCGTCGGGTGATGCTGGCCTGGCGCAAGAGTTTTGCACGGGTCGAAGCCATTGAAGCGCTGCGCCAGTCCATGCTCCGGTTGCAGCTTGAGCACATCACGATGCTGCCCGATGCGCAGCCGTCCCATCACGTTTGAGCCTCGTCAATATGCCTCAGTATCTCAATCTTGAAGCCACGATCGGCAACACGCCTCTGGCCCGCCTGCAACGCCTGCCCGGCGTCGCCAATGACCGGCGCGGCAATGTCATTCTGGGCAAAATGGAAGGGAATAACCCGGCCGGCTCGGTCAAGGACCGTGCCGCACTGACGATGATCGACGGCGCTCAGCAGCGCGGCGATATCCGCCCCGGCGATACCCTGATCGAGGCGACCTCGGGCAATACCGGTATTGCGCTGGCCATGGTGGCGGCCATGCGCGGCTACAAGATGGTGTTGATCATGCCCGACAACCTGTCGATCGAGCGACGTCAGGCGCTGACCGCCTATGGCGCCGAGCTGATCCTGGTGACTCGCGAGCAGGGCATGGAAGGCGCGCGTGATCTGGCGCTTGAAATGCAGGCCGCCGGCAAGGGGCGGGTGCTCGATCAGTTTGGCAACGACGATAACTGGCGCGCGCATTTCGAGGGCACCGGCCCGGAAATCTGGCGGGACACCGATGGCGGGATTACCCATTTCGTGTCGGCGATGGGCACGACCGGCACCATTACCGGCGTCTCACGCTATCTGAAGGCGCAGCGCGAATCGGTGCGCATCATCGGTGCGCAACCGGCCGAGGGCTCGTCGATTCCGGGCATTCGCAAATGGCCGCAAGCCTATATGCCGGCCATTTATCAGCACGCGATGGTCGATCAGATCGAAGAGGTGAGCCAGGCCGATGCCGAGGTGATGGCCCGCCGGCTGGCCACCGAAGAAGGGATCTTCTGTGGCATCTCGGCGGCCGGCGCCTGTTGCATTGCACTGCGGCTGGCTGAAACCCTCGAAAACGCCACCATCGTGTTCATCGTCTGCGATCGCGGTGACCGCTATTTGTCGACCGGCGTCTTTCCCGCCTGAGCGGACCGCAAGCCGGTACCTAGCCGGCCCGCCCGAGCATGGCGGTCAGCAACACATTGGCGCCAGCTTCGATATCGTCGGGGCTGGCGTCTTCAATTTCATTGTGGCTGATGCCGTCTTTGCAGGGCACGAAAATCATGGCGGTGGGGGCAACCCGCGCCACGTAAACCGCGTCATGACCGGCGCCGCTGACGATGTCCAGATGCGGCAGGTCATGGGTTTGCGCGGCTTCGCGCACCAGATCGACGCAATGCTGGTCGAATGCACAAGGCGGAAATTCAACCACCTGGCGCACCTCGATCCGGGTGCGGGTACTGGTGGCAACCGCTGCAGCCTGCTCGCGCAGGGCCGCATCCATGCGCAGCAACCCTTCCTGGTTCGGATGACGCAGATCGACTGAGAAGCTTGCACTGCCCGGAATCACGTTCCGTGAGTTGGGGCCTATCTGAACATAGCCAACCGTGCCTCGGCCATCGGGCGCCTCGGCCAGCGCAATGGCATTGACCGCCTCGATGATGCGCGCCATGGCCAGGCCGGCATCGCGGCGCAAGGGCATGGGCGTAGGGCCCGCGTGGGCATCCATGCCGGTGACGGTGACATCAAACCAGCGCTGCCCGAGTGCGCCGGTGACGATGCCAATGGGCAGGCCGCGGTCTTCGAGAATCGGGCCTTGCTCGATATGGGCTTCAAAGTAGGCATCGAAGGGCTCGGCACCGAGCGGGGTGTCACCGGCGTAGCCGATGCGCGTGAGTTCGTCGCCGACCGCCAGCCCGTCGAGATCGCGCGCAGCGAGCACATCGGCCAGTTCGAAGACGCCGGCATAGGCACCCGAACCCATCATGACCGGCGTGAACCGGGTGCCTTCTTCATTGGTCCAGATGGCGCTTTCGATGGGGGCAGCGGTGCTGATGTTGTGTTCGTTCAGTGTGCGGACCACTTCGAGGGCGGCGAGAACGCCGTAGTTGCCGTCAAAGCGGCCCCCGGAAGGCTGCGTGTCGATATGACTGCCCGAGGCCACCGCCTTGCGCGCAGGGTCGGTACCGGCACGTCGCCCGAAAATATTGCCGATCTGATCGATGCGCACGGTCAGGCCGGCTTCGCGCATCCAGCTGACGACCAGATCGCGGCCGGCGCGGTCGAGGTCGGTCAGGGCCAGTCGCCGCACGCCGCCAAGCGGTGTGGCGCCGACCTTGGCCAGATCCATCAGCGAGGTCCAGAGGCGCTCGCCATTGATGCACAGATCGTGGCGGGCGGCAAGAGCAGGGGGATGGGTTGAGCTGGTCATGCATTGACTTTACCTCAGCCGCGACCGGTCACGATAGAGGCCGGCGTACCAATAACGCGGCGGGCCTGCCGCGCCCACTCAGCTTGATGCGCGGCGTCGGGGCGCAACTCTCGGGGCGGCCGCTTGCTGCCCCTGGGAAATCTCGGCCATGCCGCGTACGTTCTCGCGCAGGCGGCGCAATTCGATCAGCGTTTCCGGGCTGGGCGCCGCCAGATGCCGGGCCTGCACGGCGCGCAACTCAAGCATGGTGGCCGATTGCGTGCGGGCGATTTCCGCGGCGCGCAGGTAGGCTTGCAGCGTGCGCTCGTCCGGACCATGCTGGGTCAGCAGGCAATTGCCGGTAATGATCCACAGGCTCGCATCCCAGTACTGATTGCGGGTACTGGCCGAAGTTTGCAGGGCGCGGCGCACGGTGCGCAGTGCCCGGTCGGCGTCGCCAGTCACGAGCTGGGCTTCGGCCAGATTACCCAGCTGGTAGGGCACGAACATCCGGGCGCCCATCTCATGGCTGCTTGAGGTGACCGATTCGATGATCGACAACTCTTCCTTGCGATTGGTCTGACGTAAATTGGCCAGCGCAATCATCATATCTGCCGCGGCCTTGTAGAAGCTGTATTGATACCGTGCGGAAATGTCCGCCAGCTCGGAGGCAATTTCAAGGACTTTGCCCGAGTCGCGCGCGTACTCGTACAACAGACCGATCTGAAACAAGGTAATGGCCCGATGAAACGGATCGGCGTGCGCGGCCGACTGGTTCAGCGCAATATCGGCGCGCCGGCGGGCCTCGTCCCCACGGCCCATCAACCACAAGGCCTGAGCCGATTTGAAATAGGCGCCGATCTGAAACGTGGTGTTGAACCAGTTGAATGACGGCATGATCAGTTCTTTGGAACTGGCAATGATGGCCCCGTAGGCCGAAACCGCTTGTGGCAGCGAACCGATATGCAGCAGCAATGCCGCCTGGGCCGACTGCAGACACTGGCGCAGATAGGGATCATGAATATCAGGCAGCAAATCCATCGCAGCGGCCGACAAGGTCTCGCAGCGATGCCACTGACCGGTGTCACGGTAGCTGGTGTCGAGCGCATTGATGGCGCGTGCGCGTAAGGTGGTCGTGCCGCAGTCCATCGCCAGTTCGTAGGCCAGCTCCCAGGCGGCTTCTGCCGATTCGGCGCCCCAGCCATAGTTGGTACTGTCGGCCAGGCCCAGATCGAGCAGGATTTCGGTTTGTAGCTGTTTGTTGTCGATTGTGGGGGGCAAGTGTTCGAGTGCGGTCAATGCGCCGCGCAGCGAATGGGCTTCGGCATGACTGGCATGATGCTCGCGCGCGTGCCAGGCGGCGCGCTGAAAGTGCGTCAGCGCGTCCTCCCACTGATTGGCCTTGGTGCAATGCATCGCCAGTTCATAGCGCAGATCGAGTCGCGGGGGTTCGATCGAGCTGATGGCCGCAGCAATGCTGCGATGGATCTTGCGTTGTTCACTGGCGTCGATCTGCTGATAAACGGCATCGCGCAGCAAGTCGTGCCTGAAGTTGTATTCGGGCTTGGTGTCATCGGGCACGATGAAGCGCCGTGCCTCGAGTGTGGCCAGCCCAATGGCGACAATGTCGTAGGGCAGTTCGGTCGAGCGGCTCAGCAGCATGGCACCGAATGAGCGTCCCATGGCGGCCGCGTGGCGCAATATCTGGCGAGTGGATAATTCGAGGCCTTCAAGCCGATAGGCAATCACTTCGTGCAGCCGGTCTGAGGTCAGCGAATGACCGCCGCCATCGGGATGGTTGCCACGCAGCGTTTCCGTAATGAACAGCGGATTGCCGCCAGTGAGCTTCTTGAGCTGTGCGGCATCGAGCTGTCTGGACCACTTGGTGCTGACCATGTCGGCAAGGGCGACGCAATCACTCTGGCTCAGCGGGCCGAGCGTGACTTTCTTGAGCTGGCCGGCATGAGCAAGGTTGGTCATCAGCGTCCGGGACGTTTTTGATTCGGGCGCCTCGTCGCGCATGGTCGCCAATACCAACAGGCCTGCGCCGCCGGGTTGCATCAGAACATAGTTGAGCCATTGCAGAGATTCGGCATCGCACCATTGCAGATTGTCCAACACCAGAATCAGTGGTCGGCCCAGTTGCGTGAATGCGCGGTGCAGACAGGCAAAAAGGCGCACCTTGATCCAGGGTTCGGGTAGGGCGTTCGTGTTCTCGGCAAGGGCTGCCGACAATTCCAGTTCGGGCAGGATCCGGGCAATTTCACGCTGGCAGGCCGGATCCATGCGACCGATATTCTGAAAAATGGGTGCGGTACGCAACCAGGTGGTGACCGTAGCGTAGCCAAGTTCGGAGCCGAACTCATAGGCACTGCAGGTCGCGTAGAGGAAGCGGTTCTGTTCGGCGGTCTGCAGCACTTCGTCGACGAGTCGGGTCTTGCCGATGCCGGCCTCACCCACAATCAGCGCGAAACGGTTGGCTCCTGCCTGCACGCTGGCCAGAACCTGTTCCAGCGCGTCGAGTTCGGTCTGGCGGCCGATGAGGCGGCGGCCGCTCGTTGGGCGGCGTGCGGTGGGCAGCGTTGCGACCATTGTTGCTGCCGAAGGGTTCGACAGCGCCAGTGGTGGCAGATCGGGTATCAGTCGATATCCCTGGCGGTGGACGGTTTTGAGAATGCTGCGCTGCTGGTCGTTGATGGCTCGCCGGATATCGCTTACGCATTGAATGAGCGAATCATCGGTGACGACGACATCGGGCCAGATGTGGCTTTTGATTTCTGCTTTGCTGAACAATCTGGCCGGCTCGGAGGCCAACAGCTTGAAGAGGGCGCGCGAATGCGCGCGTAGCGGTACTGTCACTCCGGCGGCATTAACGAGCGCGCCGGCGTTCTCGTCGAGGCAGAAGCCTCCGAACCGGTTGACAGTGTCTAGGGGCATTGACGATAGATAGGTGAGTCCCTGAAGCCTTTCAAACCAAGCTTGGCAAGAAGAGCGTTGAGGGCTTTTCGGGTGCTTTCAGTCTAACCCGGACGAGGGGTTCCTGTGTTACCTATTGTTGGTGAGTCGAGCGACCCGCACCGCAAGCATGGCACTTGGTGCAGATGCGGGCATTGCCGGCGAAATGGCAGAAAGGCCCTAAATAAAAGGCATTTTCGGAAAAATTTCAGATTTCCCGGCGCGGCATGAGAACTTTTTTCAGTCAGTATCGCTAGCGAAATTGGCATGTCGGCGATGACGCATCGGCATGTCAGCCAAACGAACCTGCAACACCCGATCAGGGAATGACTGATAAGTCACCTTAATGAGTGTGAATGGACATGTCGCGAAGATGCGCATGCACTGTTTTATCGCAGGTAGCACCTGAGCATGGATTCAGTTTTACGGAGTAAACGGCAATGAGCCCGGTCGATGAAAACAAGTTGCAGGATCTTGTCGGCAAGGTGTTGGTTGATCTGGGGGGCGCGGCATCGGTGCCGCTGGCGCGGTTGGGGCGCAAGCACGGTTTGTATCGCAACCTCCACGTGAGCGGGCCGGCAACCGCCAACGAACTGGCCGATCGACTGGGTCTGGCCGCACGCTATGTGCGCGAGTGGTTGTGTGCTCAGGCGGCCTCTGGTTACGTGCAGTTTGATCCGAAGACGGGGCGCTTTTCGCTGAGTCCGGAGCAAGTCATGGTGTTTGTCGATGAAGACAGTCCGGTGCATCTGCTGCCGGCCTTCGAAACAGCCTGGTGCATGGCCGAAAATTTTGACAAGGTCAGTGCTGCCTTCGAGTCAGGGCAGGGCGTTGCGTGGGGCGATCAACCCAGCAATCTGTTCCGCGCCGTGGCGCGCTTTTTTCGACCCGGCTACGTCTACAATCTGATCGATGAATGGATTCCCTCGCTGGCCGGCGTGCATGACCGATTGATCGCGGGTGGCCGGGTTGCGGATATCGGCTGCGGTTATGGCCATTCCACGGTGTTGATGGCTCAGGCCTACCCGCAGTCGCATTTCATGGGTTACGACTTTCACGAAGAATCGATTCTGGAGGCGCGCAAGCACGCGCAGCAGTGGCATCTCGGCAAGCGGGTCCGGTTCGAAACGGCGGCCGTTAAAGACATTGCCGATACAGACTTTGATCTGGTCACCTGTTTCGATTGTCTGCATGACATGGGCGATCCGGTTGGCGCGGCCGCCCATGTCAAATCCATCCTCAAACCCGACGGCGTCTGGATGATTGTCGAGCCCATGGCGGCTGACGCGCTCGAGGATAATCTCAATCCGGTGAGTCGCTTCTACTATGCCGCATCCACCATGATCTGCGTGCCGACGTCGCTGAGTCAGGAGAAGGGGATGGCCCTGGGGGCTCAGGCCGGAGAAAAGGCGTTGACAGCAGTGATCAAGGCGGGCGGTTTTCGTCGGGTGCGGCGGGTGGCGCAGACGCCGTTCAACATGGTGCTCGAGGCTCGCCCCTGAGGGCGAGGCAGGGGCAAGCGCGGCCGCCCGTCAGGGGCCGAATTGCTGAACTGAGGCGCGTAATTCGCGTAGCCCCTGGCGCGCCTTCGCAATGTGCCGGGCCCGCTCTTTCGACGCGCGGCTGCGACGGCGCCGTTCCTTGCCCTGATAAACGCCGCTCATTGCGCCGTAGCGCAACTGTGTGTACAGGGCGACGATGCCGCGGGCCTGCTGCAGAGCGTCGGCTGACAGATGTCGGCTTGAGCGCTCCAGATACTGACCGGGGGTTTCATGCTCAAGGCGCGCCACCCCAAGCACGGCCATCTTCTGACAGAACTGCTCGAATACCTTGGCCAGCGGGTCACCAACCGGCCGCGGTTGCAGCGTCAGCAACGCACTGCCGCCAATCAGCAACACCATCGCGCCGGCCAGCAGCGCGGCCAGTCGGGTCCAGTCCTGGCCGTCCAGACCGAGGCTTTCAAGCAGGCGTCCCTGCGAGCGCCGGTCGTAATTGAGCACCCACTGATTCCATCGATTGGCCAGTGCATCCAGATTCAGCTTGAGCAGTGCCCACGTTCCGACGGTGCCGCTCGGGGCACCGAAATCGGTTTCATCAACCAGTCTTTGATCGGTTTCGATGCGCTCGGGAGCCACGGCAGCGGTGGGGTCGACGCGCACCCAACCCTGGCGCTCGGTCCAGACTTCGGCCCAGGCATGGGCATCGGACTGGCGCACCACCATATAGCCATCGAGCGGATTGACCGTGCCGCCCTGATAGCCGGTGACGACGCGGGCTGGAATGCCGATGGCGCGCATCAGCACCACAAAGGCCGAGGTGAAGTGTTCGCAAAAGCCGGCCTGCTGGTCAAACAGAAACTCATCGACCGAATGGCGGCCCAGAGCGGGGGGATTCAAGGTGTAGCGAAAGGCCTGTGTGCGGAACATGCTCAGGGCCCGGTCGACCACTTGCATGGTTGGCAAGCCAGTCATTTCATCGCGCCATTGACGGGCCAGCGCCAGCGTGCGCGGATTGAAATTGAGCGGCAGATGCAACCAGGGCTGCAGTTCGCTGGGATCGAGTTCGGCGCCCAGTTCGTAGTCGAGGTGTGAGTCGATTCGGTAGCGCAGTCGCTCAAACACCCGGTGGTCGCGCAACAAGGTGAAGCCGCTGCCGACGCCGACCTTGCTGGCCGGTAGCGGGGCAACGCGTACCGGCATGTCGAGCGCCAGAAGCCAGGGCTGACCGTTCGGTTCGAGGGTGACTTCATAGCTGAACAAGTCGGCCGGCGCACCGGTGCGCAGACTGGCCAGGCGCGGGCTGCCTGGCGAAGGGCCAAACGCCGACCAGGTGGTCCCGTCGAAGGCACCGAACACCGGTCCACGCCAGTAGAGTTGGGGTGCCGGCGGCACGGCACCGTCGAATTTCACCCGCATGGCAACTGCCGTCGATTTGGACAGCGAGGTGACGCCACCGGGGGCCATTGAATCGGACAGGCCGGTTGTTGAACTGCCGCCCTGACCCTGCATGCCCCAGAGCGGCGTAGCGAGCCGCGGAAACAACACAAACAAGGCCAGCGCAATCGGCAAGGCCTGCACCAGCATCAGCAGCGCTTGCTTGTAGCGTTGCGCAATGGCGGCTTCCTGCTGGCCGTATTGCATGGTGATCATTGTTGCCGTCAAGGCGATGACGGCAACACCTACCAGCATTGCACTGGCCAGCGATTGCGAATGAAAGAACGAGGTCAGCAGCAGAAAGAAGCACAGAAATATCGCCACGAACAGATCGCGACGGGCTTTCATTTCCAGCAGTTTGAGGCCCAGAAAGAGCGTCAGCATGGCCACGCCTTGTTCCCGGCCGATCAGGCTTTGATACTGCGCAAAGATCGCCGCCAGGCAGGCTATGGCGCCAACCGTGCGCACAAAGGGGCCGGGCAGTTCGCGGCCTGAAAACACCAGTGCCAGCCGCCAGCCGAACATTGCCGCGAAGGCGCCGGTGATCCAGAGCGGTTGATGGGCGACGTGCGGCAGGACGGCCAATGCAATCGTAGCCATCAGGAACAAGGTGTCGCGGCGGTCGCGCTCCCATTGCGCGCCGAGTTGGCCACCGAGCGCGCGCAGGGACCAGCCCAGGCGTAGTGCGCTCATGACGCTCGCTCGCGGTCGGCAACTCGTGGCTCGGGGCTGGCCGGTTTGAGGTTGAAGCTGGCCAGCGCGCGCAGACAAGCCGTTTTGTGGCCTGGCCCGTTGCTGGCCGGCAGCTCCTGACCGGGCAGGTGCAACGCATAGAGTGCACCGCTCTGTTCGGCTTCGAGCACCCAGCGGGTGAGGCGCGACAGCCGGGCTTCGATGTCGAGAGTGGCGGGCAGGGCGTTGTAGTCGAGCAGTAGCTCGCCCGACCCTCCGCCCTCGAACTGTTTGCTGATCAACTCGTCGCTGCCGGTGCGGGCAATGGCCGTCCAGGCGATGCGGCGCAGCGAATCGCCGGCGCGATAGGGGCGGATACCGGCCAGGTCTTCATCCATGCCGCCGGCGCCATATTGTTCGCCATCCTGCAGGCGCGACAAGGGCAGCGGGACACCCGGGGTTTCCGGGGCCGGATAGACCAGGACCCGTTGCGCGGGCTGCCAGTAAGTCCAGGCCCGCCAGATGCCCAGCGGATAGCGGGTCGACAAGGTCAGGCGCGGCATCGGCATCCAGCCGCGCGGGCCGGCGGGCAACGCGATATCGGCGAAGTGCTCGCTGCGCGGTGGCACATCGATAATGGCGGTGTTGTTCATGCCCTCGGCATCGACACGAACGGCAAAGCGGGCGAGCCGGCTCGGATTGATCAGCATGAAGCTGACTTCGACGCTCTGATGGGCGTACACCGGTTCGGCGCGACCGGCACGCAAGGTCAGCGCCGAAAGGTTGCGAAAGGTGTGCATCATCCCGACGACGGCCAGGCCGAAGATCAGGAAGGTCAGTGCATAGCCCATTGCCAGGCCGTAGTTGATCGAACAGACCAGCATGGCCAGCAACACCAGCGCGAACAAGATCCCCGAGCGCGAGGGCAGCACGTAGATATTGCGGCGGGTCAGCAAATGGTCGCCGGCGATCGGCCCGCGTCTGGAGACGAAACGGGCCAGCAAACGGTCGGCGGCCGAGCCGGACGGTTCGGACGCTATGCCGAAGCCGCGGCCGGGAGCTCTGAGTCGACTGCTGTGGGCCATCGGCGTGTGGGGGTCAGGAAACCGGTACGGCGTGCATCAACTCGGCCACCAGTTCGGCGCGACCACGGTAATTCAGGGCGCCACCTTTGGCCGGGCGCAGCCGATGGCCGGCGACCGCCGGCAACACCGCCTGAACATCGTCAGGCAACACATGATTGCGCCCGTCCAGCAAGGCCCAGGCGCGCGCCGCCTGCATCAGGGCCAGCCCGGAGCGCGGGCTCAGCCCTTCGGACAACGCTGCCGAGCGACGCGAGTGGTTGAGCAGGTTCTGGACATAGTCGAGCAATGCATCCGAGGCGCGCACTTCGCGCACTTTCAGCATGGCCTGACGCAATTCGGCGGGCGTAATCTGGGGTTTGAGTTTGGTGAGCATGTCGCGCCGGTCCTGACCGGCCAGCAAGGCCCGTTCGCTCTGCGGATCGGGGTAACCCAGTTCGAGGCACATCAGGAAGCGATCGAGTTGCGATTCCGGGAGCGGGAAGGTGCCGATCTGATCCTGCGGATTCTGCGTGGCAATCACGAAAAACGGATTGGGCAGATCGACCGCCTTGCCTTCCACGGAAATCTGCCGCTCTTCCATCGCCTCAAGCAGCGCTGACTGGGTTTTCGGCGACGCGCGGTTGATTTCATCGGCCAGCATCACTTCGGAAAACACCGGGCCGGGGTGAAAGACAAATTTGTTCTGGTCGCGATCAAAGACGTTGACGCCGACAATATCGGCAGGCAGCAAGTCGTTGGTGAATTGCACCCGGTTGAATTGCAGCCCGAGCGAGATCGACAACGCATGGGCCAGGGTGGTTTTACCGACCCCGGGCACGTCTTCGACGAGCAGGTGGCCGCGGGCCAGCACGCAGGTCAGGGCCAGTCGGATCTGGGCTTGTTTGCCCACGACAATGGAGCCTACCTGGGCAGCCACGAGTTGAATCTTTTCGAGCATGAGTCCGTCTTGGTCGCAGCGATATCGTGATGAGTGTATCGGATGCGCAGGGGGCACCCCTGTGCCCGATTTCACGAACGGTCGAATGCCGACAGACAGCCCGATGAACGGCCCGGCAGCACGCATCAACGGTCGTGGGCTGCCAATTGAAGGGGTTTCGGGGGAGCGGTAGTATCAGGATTGTATTTACTTCTTCAGGCAGCAATCATGAGCCAATCCACCGCCAACGAATCGTTATTGCTGCAGACCCGCAGCGGCCCACGCCTGACCCTGACGATGAACCGGGGGGCGCAATTCAATGCGTTGTCCGAGGCCTTGCTGGCCGAACTGACCAGCGCGCTCCAGGAAGCGGGCAGAGATGAGTCGGTGCGCGTGATCGTCATTGCCGGCGATGGCAAGGCGTTCTGCGCCGGCCACGATTTGCGTGAAATGCGCGCCGAGCCAAGCGAGGCGTACTACCGCAAGCTGTTCGGAGCCTGTACCCGGATGATGATGGCGATTCAGCAGATTCCGCAGCCGGTCATTGCGCGCGTACACGGCATTGCAACGGCCGCGGGCTGTCAGATGGTGGCGATGTGCGATCTGGCGGTGGCGGCCGAGCAGGCGCGGTTTGCGGTCAGCGGTGTCAATCTGGGTTTGTTCTGTTCGACGCCCTCGGTAAGTCTGTCGCGCAACCTGTCGCGCAAGGACGCGTTCGAGATGCTCGTGACCGGCGAGTTCATCAGCGCCGCCCAGGCTCGGGAGAAAGGCCTGGTAAACCGGGTCGTGCCGCTCGAGCAGCTCGACGCCGAAGTCGATGCGCTGGCGCAGGCTATCTGCGCCAAGCCGGCCGCGGCGATTGCGGCGGGCAAGAGCTTGTTCTACCGACAGCTCGAGTGCGGCGTCGAGGCGGCCTACCAGATGGCAGGGCAAACCATGGCCTGCAACATGATGGAGCCGACCGCGCTGGAAGGCGTGCAGGCGTTTCTCGAAAAACGCCCCCCGCAGTGGCCCTGAGCGCCGCACTGAGCCGCGTTGCTTATTGGCCGCGACTGGCATCCGGGCAACATCAGCGGGTCGATAAAGTTTTGGACAGAACCCGTCATTCATCGTAAATTGCCAGACATGACAACGCACACAACACGACGTAGCCCCTGATTCTGCTTCCGAATTATTTCGGAGGCAGGCCGCTGGCTGCCTCCGACAAAAGCCCCGGTAGGTCTGCCTGCCGGGGCTTTTGTCATTCTGGGTGCACCTTGGGTTGGGGCTTTTCTTTTGAGTAGCGAGATCGAACATGGATAGTTTCGAGAATCTGGCCATCGACACCTTGATGCCGATAACCGACCGCCCGCCGGTCGTCTTTACGCACGGCCAGGGCTCCTGGCTGTGGGATCACCGCGAGCGACGTTATCTCGACTTCGTGCAGGGCTGGGC
>CAXBNM010000038.1:0-19561 GCA_963976885.1 uncultured Burkholderiaceae bacterium
AGCGCGGCGTGGGCCCAGAGTCCGCAGTTCTTCAAGATCGTATCAACATCACCCGGGGGGCTCTGGCATACGTTTGGCACCCAGCTTGCCGACAAACTCGGTAAGGCGCTGCCCGATGTGACTGTCAGCCACGTGCCAGGCGGCTCAAACATCAATCACAAACTGGTCAGCTCGGGCGATGCACAGATGGGCTTCAGCTTCACGCCGACTTCCATTCAGGCGTACACCGGTCAGGGCGACTTCAAGGAAAAATTCGATAACGCCCGGGTCATCGGCACCTTCTACCCGGCTTATCTTCACGCGGTGGTCAGATCAGAGGCGGGCATTTCATCCATGTCCGATCTGAAAGGGAAGGTCGTCAGTCCGGGCAAGCGGCAATGGAGTACTGCCAAGATCTCAATGCAGATTCTGGATTACTTCGGCATCAATGAGGAGTCCCAGAAAGCGGCTGGTGGGCAGATGCAATATCTGGGCTTCGGTGATGTCACCAACATGATGCAGGATCGCCGACTGGATGGCTTCATGTATTACGCCTCGGTCCCCAGCCCGTTGTTGACCAAATTGTCTGAGCAGCCTGGCATTGATATTCCGCCGTACACGCAGGCAGAAGTCGATGCGATCATGCCGACCTTGCAGCCGGCGGGCGCCTTCGTGCAGATGACTTACCCGGCAAACCCCTACAAATCCGTGAAGGGCGATTTCCCGGTGCCGGCCATGTGGTCAATCTTTGTCATCAACAAAGATGTACCTGAAGACATTGCGTATCAGGTGACCAAGCTTCTCTATGAGGACGCCGATCTCAAGAAGTTCATGGGTAAGGATCCATCCTTGTCCTTGAGCCATGCCACATCCGGGCTCAAAGATGGGGTCATTCCCTTCCACAAAGGTGCGCAGAAATACCTGTCTGAAAAAGGCGTGTACTGAGCCCGGCTGGACGGAGGATCTCGAGCTTATCGTTGACAAGGCTGACTGATGCGAATTGATTTCGAGGCTGGCAGTGCCACGGATAACTTTCTGACCAACTCACGTCTGGCTGTACCGAGGTGGTTGGTTTATCTGATCGTTGTGGCAAGTCTGTCTCTTGCTGTCTACCACTTGGTTGGTGGCCTGTTCGGCACCACCGAGGCATTCAGTCATCGCACGACCCATCTTGTCGGCTTCCTGATCCTCACCTTTCTGGTTTATCCGTCAGGGCGCAACTCATGGCGGGCGCCACTCAATGCATGGGTGCTGATTGACGGCCTGCTGATCGTGCTGGCGATTGGCGTGTTTGCCTATCGCATCCATGACATCGACGCGCTGGCATCGCGGACTGGGTTTCCGGATGCCAATGATGTGGTGAGCGGAACCATTCTGGTGCTGCTCGTGCTGGAAGGTGTACGTCGCACCGTTGGCTGGTCGCTGGTGGCTTTGCCAGCACTGTTCATGGTGCACGCTGTTTACTCCGATCATTTCCCGTCGGTATTTCTGGCTGCCCCTACGCGCTTTTCGTCGTTGATCGGCTACCTGACCATCGATCTGGATGGCATGCTCGGTGTGCCCATCGCTGTTTCATCATCGTTCATCGTCATCTTCATGATGTTTGGTGCGGTGCTGGTGCGCTCCGGCGCCGGGGCGTTCTTCACTGATCTGGCCTATGCCACCACCGGCTGGATGGCCGGTGGCGCGGCCAAGGCTGCGGCAATTGCTTCGGGGCTTTACGGCACCTTGTCGGGCAGCACCACGGCCAATGTGGTGACTACCGGCTCGTTCACCATCCCGTTGATGAAGTCGACCGGATTCCGGCCCGGGTTCGCTGCCTCGGTTGAAGCCATCGCGTCCAACGGCGGACAGATCGTGCCACCGGTGATGGGTGCGGCGGCATTCATCATTCCGATGTACATCCCGGGCACGACCTACCGGGATGTCGTCATCGCCGCGGCCATCCCCGCCGTCGGCTCGTTTTCTTCCCCTGCCGCTACGCGTCCATTCCTCGTTAAACAAAAAAGCCTCGGCCCCTGGCCGTCCTCTACTTCGTTTCAATTCTGGCCATGATTCACTTCGAGGCGCGGAAAATGGGGCTGACCGGTGTCAGCCGTGAATCGCTGCCCAGAATTGCCACGACATTGGCCCAGGGTTGGCCGATCCTGTTTTCGTTTGCGGCAATTGTTTTGTTCCTGCTGAACGGCTTCACGCCGATGATTGCCGGCTCGGTGGCATTGTTGATCACTGTATTCGTCACCTCGTTCAACACCAAAACACGGTTGAGCGTCCGGTCATTTCTGGCGGCGCTTGAAAGCGGTATTCGCAACGCCATTCCAGTGGTGATGGCTTGCGCGGCTGCCGGTCTGATCGTCGGCTCGATGAATCTGTCCGGACTCGCTGGTCGAATATCGGGCACGATCACCGTTTTTGCAGATGGCAATCTGTTTCTCGCCCTGCTGACCACCGCCGTGGTGTGCGTAATTCTCGGCATGGGCATGACTACCACCATTATCTACATCACGTTGGCGGCGCTGGTAGTGCCCAGTGTGGTTGAAATGGGCGCGCCAGTGCTGGCGGCCAATCTCTTCGTTTTCTACTTCGGTGCGCTGTCGGGCGTCACGCCGCCGGTCGCGCTGACCACCTACGCTGCTGCCGGCATTGCCGGGTCCAATCCCTGGACTACGGGTTGGGAAGCCGTCAAGGTCGGCGTGGCGTCGTTCATCATTCCGTTCATGTTCGTCTACTCGCCCGGACTGTTGCTCAATGGTCCGCTGAGTCTGGTGGTGCTTCAGACCGCTACGGCGTGTGTCGGTGTGGTGTGTCTGGCCGCAGCGATGCAGGGCTTTTTCGCGCAGCAACTGCAGTGGTGGCAGCGCTGGCTCGTTGGCATTGCCGCGTTGTTGCTGATTGCACCGGGCTACGGCTCCGCGCTGACAGCGTTGGTTTTGTTGCTGGCGGCGTTCTGGCGGCCTATCGCTCAGCGATTCTTCGGCGCGGCGAACAATGCATTCGGTACCGACCAGGAGCGACCATGATAGCTGCCTTCAAGCTGATGTCTGCCTTCAAGCAATGGGGTGTGCTCCTGCTCTGCTGGCTGCCGATCATGGTTCTTGCTTGGTATGGCTGGCATTTCTCAGGCTTCTATCTGTTTCTGATTGTGCTGCTGATGGCAACTGCCTTGTTGCCGTTGCTGCTTGGATTGGTCGGCAATTCAGACGCTGCCGATACGCCGCAAGCTGACGCTACAACTGACACGGGTTTGCAAAATGAATGATGTTCACAATGGTTCCGCGCCGCTTTCTGGTATTCAGGTGCTTGATTTCACGCAAGGGGTGGCCGGTCCGCATGCCACGATGATGGCGGCGCTCAATGGCGCCGACGTCATCAAGGTAGAACCGCTTGATGGCGACTGGGGACGAACCCTCGGCAAAGCCTATGCCGATCAGTCGGCGCATTCGATTGCATTCAATCGGGGCAAGCGCAGCATTGCCGCCAACCTGAAAGATCCGAAAGTTCGCAAGATCATGCAGGAGATGGCCGCCAGCGCCGACGTCATTGTCGAGAGTTTTCGTCCCGGCGTCATGGCCAGGTTCGGGCTTGACTTCGAGTCGCTGAGCAAAACAAAGCCCGATTTGATCTACCTTTCGGTAACCGGCTTCGGCCAGTCCGGCCCCAACCGGGATCTGCCTGTTACCGATGCCGTCATCCAGGCGTATTCCGGCTGGATGACCATGAACAAATCCCGGGATGGCATGCCGCAACGAACCGGCATGGTGGCCATCGATGTGATGACTGGTCTCTACGCCTATCAGGCCATCTCTAATGCACTGCTGGCGCGCTTCCGATTCGGCCGAGGGCAATATATTGATTGCAGCCTGATGCAAAGCGCAGCGGCCTTTCAAAGTGCCAAGATCATCGAGCAAGCGTTGGAGGGCGGGGGCGAAGTTCAGGCACTCTATGCGCCGGTTGGCGCGTTTCAGACCGCCGACGGCATCATCAACATCAGCACGATGCGTGACAGCCATTTTGAGGCGTTGTGCAAGGTCCTGCAGCGCCCCGACATGAATGCCGACCCGCGCTACAACAGCCGAGCGGCCCGGCTCGACAACGAAGCCGAGCTGATGAGCGAGTTGCAAAAAACCTTCATGAGCCGCTCTGCCGCCGAATGGTCGGCCGAACTGTCGAAGGCCGATGTCATCAACTCGATTGTGCTCAACTACCCACAGTTTTTAAGCGAGTCGCACGTACAGCAAACCGGTGCTTTCTCCTGGGTGGAGATGGCTGAAGTGGGGTCGGTGCCGATGCCGAAAGTTCCCGGCTTCCCGACACCGGCAGAGATGCCGAGCAGTCTTGAGGTACCTGCCGTGGGTGAGCACTCCCGGCAAATCCTGCAGGCCCAGGGGCTGGATGCTGGTCAGGTTGATAGCCTGGTTGAAGCTGGCGTGATTGGGGCAGGCTGAAAAGCCGGTGGGGAGCGAGCCGTCAAGTTAAGCGGCTGGCTCGCACCGAGTCAGCGCACAAAACCTGGCAACCACAACGACAACGATGGCACCCCAACAATCACCGCCAGCCGGAACAGATCAGCAATCCAGAATGGCGTCACCCCTCTGAAAATCGTCCCGGTGCTCACATCCGGCAGCACCCCGCGCAGCACAAACACGTTCAGGCCGACCGGTGGTGTGATCAGGCTGATCTCAACAATGACGACCACCACAATGCCGAACCAGATCGGGTCGTAGCCGAGTGAGATGACGAGCGGGTAAAAGATCGGCACGGTCAGCAGAATCATCGACAGGCTTTCGAACACGCAACCGAGCAACACGTAGATGACGAGGATGGCGGCAATCACCATCCAGGGTGTGTCCTGATACTGGCTGGCGGTTGCCAGCAAGGTGTTCGGAAATTCGGTCAGGTTGATGAAGTTGGCAAACAGCAGCGCGCCAATCAGCACCGCAAAAAGCATGGCGGTGGTGGCGGCGCTTTCCAGCAGCACTTCGTACAAGGTGCGCCAGTTCAGTGAGCGGCGTGCGAGCGCAAAGAGGAAGGCCCCGAAGGCGCCAATGCCGGCTGCTTCGGTCGGGCTGAACACGCCGCCGTAAATGCCACCCATGACGATGGCGAACAGCAGCAAAACGCCCCAGACTCGCGACAGCGCGGCCCAGCGCATGGCGCTGCTCTGCCGCTCGCCGGCCGGGCCGTCTTGCGGGCGGCGCAGCACCACACTCTGCACGGCCAGCAGGTAAAAGCCGATGCCAAGCAGGCCCGGCAGCACGCCGGCGGCAAACAGTTTGCCGATGTTCGATTGCGTCAGAATGCCGTAGATGACCAGCAGTACGCTCGGCGGAATGAGAATGCCCAAGGTGCCCCCGGCCGCAATGGAGCCGGTGGCCAGGGTGTCGGCGTAGTTGTAGCGTCGCATCGACGGCACCGCTACTTTGGCCATGGTGGCGGCGGTGGCCAGCGACGAGCCGCAGATGGCACTGAAGCCGCCGCAGGCGACTACGGTGGCCATTGCCAGGCCGCCTTTGCGGTGACCGAGAAAGGCGTTGGAGGCGGCGTAGAGTTCTTCGGCCAGGCGCGCTCGCGCCACGAAGTTGCCCATCAGCACAAACAACGGTACGACGGACAACTCATAGTTGATGGCGGCATCAAAAGCGGTCTGACCGACATTGGCCAGTGCGCCACTCCAGCCGATGATGTGGGCCATGCCAATGGTGCCGGTAAGCATCATCGAAAACGCCACCGGCAGGCGTAGAAAGGACATGACAAGCAGACATGCCAGTCCGGTCAGTGCAATACTCAAAGCGTGTTGCTCCCCTGCGGGGTCGTGCGGTTACTCAGATGGTTGAGGCCGGTGACGAACATGCTGATGGTGGCAACCACGCACAGCCCGCTCATGATGGCGCTGAATGGCCAGAGCGGTAAATACAGTTCGTCGGTTACGCCATCGAATTCAAAATGGTCTTGTGACAACACCCGGAGCCGCCAGGCCAGCAGGCCCAGAATGGCGGTCGCCAGAAAACTGATCAGCGCCACTTGCACTCGTTTGACCGCTGCCGGTATGAAGCTGTCGAGCAGGTCGATCGTAACGTGGCTGTTCGTCAGGTTGACGTGCGGCAGGGCGCAGAAAATGATGGCCGGCATGATGAGCGAAATCAGCTCATAGGCTGCCGGCAGCGGGCTGGAAAAAAGATACCGGCCCATCACGTCGATGAAGGTTAGCAGCATCATCGCAAACAGTGCGAGGCAGGCGACCACGCCCAGCACCCGAGCGGGCAACTCGCCCACCCACCAGCTGAAGCCGTAGGTGACTGACCCCGACCCGCCCGAGCCATCCGGGCCTGGTGTTGATACGGACGATTCGGTGCGGTCGGGTGTTGGCATGATGAGGTCGGTTTACTTGGCGGACAAACGAGCGACTTCGCTGTGGAAGTACTTGAGAATTTCAGCGCCATCGACGCCGGCCTCTTTGGCCTCGGCGATGTAGTCGGCTTCGAACTGCTCGTTCAGTTTACGGACTTCCTGAATCAACGAATCGGGTGCGGTGACGATATTGTTACCGGCGGCTTTCGCTTCTTCCAGGCCCCGGTCGTTGATGAGATCCCAGGCCTTGCCACCACGCTCGGCAAACGCCACGCCCGAGTGCTTGTCGATGATGGCCTTGTCTGCCGGCGACAGCGCCGCGTATTTCTTTTCGTTGATCATCAGGTAGTGGCTCGATGAATAGAGCCCGCCCGGAACATAGGTCGAGAAGGGCACCAGCTTGGTAATCTTGAAGCTGCTCAGCGATTCATATGGGAAGGTAATGCCGTCGGCAACGCCGGTCGACAGAATCTCGTACGACTTGGGCGCCGGCTGGCGAATTGACACACCGCCCCAGGCTTCAACGATCTTGAGTGGAATCGGGCCGCCGGTACGGAACTTCTGCCCCTCCATATCGGATGGCTGCAGGATGTGTTTGCTGCTGTGATGGAACAGGCCCGGTCCGTGGGTATTCATGCCCACCACGTGCACGCCCTTGAAGAAGTCTTTGTCGGCCAGGAATTTATCGTGCGTGCGCTGCATGGCGATCGAGGTCGCCACGGCGGTATCGCCGAGCATCGGCAGGCCCGAGAACAGATACGGCGTCAGCGCCTTGGAGGTGTACTCATGGACCGACATCGCCACGTCGGCCTGGCCGGTTCTGATGGCCGACAAGTGGGCCGGCGGTGAGGCCACGGCCTTGGGCAGGCGTTTGAATTTGATGCTGCCCTTGCTTTCTTTTTCAATGTCTTCCATCCAGGGGATGTACAACTCGACATTGATCGGATGCGTCCAGGGCAGCCACGATGAGTAGGTCAACGTGGTTTCGGCCTGAGCTGCTGTGGCAGTAGCCAGCAGGCCGGCGGCTGAAAGCAGGGTCGTGATGATTGTTTTGCGCATGGTTGTCCCTCGTTGTCGGGCCGCTTGCCGGGCCCGTGATTGTGTTGAACGCGTACCGCGCCCATGGGCGGACACTACCGCAAAATGGCTATCTCGCAAATCGCGAAGTTTTCTGCCAGATATGAGCTTCAGATAATGGCGTGGCGGACCTTGGCGGACACCCATTCGCTGATGACGACGGTTGCCAGAATGACGATGAAGATCATGGTCACCTGTGGCCAGGCCAGAACATTGAGTGACTCCTGCAACTGCAGGCCAATGCCGCCGGCGCCTACCAGCCCGAGAATGGTCGATTCGCGGATGTTGATGTCCCAGCGGAACACGGCAATGCCGAAAAACGCCGGCAACACCTGCGGCACGATCGCGTAGTCGAGGACCTGCAGGCGGCTGGCGCCGGTGGCGCGCACGGCTTCGATCTGGCTGATATCGGTTTCTTCGATGGCTTCGTAGAGCAGTTTGGCGACGAAGCCAATCGAGCGCAGCGCGATGGCGACAATGCCGGCCAGCAGGCCAGGGCCAATGATCGACACCAGCAGCAAGGCCCAGATCAACGAATTGATCGAGCGTGAGGCCACGATGATGAACAGCGCGATCGGGCGCACGAAAAGCACGCTCGGGGTGGTATTGCTGGCCGCCAGAAAGGCCACCGGAATGGCAAACACAATGCCCATCAGGGTGCCCAGCGTGGCAATGTTGAGCGTGTCCCAGATGGGCACGATCAAGTCGTCGAGATAGCTGAGTTTGGGCGGCAGCATCCGGCTGCCGATGTCCATGGCTTGCCGCGGTGCATCGGTGACGAACACCCACATCGTGTCGACGGTCATCACCTGCCAGCAGAACACGAACAGCGCAACCAGGGCCAGCCAGCCGGCCCAGCGGGCAAGCCGGACACCGGTGGTGCGATGCGTCCAGACGGGAGCGGTAGTGGAGGTGTCCATCATTGCACCCACTTGCGAACATAGCCCGACAGATACTCGGCCATCATCACGATGGCGATGATGATCAGCAGGATGGCGGCGGCAGAATCGAATTCATATCGATCCATCGCGGTATTGAGAGTGGCGCCGATACCGCCGGCGCCGACGATGCCGATGACAGCGGATTCCCGGAAATTGATGTCAAGCCGATACAACGACAGCCCGATCAGGCGCGGCATTACCTGCGGTTGCACCGCATAGTTGACCACTTGCAGCCAGCTTGCGCCGGTGGCCCGGACCGCTTCAACCTGGGTCGGGTCGATGTCTTCGATATCTTCGGCCAGCAGCTTGGCCAGAAAGCCGATGGTGGCAAAACTGAGGGTCAGAAAGCCGGCAAAGGGCCCGAAGCCGAACATCGCCACAAACAGAATGGCGATGATGATTTCCTGCAGCGAGCGCGACAAGGCAATGATGGCCCGGCACACGTAGTAAACCGGCCGCGGCGCCAGATTGCGCGCCGCGCCAAGCCCGATGGGCACGGAGATGGCCACGCCAACCACGGTGGAGGTGACGGTCATGGTCAGGCTTTCGATCAGCCCTTGCGACATGTCGGGCCAGCGCGAGGTGAAATCGGGCGGCATGAAGCCCATCAGAAAGCGGCCGCCGCGTTCGAGCCCCTCGTAGACCCGAACCCAGTTCACCTCGACCGAACTGATCGCCGCGATCAGGTAAATGACGGCCGCCAGGCCCAGGCCGATGCGCCAGCGGCGATCGGGAATCATCGTGTGCGGTGGCCGCCACCGGGTCGGTTGGGGCAGGGTCGGTGTACTCATCTTGCGCCTCAGCCCAGTCCGGCCAGCCGGTCATGGTCGGCCGCTACCTTGAGCGCGGTGGCACCCGCTGCGGGGGCGTCATCGTCGTCGGCCTCGTCGTCGACGGCCTCGGCATCATCGGTCTTGCGAATGGCGGCCCAGTCTTCTTCGCCGTAAATGCGGGTCAGTGCGGCTTCATCGAGTTGTTCGGGCGGTCCGTCATAGACGACTTCGCCGGCGCGCAGCCCGATGATGCGCTGCGAAAATTGCTGCGCCAGCAAGACGTCATGGATGTTGATAATGGCGGGCAGACCGCGCTCGTCGCAGATTTCGCGAATCAGACGCATGATCTGGCGCGAGGTTTTGGGGTCGAGCGAGGCGGTCGGTTCATCGACGAGCAGCAGCTCGGGGTCTTGCTCGAGCGCCCGCGCAATACCGACCCGCTGGCGCTGGCCGCCCGACAACTCGTCGGCGCGTTTATTGGCATGGTCGGCCAGCCCGACCCGGGCCAGCAACTCGAAGGCCTTGCTCACGTCGGTGCCGTTGAAGCGGCGCAGCAGACTGGTCCAGAACGACACATAGCCGAGCCGGCCCGACAACACGTTTTCCATTACCGACAACCGCTCGACCAGCGCGTACTCCTGGAAGATCATGCCAATGCGACGGCGCGCCTGGCGCAGCTCGCGGGTGCTCAAGGTGGTCAGTTCGAGCCCGCCGAGCGAAATCTTGCCGGCGGTCGGTTCGACCAGCCGGTTGATACAACGAATCAGTGATGATTTGCCAGCTCCCGAAGGACCGATCAGGCCAACCACCTGACCGGCCGGGATTTCGAAACTGACATTACTCAGGGCCTTGTCGCCAGTCTTGTAGGTTTTGGTGAGATTTTCGACTTTCAGCATCACAAGCTACCCAGAGACATCAATCACAACTTACTTGCAGGCGTATTCGACGTTATTGGCCGCGTCGATCTTGCGGATCACCGCCCAGTTTTCCTTGAAGGTGATGGGTATGAACTGCGCTTCACCTGACTTCTCGAACTCTTTGGCCAGCGAGCTGCCTTCCCATTTGAAGGTCTTGAACGCTTCCTGAATCTTGGCCTGCAATTCGGGCTTCAGGTTGTAAGCCATGCCGTAGCCGGTGGTCGGGAAGGTCTGCGACTTGTACAGCGACTTGATCTGATCGGCTTTGACGACATCACGGCTGATCATGCGCTGCATCACCGAATTGGCAACCGCGGCAGCCGGATAATCCTTGTTGACCACACCCAGCACCGAGTTGTCGTGCTTGCCCGAAAACACCGGTTCGAAATCTTTGTCCGGCACCATGTTGTAGTCGGCCTTCAGAATGGCCGAGGGTGCCTTGAAGCCGGAATTGGACGTTTGTGCGGTGAAGGCCATCTTCTTGCCCTTGATGTCCTCAACCTTTTCGATGCCCGAATCCGGGTAGGTGATGATTTCCATCTCGTAGCCGAACGAGCCGTCGGCCTTGGCCATCATCGTAAACGGCTTGAAGCCGGCACAGGCCACGGCCAGCGGATTGGAGCCGGTGTTGAAACCGGCCACATGCAGGCGGCCAGCGCGCATCGCTTCGATCTGGGCGGCGTTGGACTGCACCGGGAAGAACTGCACCTTCTTGCCGGTGACCTTGGCCAGATGATCGAGGAAATCAGCCCAGGCTTCTTTATAGACCGCCGGGTCTTCAACCGGCGTGTAGGCGAAGATCAGCGTCGAGGGGTCAACCTGCTTGGCCGCATCGGTCGGCGTATCGGCGATCAGGTCACCATCGCTATCGGTATATCGGCTGTCGAGTTTGAACTCGGCCATGGCCGCGGCGGGAAGCGTGATCGCTACAGAGGCGGCAAGCGCCGCAACAAGGGTCTTCACGATAGTCTCCTTACGTTTGATGGAGCACACGCACGCAATGGTCGCGCACTTGCGCAGGGAAAGAATGGGGCGCAGTGTAGACGAGTTTTATGACGGAACTGCAGCAGTTTCGGGTTTCGGCTGTGTTGCAGTGCAGTATGGAAAGGGAGTAAGCAAGGGCGCGGCGTTGAGTTGGCGGCGTGATTCACCCTTGGCGTCGAAATGCTACTAGACTGCGCTGGACTGGTTTTGACCATTGTCATAATTGTATGGTGTGATGCGCGGATGCGATTCATCCAACAACTCGAGGACAACCAACATGAAGCATAAGCTTTTCGCCGGCGCCGCTGTCGCCGCCTCGCTGGCGCTCCAGCCAATTGCCGCCAGCGCGGCCACCGAAATTCAGTGGTGGCACGCCTTTACCGGCCGCTTGGGTGACATCCTGGCCAAGCAGGTTGAAACCTTTAACGCCTCGCAGTCCGACTACACGGTCGTTGGCAGCCACAAAGGCAATTACTCCGAAACGCTCAATGCCGGTATCGCCGCATTCCGCGCCGGTCAGCAGCCCCACATCCTGATGGTCTACGAAGTCGGTACGGCCACGATGATGAAGGCCAAGGGCGCCATCAAGCCGGCGCACGAAGTCATGGCTGAAGCCGGTGAGCCGTTCGACCCGAGCTCCTATCTGGCTGCCGTTACCGGCTACTACACCACTACCGACGGCAAAATGCTGTCGCTGCCTTATAACGCTTCCAGCCCGGTGCTGTATCTGAATCAGGATGCACTCAAGAAAGTCGGTCTCGACCCGGCCCTGAAACCCAAGACCTGGACTGAAGTCGAAGACGTGCTCAAGAAATTGAAAGCCGGTGGTGTGGAGTGTCCGCTCACCACGGCCTGGCAGTCATGGGTGCATCTGGAGAATCTGTCCGCTTATCACGACGTACCGTTCGCTACCAAGGAAAACGGCTTTGGCGGTACCGATACCCAACTGGTCTTCAATGGTGACGTACAAGTGGCCCATATTGCCAAGATGGGGGAGTGGGCCAAGGAAGGCTTGTTCAGCTACTCCGGTCGACGCAATGAGGGCGGTGCCCGCTTCCGCTCGGGTGAGTGCGCAATGTTTACCGAGTCGTCGGCGGGCTATGCCGGCGTAAAAGCCGAAGCCAAGTTCCCGTTTACTGTGACCAATCTGCCTTACTGGGACAACGTTGAAGCAGCGCCGCAGAACACCATCATCGGTGGCGCCTCATTGTGGGTGCTGGAGGGCAAGTCGGCCGAGGAGTACAAAGGCGTGGCCAAGTTTCTGAGTTTCCTGTCGTCGCCTGATGTGCAGGCCGCATGGCATCAGGAAACCGGCTACCTGCCGATTACACCAGCCGCCTATGAGCAAACCAAGGCGTCGGGCTTTTACGAGCTGAACCCGGGCACCGATATCGCCATTCTGCAAATGACGGGCAAGGCACCAACCGCCAACTCGAAAGGCTTGCGGCTGGGTAACTTTGACCAGATTCGCGGCATCATCGATGAAGAACTCGAAGCGGTCTGGGCCGGCAAGAAAGACGCGCAAGCGGCTCTCGATTCAGCCGTTGAGCGTGGTAACAAATTGCTGGTGCGTTTCGCTCGCTGATGACTTCAGCCGACCGGGGTTGCTTATCGGGCAACCTCGGCTGCGGAGCAGGGTTGCAGTCAGTCCATAAGCAAGCAATCAATAAGCAGGAAACCAACCAAGCGTGGACAAGCGGGTTACCTTCAACCATCGCTATCTTCCGTATCTGCTGCTGGCGCCGCAGATCGTAGTAACCGTGGTGTTCTTTTTCTGGCCGGCGGTGCAGGCGCTGATTCAATCGGTGCAGATGCCCGATCCGTTCGGGCTCAGTACCGAGTTTGTTGGTCTGGAAAACTTCCGCTTCCTGTTCACCGATCCGTTCTATCTCGCCTCGTTCCAGACCACTGCGGTGTTCAGCATTGCGGTTACCGTGGTTTCGCTCGGCGTGGCGCTCGTGCTGGCGGTGGCCGCCGACCAGATCATCAAGGGGTCGGGTTTTTACCGTACCCTGCTGATCTGGCCGTATGCGGTAGCGCCGGCCATTGCCGGTGTGATGTGGTTGTTCATGATGCAGCCGTCCATTGGCGTGCTGGCCTGGTATCTGAAATGGTTCGGCTACGACTGGAACCACGTTCTCAACAGCGGCGAGGCCATGTCGCTGGTGGTGCTGGCCGCCTCCTGGAAGCAGATAAGCTACAACTTTCTCTTCTTCCTGGCCGGCTTGCAGGCCATCCCGCGCAGCCTGATCGAGGCGGCCGCCATCGACGGGGCGAGCAAGGCGCATCGCTTCTGGACGATCATTTTTCCGTTGCTCTCACCAACTACCTTCTTTCTGTTGGTGGTCAACATCATCTACGCGTTCTTTGAAACCTTCGGCATCATTCACACGATCACTTCGGGCGGCCCCGGTCAGTCGACGACGATTCTCGTCTACAAGGTCTACGCCGACGGCTTCGTGGGTCAGGATCTGGGCTCATCGGCTGCGCAGTCGGTGGTGTTGATGGTGGTGGTGGGGCTTCTCACCGTCGTGCAGTTCCGGTTCATTGAGCGCAAGGTGCATTACTGATGATGGTCGAACGTCGCGGCTGGGGCCACTACGCGATGCACGCGGTGCTGATCGCCGGCGTGTTGCTGGTGTGCTTTCCCATTTATCTGAGTTTTGTGGCCTCCACCGTCACGCAGGATCAGGTTGTGCAGCCGCCGCTGCCGTTGCTGCCCGGCCCGCATCTGCTCGACAATTACGGCCGGGCCTTGTTCGATGGCGGCGGCACGCCGGTGCTGACCATGCTGATCAACAGCGCGATCATGGCGCTGGGCATTGCGCTGGGCAAGATCGTCATCTCGATTCTGTCGGCCTATGCCATCGTGTATTTTCGGTTTCCGGGCCGCATGTTCTTCTTCTGGGCCATCTTCATGACCCTGATGCTGCCGGTCGAGGTGCGCATTGTGCCCACCTATGAGGTGGTGGCCTCGCTCGGCATGCTCAATTCATACAGCGGACTGATACTGCCGCTGATTGCGTCGGCCACCGCAACGTTTCTGTTTCGACAGTTCTACCTGACAGTGCCCGAAGAGTTGCTCGAGGCCGCGCGCGTGGATGGCGCCGGGCCGATGCGCTTTTTCCGCGACATTCTGTTGCCGTTATCGGTAACCAATATCGCTGCGCTGTTTGTGATTCTGTTCATCTATGGCTGGAACCAGTACCTCTGGCCCTTGCTCATCACCACCGAGCCCGACATGAAAACCATTGTGATGGGCTTGCAACTGATGATTCCGCAAGCCGACGACTATGGCGACTGGCCGGCCACGATGGCGACCGCCATGCTCGGCGTGATTCCGCCGGTCATAGTGGTTGTGTTGATGCAGCGGCTCTTTGTGAAAGGATTGATCGATAGTGAAAAATAGACCCGGCCCGGGCAGGGAGCGCTGATGGCCACGGTAAGTCTGCGCGATGTGCGCAAATCTTATGGCAAGACCGAAGTCGTCCACGGCATCAATGTAGATATTGCCGAGGGCGAGTTCGTGGTCATCGTCGGGCCATCGGGCTGTGGCAAGTCAACGCTGCTGCGCATGGTGGCTGGCCTGGAAACCATCAGCGCCGGCCAGATTGCCATTGACGAGCGCGTCGTCAACGATGAAGAGCCGAAAGATCGCAACATTGCGATGGTGTTTCAGAACTACGCGCTCTATCCGCACATGTCGGTGCGCGGCAACATGGCGTATGGGCTGAAGATTGCCGGCATGAACAAAGCCGAAATTGCCGAGCGCATCGACAAGATTGCCGCCATGCTGCAGCTCGAACCCTATCTTGATCGCCGCCCTGGTGCCTTGTCGGGCGGCCAGCGCCAGCGGGTGGCCATGGGCCGGGCGCTGGTGCGCGAGCCCGCCGTGTTTTTGCTCGATGAGCCGCTGAGCAACCTGGATGCCAAGCTGCGTGTACAGATGCGTCTTGAAATACGCGACATGCAGCAACGAGTTGGGGTTACGTCCTTGTATGTCACCCACGATCAGGTCGAGGCCATGACATTGGCCGATCGCCTGATCGTGATGAACGCCGGTGTGGCCGAACAGATCGATACCCCGCTGAATGTCTACGAAAAACCGGCTTCGGTCTTTGTTGCTGGTTTCATCGGCTCGCCGGCGATGAACATCTGGCCGGTCAAGCGAGCCGCCGGTAGCGGGGTGGTCGAGTTGGCCGGCCCCATTCGTTTGCGCGCTGACATTGTCTGTCCTGGCGACGGAGAGTTGCAGATCGGCATCCGTCCCGAGCATCTCAGTGTGGTTGGCATTGACGAGGCAGATATGGCGATGGAAGTGCGGGCCATTGAGCGGCTCGGCGCCGATACGCTGGCACACGGGATGTTGTTGCCTGCCGCCGCTACGGGCAGTCTTGAGTCGTCAGATTTCGGGTTGAGCGAGTCTGGTCCGGAAGTGGTGACACGCTTGGCCGGCAACCAGTCGGTACAGATCGGGCAGCGCCTTGGCCTGGCCGTAGATCGGCATGCCATGCATTGGTTTGATGCAGTGAGTGGTCTGCGTTTGGTCGATCAGGCAAGCTGAGGGCTTCAGATTCTGTTGGCCGACGCGACGGCAACAAGATGATGCCGTAGGGCTTGATTCAGCAAGTCGTCGGGCAAGGCCGGGTCGATAAAACCGGCGGCGCCAAGGGCCAGCAATTTCGCGCCAAACGCAAAACGCTGACGAGCGTCAACGATGACGACCCGGTGTGTTGCGGCGGTACGCCCGACGATATCGAGCAGCAGGGCATCTGTGATGTCCGGTAGCTCGGTGTCGAGCAGAACAAATGCGGGTTGTGCGGCGAGCGGGCGTGGGCGCAACGGCAAGGTGGCCAGAATTGCCTGTAAATCGGTCAGGGTACGGACCGACTCCACATGCTTGTTACCCGCTACGGTGAGCAGCAGGGTTTGCAGTTGCGTTTGCAGGCCGAGCCTGGGCGTGGCGCAGATGATGCGTCCACTTGTGGGCCGTTTGCGGCCAGCGGACATTGCGCTGACTATTGGCGGTGCAGGCGATAAGAATTGTTGCGTCAAGAGTCCGTACTCCCACAAGAGAGAGTGCCGAGTATCGGAGATCGATCAGTGTTGAACAATCCTACCAGCGGGGTACCCTCCATAGGGGAGTGCCCATGTTTACAAGATGGCGTACGGAAGATGGCGTACGGCGAGTCAGGCCGCTTTTGTTGCCACTGATCGGGCCCGGCTTGAAGTTCGTCCTTTTCTCATCAATAGTCGCGCGATGATCACTCCCTTTAAAAGTCTGTTGCTGGTCTTATGTGCCGTGCTGGCGCTGTCGGCGTGCACCGAGAAGTCGTTGCAAGCGCTGCAGCCGGGCGACAAGATTCTGGCCTTTGGCGATTCGCTGACCGAAGGCAAAGGCGTCAGTCGCGATCAGGCCTGGCCGGCAGTGCTGGAAGCAATTTCCGGCTTTCGGGTGGTCAATGCCGGGGTGTCTGGCGAAATTACCGCTGAGGGGTTGGCCCGGTTGCCCTCGGTGCTCGATGAAGTGCGGCCGCGGCTGATGGTTTTGCTGCACGGGGGCAATGACATTTTGCGCAACCTGAGTGCACGTCAGGCCGCCGATAATCTGGCCGCGATGATCGAAATGGCTCGTGCGCGCGGTATTGCAGTGGTGCTGGTTGGGGTCCCCGAGAAAAAGCTGTTTTCGGACGTAGCCCCCATATATCCGGAGTTGGCCGAGCGCTTTGAACTGGTTTTTGAAGATTCGGTGATCGCCGATCTGTTGCGCTCGCCGTCGAAGAAGTCCGACAGCGTGCATTTCAATGCCGCCGGCTATCGGGAAATTGCCCAGACGCTGGCCGATTTGCTGGATGATGCCGGCGCGCTGTAGCGCGCTCGTCGCCACCGGGGCAAGCCGCATCGGCAAGCGGTGATTGACTGAAATTGGGCAGGGCAACACAATGACTGCCTGATGACAAACGACTCGACACCTACTGCCCCATCGGCTTTTTCCGAGCTGATGCCTGACGTTATCCTCGATGCGCTGATGGAAGTCGGCATTCGCGGTGATGGCCGATTATTGCCGCTCAACAGTTACGAGAACCGGGTGTATCTCGTGTATGGCGACGACGAACCTGATGTGGTGGTCAAGTTCTACCGCCCCGGGCGCTGGAGCGACGCGCAGATTGCCGAGGAACATCAATTCGCGGCAGAGCTGGTCGAGGCAGAAATTCCAGTGGTAGCGCCGCGCAGCATCAATGGCGCCACCTTGCATCATGTGGCCGATTTGCGCTTTGCCGTCTATCCCCGAGCCGGTGGCCGGGCGCCCGAACTCGATAACCCGGAAGTGCTGGAGCGGCTGGGCCGCTTTCTGGGCCGCATTCACCGGATTGGCCGGGAGCGTGCGTTTACCACCCGCCCAACGATTGATGTGGCCTCGTACGCCATTGAGCCACGTGACTACCTGCTGGCCACCAATCGCGTGCCCGACGAATTGTTGCCGGCCTGGCGTGCCGTAGTCGATCAGTGCATCGAGGCCGCGCAGGCTGCATTTGAGCAGACCGGGCCGGTCCGGCAGTTGCGCGTGCACGGTGATTGTCATATCGGCAATGTGCTCTGGACGCCGGATGGTCCGCATTTTGTTGATCTCGACGATGCACGGATGGCTCCTGCGGTGCAGGATATCTGGCTGCTGCTCTCGGGTGATCGCGCCGGCATGACCGGTCAGCTTTCTGAAGTGCTGGCCGGCTACGAAGATTTCTGTGAATTCGACCGCCGCGAATTGCGCTTGCTCGAACCGCTGCGCACCCTGCGACTGATCCACTACAGCGCCTGGATCGCCCGGCGCTGGGAAGATCCGGCCTTCAAGGCGGCGTTTCCATGGTTCGAGTCGCATCGTTACTGGCAGGACCGCATTCTTGAGTTGCGCGAGCAGGTCGGGGCCATGAGCGAGGAACCACTTTATGCCTGAATCATCTGACAAGGCCGCCTTTGATGCGGCGTTCGAGGCTCGCGCCGGCAATGCACCGGCGATGCCGGATTGGTCCGATCTCGACAAGCTGGCGCTTACCTGCCGCATGCTTGCGGCCGATGGTCATGAGTCCGGGGTAGCGGGGCAAATCACCTGCCGGGCCAGCGAGCCCGATTCAATCTGGACCCTGCGCTTTGGCCTGGGCTTTGATGAAGCCACCAGTGGCGCATTCATCCGTGTCGGGGCGGACCTTGAAACGCTGGAGGGCGAGGGCACGCCGAATCCGGCCACCCGTTTTCATCTCTGGGTGTACCGGCACCTGCCCGATGTGCAATGCATTGTGCACACCCATCCGCCGCATGTGTCGGCGCTGTCCATGCTGGGCGAGCCGCTGGCTGTTGCACACATGGATGCAACGCTGTTTCATGACGACTGCGCCTGGCTTGAAGCATGGCCGGGCTTGCCGATTGCCGACGACGAGGGCCGCATCATTTCGGCCGCGCTCGGGCAAAAGCACGCCATTTTGCTGGCCCATCACGGCTTTCTTACCGCTGGCAGCACCATTGAACAAGCCGCAGTAATGGCGCTGATGATGGAGCGGGTGGCGCGGACCCAGTTGCTGGCCAGAGCGAGGTCCGCTCAAAGCCATCGATCCGGCCAGCGCGCAGGTGTCGCACGATTTTCTGCACAAGCCGCTGGTGATGAACACCACCTTTGCCTATTACGCGCGGCGGGTCTTGCGCCAGAGCGGCGATCAGGTGCTGGCCCGCGCCTGAGGCCGCTCGGGGCCCATCGGGCAGGTCGGGAAGTCAGTCGTTGCCGCGATCGCCGGCGGTCAGCATTTTCAGGGCTTGTTGCAAGGCGGCTTCGATGCGCGCTTTTTCGGCATCGACTTCCGCCGGTGTCCAGTCCCAGAAACCATGACCCGATTTCATCCCGTAGCGGCCTTCCTCGACCATCTGCCCGATGATTGGCGGCGTTCGGTCTTCGTTGTGCAGGTGTGGGTAAACGCCATTGCCGCTGCGAAAATTGGTGTCCCAGCCCGACATTTCTTTCTGCATCATCGGTCCGCAAGCCATGAAGCGAAAGCCAAAGCCATAGCGCACCGCCCGGTCGACATCTTCAGGCGACACGATGCCGTCCTGCACCAGGTACAACGCCTCACGCATCATCGCGTGCTGAATGCGGTTGCCGACAAAACCGGGGATGTCTTTTTTGACATGGATGGGTTCTTTGCCGAGCGCGCGCATCAGCGCGCAGGTTTGCTCGGCCACTGCCGCATCGGTGTCCGCCCCGCTGACCACCTCTACCAGCGGCACCAGATGGGCCGGCATGAAGAAGTGCAGACCGAGCATCCGGCCACGGCTGTTCAGCCCGGCGCTGATTTGCGAAATCGGCACAATCGACGCATTGCTGGCCAGCGGCGTGTCGGGGCGGCTCAGCGCTTCAAGCTGAGCGAAAATCGTTTGCTTCAGGGCCAGCTCTTCGGTGACGGCCTCGACGACGAAATCGATGTCGGGCCACGGCAGCGCGTCAAGCGAGGCGTGCACCTGCAACGCGATGTTGGCCGGCGCGCCATCGATCTGCGCC
>CAXBNM010000039.1:0-19304 GCA_963976885.1 uncultured Burkholderiaceae bacterium
GTCGAACGAACCGGCGAAACCACCGAACAACACGGCGGTCGGATCAGCGCCCCAGTCATAGCCAACCCACAGGTGGCCCATCTGCGCGACGCCATTCTTGACCGTTTCGGAAACCTTCAGGCCCGGGCCGAGGGTGCCGGCCGGAAAGGTCTCGATATTGATGCGGCCGTTGGACAAGGTCTTCAGTTTCTCGGTGAAGTCCTTCAGGCAGTGATCCATCAACGGTCCGCCCGGCCAGGAGGTAGCCATCGAGAAGTTGTGGGTTTTGTCCTCGGCCTGGGCGCCGGTGGCGGTCAGGGTGAGGGCGGCAAGCGCGCTGAGGCTGATCGCGCGCAATGAGAATTTGCGTGTCATGGATGTCTCCGTTTTGTGGATTGGTTTGGTGGCGTCCCCGACGCCTTATCAGGGGTTCAATTACCTGAGTGCATTCAGTGCAGCCACGATCTGTTCGTCGGTCATTTCCCATTCATTGGCAAAGTTGGCAACAATGCTTTTCATGAATGGGGCCGACCATTGGCGAGCCGTTTCGGCGTCGGCCGCATCGGTGATCAAGGCGACGGCGAGCTGTTCGGCGGCCGCGCCTTCAAAGCCCCATTCGAATTCACCGTCCGAGCATTGCTTGACTTCGTGATGCATGGGTAAGGGCTGGCCGTCTGCTTTCACGACGACCGCGTCGAAGGTTCTTTCGCCGGTGTAGATTTTCATGCGTGACTTCCGATCAATGATGTTTGCGGTTTTCAACCATGGTGACGAACTTGTCGAGTTCGTTCTGGTCAACGCCGTAGCTGTGATCGGCATCAGGGAAGGCACCACTGCGTACCTCGGCCGCGTACTGTTCAAGGCCTTTCACTGCAACTTCGGTCAGATTGGCGAAGCGTTTGGTGAATTTGGGCTTGAAGTCGGTAAACACGCCGAGCAAATCGTAGCTGAGCAGAATCTGGCCATCAGTGCCAGCACCGGCGCCAATGCCGATGGTGGGAATGTCAAGTTGTTTGGAGATGACTTCGGCAATGGCTGCCGGTACAGCTTCAAATTCAAGCATGAAGCAGCCCGCGTCCTGAATGGCCAGCGCATCTTCAAGAATCTTCATTGCCGCTTCAGCGGTTTTACCCTGAATGCGAAAACCGCCAAACATGGCAATGGTGTGCGGCGTGAGGCCGATGTGCGAGGCGGTGGGAATGCCCGCGTCGACCAGTGCCTTCAGAATGTGTGCCTGACTCTTGCCGCCTTGCGGCTTGATGGCGTCGCAGTCGGCGTCCTGCATGAAGCGCGTAGCGTTGGCCAGTGCGCGATCAACCGAGTGATAGCTCTGGTAGGGCATGCAGCCGAGCACGAAGGTATTGGGCGCACCGCGGCGTACTGCCAGCGCATGCATGACCATCATGTCCATGGTGGCCGGGATTGTGCTCTTGTGCCCGTGTGCCACCATGGCCAGGCTGTCGCCGACAACACAGACGTCGACACCGGCCGCTTCGGCCCAGCGTGCCGAGGTGTAGTCGGGTACCGAGCTGTAAACCATTTTGACGCCACTGTGCTTTGAGTCGACGATTTCCTGAATGGTTCTTTTCTTGCGCTCCACCGTAACCTCCGTGATTTGCTGGCCGGCAGCCTTCGCTGCAGGGGGCAGAATTGTCGATCAATTGTCGACATTTGATATATCAATTAACAGGCAATCATGGATAATTGTCAAGATGCCTTTTCTGCTGGACTTTTTCCTCAAGCGCAGGGCAGCGGCTGAATCAAAGCCGCAAGGTAATGTTCAGGCTCAGTAGTTCCTTGTATTTTCTACAACCCAGACCCAAGCATGAATGCCGAAAATTTTTCGCTGACCGAGCGTGCCTACCGCGCCATTGAAGAGCAAATTGTCACGCTGGTGCGCGATCCGGGCGAAGTATTGTCCGAGAACGCGTTGGCATTGTCGCTGGGTATCGGTCGCACGCCGGTGCGAGAGGCCTTGCAGCAACTGGCGCGCGAAGGGTTGATCGTGGTGTTGCCACGCCGCGGCATCATGGTTTCGGAGATCGATGTGCGCCAGCAGCTCGAATTGCTACGGGTGCGACGTGTGGTCGAGCGGCTGATGGCCGAACTGTGCGCGCGTCGTGCGCTGGCCACCGAGCGCGAAGCGTTTACCCGTATCGAACAAGGCATGCGCAAGGCGAGCGAACGTGACGACGACAAGCGCTTCATGCGTCTTGATCAGGAATTGAACGGCCTGATTTCTTCGTGTTGCCGCAATGAATTCGCGCAACGCGCAATGGGCCTGATGAGCGGCTTGAGCCGTCGTTTCTGGTACATGCATTACCGGGAGGCGGCCGATCTGGCGTTGTGTGCAAGCCTGCATGCTGACCTTGCTGCGGGTATTGCCAGCGGCAAGGTCGACGAGGCAGTGCGTGCTACCGACGCACTGCTCGATTACACCGAATCTTTTACGCGGCGTGCGGTTGATGCGGTGTTTTAGGCTCGCGTTTTTTGAACTGACCGTCCAGGCCTAGTATCGGCCGCCCGAGGTGTTTGTCGAGCTGCGCATCGTAGCGGCTGGTTGCACCGGCGTTTTCGCTGCGCGTGAACGGCTCCCAGCGCGGCGGCGCGACACCTTCCGGCGTGTCGCCGAGAATGGTCACGCGCTGAATGATGCGCTGCTCGTTGAAATCGCTCAGCACATAGTGTTGCGTGCAGCGGTTGTCCCACATGGCGATCGTGCCGGTCGTCCAGCGATATCGCACGGTAAAGCGCGGCGTGTGAATCCAGTCTTTCAGGTAGGTGAGCAGGTTCTCGCTCTCTTCGTGGCTGAGTTCGACGATGCGGCGGGTGAAATGCTCGTTGACGAACAGCGACTTGCGGCCGGTGACCGGATGCACGCGCACCACCGGGTGTATCCAGGTCATGTCTTTGCGACCGTGCGGCGCCGCATCGTGCAGCGCGGTCAAGCCATCGCAGAAGTCGCGCATCGGTGTTGACAAGGCTTCATAAGCGGCGGCTGCATTGGCCCACATGGTATCGCCGCCCACGCTGGGCGCTTGAATCATGTTCAAAATGGACATGACTGACGGATGTTCGGCGAAGCTGATGTCGCTATGCCATTCGTCAGCGAGGCCGCCGTGGCTGGCTGCCAGTTCGAAAATTTCGGGGTATTCCTGCGTGAACGGATTGGTCAGATGCGGATGGGCATCAAGGGTGCCGAAATGGCGACCAAAGGCAATGTGCCGGTCGGGTTTGAGGTGTTGCTCCGGAAAGAACAGGACGAAGTGTTCAAGCAGCAAGGCCTTGATTTCGTCGATTTGAGCCGGGCTGGGGTCGGCCAGCGACAGGCCGCGAATTTCGGCGCCCAGGTTGCCCGACAGCCGGGTGATTGAAAGTTTTTCCGTCATGATTTTGTCCTCTGTAAATTGCTCTGCTGGCCTCTGGCGGCAGCTTATCGCAAACTTGAAACACACGTTTTCAGGGGCTTGGGGGTTGCCGCATTTGCGGGAAATTCTGCCCGCACATGGATAGCGAATCAGGCGATTTTTCGCCAGTACAAGACACGTTGTTCGGGCGGGCCCGCGTACGCACGCAGCGGTGGGCGCAAGACCAGCGTGTCACCCTCAAAGCTCACGTCGCGAACCTGTTCGGTGCCGAACCAGTCATCGCGGGAGGATGCATCGACGGTGGTATACAGCTTCTTGCCGTCGAAGGTGTAGGCGCCGCAATAGGAAACGAATTCGCGTTTGGCGCCCGCTGGCAGATCGGCGGCGCCGTTGTACAACACGCAGATCAAACGGCCGGTGGCCGTCAGTTGCACCAGCGCGAGTGCGTCTTCGCCACCATACGGGGCGGGCATCGGCGTACCGTCCGCGGTGCTTGATGAACTGCGGATCAATTGCCAGGTTCCGATGATGTCTTGCACCGTTGTTGCTCCTTGTTGTTGGAATCGCGCCCGGTATCCGTGGCGAGTTCCCCCGATGCTACCGGAGCTTGCAAGAACGTCTGCTGGTGCGGTGTTTCACTCTGCGAACCAGTGTCGCTGGCGCTGAATTGGCTCGCGGTACGCAACGTCTACACTGCGCAGTTGGATGCCGGCCGTGCAGTGCCGGGCTTGCATCGGTAGTGTTGTTCAATCAGCGGCCTGACGCCGAACCAAACCGAGGTTGTTCATGAGTGATGCTCTCTGCCTGAAGAGTCTGACCGAAGTGGCCGGACTGATCCGTTCATCCGCGTTGTCATCGCGCGAACTTGTCGAGGCTCAGCTGGCCCGAATCGAGGCGCTGGACCCGCGCCTGCATGCCTATGCGACGGTCGTTGCCGATGAGGCGCGTCGCGCCGCGCAGCGCGCCGATGAGCAGCAGGCCGCCGGCAAGCCCTGTGGGCCGTTGCACGGCGTGCCCATTGCCGTCAAAGACCTCTATGATTCGGCGGGTGTGCGCACCGCCGCCGGAATGCCCTTGCGCGGCGACCATGTGCCATCAAGTGATGCCACCGTACTGGCCCGCTTGCGGGCGGCGGGCGCCATTCTGGTGGGCAAGCTGCAAATGACCGAAGGGGCTTTTTCCGCGCACCATCCCGATGTCGTTGCGCCGATCAATCCGTGGGGCGAGCAGTACTGGCCCGGTGTTTCCTCAAGCGGCTCGGGCGTGGCGACGGCCGCCGGCTTGTGTTTTGGTTCGCTCGGCTCAGACACGCTTGGCTCGATTCGGTTTCCATCGGCAGCCAATGGCATCACCGGACTCAAGCCAACCTGGGGCCGGGTCAGCCGGGCCGGGGTTTTCCCGCTGGCCGAATCGCTCGATCACATCGGGCCGATGGCGCGCACCGTGGCCGATGTCGCCGCCATGTTGCAGGCGATTGCCGGCCCTGATGCGGCCGATCCGACGGCTTCAAACGAACCGGTGCCCGATTACACGGCGGCCCTGAACCGAGGGGTGGCCGGGCTGCGCATTGGTATTGACCGGCAGGCTGTTGCCACCATTGCCGAGTCATCGGTGGCGCAGGTCTGCGCACATGCCGAGCAGGTGCTGGCCGGGCTTGGCGCTGAAATAGTCGACATCAGCCTGCCGCCATTGCAAGCGGTGGCCACCGATGCCTTGCAGCTTTGCGTCGCCGAAACCGCCTACACCCATCGCGAAACCTATCCCTCGCGGCGGGACGCCTATGGTCCGGTGCTGGCCGGGCTGATCGACAACGGGCGCAAGGTAGATGCCACGACGCTGATCGAACTGGGTTACCGGCGGGCTGCCTTCACTGCAAAAATCCACGCCATGTTTGGCTCGGTGGATCTGATCCTGATGCCGGCAATGAATCGCGCCGCCCCGACCTTGGACGAACTGGCGCGGCAGATCACGAATCTCGATGAGCGGCTGGCCCGAATGGCGTTCACCGCGCCTTTCGACCTGAGCGGCCATCCTTGTCTGACCTTGCCGGGCGGGGCTACCGAGGCAGGCGTGCCTGTCGCCTTTCAACTGATGGGTGCACACTTTGCCGAAGCGACGGTACTGGCAGCTGGGCAAGCGTTTCAGCAGGCCACGCAATGGCATTTGCAGCGCCCGCCGCTGGCCACTGATTAATCATTCACACTGCGGGAGAAATCATGCTCAAGGTATTACTTACCGGTCATTCCACAGGACTGGGCGCAGCCCTGGCTCAGGCCTTGCTGGCGCAAGGCGCATCGGTGCTGGCGCTGAGCCGCTCCAGTCATCCTCAAAAGGACGGCCCGGCCGGTGCCACGCTGAGCGAGGTTGCGCTCGATCTGTCCGACAACGCGGCGCTGACCCAATGGCTGGCGGGCCCGGCCCTGACGGAGTTCTTCCGCGGGGCCGAGCGCGCAGTGCTGATCAACAATGCCGGCAAGGTCGAGCCTATCGGCCCGCCCGGCATGCAGGAGCCGGCGGCAATTGCCGGTGCGGTTGCGCTCAATGTGGCGGCGCCGTTGATGCTTGCCGATGCCTTCGTGAAAGTGACGGCCGGCTGTGCTGACCGTCGTCTGATGCATATTTCAAGTGGGGCAGGGCGCAGTGTGCATGCCGGCTGGAGCATTTACTGCGCCACCAAGGCTGCCCTCGATCATCATGCCCGTGCGGTGGTTGCCGACAAGCTGCCCGGTTTGCGCGTGGAGAGTCTCGCCCCTGGCGTGGTCGATACGCAAATGCAGGCGCAAATTCGCGACACGACGATTGAGAGGTTTCCGGGGCGGGAGCGTTTCGAGGCCATGAAACGCGACGGCGCTCTGGCCTCACCGGCTCAGAGCGCCGAATTGATCGTCGCGCATTTGTTGTCTGACGCCTATGGCGAAACGGTCGACTCCGACATCAGGCAATTGAAAATTTGAACTGATTGAACTACCCGCGGACCCGCCATGCCGGCCGGGTCCGCGTTACTGCCTTAACCCGGGAACAGCAGGTCAGGCAGCCACAGCACGATGGGCGGGAACAACACCAGAATGAACAACCCGAACAGTTCGACGACTGTGTACGGGCCGACCGACCAGTAGATGTCTTTCATCGTGACACTTGGCGGCGCCACCGATCTGAGATAGAACAGATTGAAGCCGAATGGCGGTGTCATGTAGCTGATTTCCATCATCACGACAAACAGGATGCCGAACCAGATCGGGTCGAAGCCATGGGCATGTACCAGCGGCAGAAACACCGGCAAGGTCACCAACATGATGCCAACCGCGTCGAGCACCATGCCCAGGAAGAACAGCACGATCATCATGAAGGTCAGCGCACCCCAGCGACCACCGGGGATCATCTCGGTCAGACCGGTAATGAAGGCTTCAGCACCCATTGCCGTGTATGCCGTTGAATAGGCGTGCGCGGCAAAGACGATCCAGGTGATGATCGTGGTCAGACGGAAGGTTCGTAACGCTGCCTCACGGGTGATTTTCCACGACAACCTCCGGTTGACCGCGCTGGCAATCAACGCGCCCAGAACGCCTACCGCAGCCGCTTCTGTCACGGTCGCCAGACCCGCGAAGATGGTCCCCAGCACCATGGCAATGATGAGAATCGGCAGCAGGACGGCGCGTAGAGCCGCAAACTTCTCAGACCAGCTGCCGCGCTCTTCCTTGGGCAGTGCCGGGCCGAGTTCAGGTTGCAGCCAGCAGCGCACGATGATGTAGATCGACACCAGCCCGAAGAGCAACAAGCCCGGCATCACGCCAGCGGCGAACAGCTTGCCGACCGACACTTCCGAGATGAGCGCGTACAACACCATCAGGATGGAAGGCGGGATCAGAATGCCCCAGCCGCCACCGGCGTTGATTGCACCAAGTGCGAGCCGTTTGTCGTAACCACGGTCAAGCATTTGCGGCAACGCAATGGTGCCCATCGTGACGACCGCCGCACCCGAGATGCCCGACATGGCGGCGAAGATGGTACAGATTGCTACCGTGCCGAAGGCCAGACCGCCGCGAATGCCACCCCACCACAGGTGCATCATTCGGTAGAGATCATGGGCCACGCCGCTGCGTTCAAGAATCATCGCCATGAACACATACAGTGGTATGGCAATCAGCGATGAGGTCTCCATCAGATCCCACATCTTGGAGGCGATCAGATAGAAAGCAATCGGGCCTTGTTCAAAGTATAAAAAGATTACCGACAAGCCACCGAGCACAAAAGCCAGCGGCACGCCGAGCATGATGAAAAGGAATAAAAGACCAAAAAACAGCATGGTCAGAAATTCAATGGAAATGGCTTCGTACATCAGGCGGCTTCCTTCTCGGTGTCATCGTCTTTGATCGGGCCGAACGCGGTTTCATCGACATTGACGCCCATGACAATCATTACATCGGCAATCAGCTTGACGATGCCCTGGAGCATCAGCAGACTGGCCGCCACGACAATCATGATCTTTGACGGCCACAGCGGAATCCGCCAAACGGTTTCGTAGCTGACTTCGAGTCGCGTGGTGCTGTCAACGGCGAGCCAGAAACTCTCCTTGAGCAGAACGCCGATGAACAGGAAAAACAGAATGCTGGTGACAATATCAATGACTGCCTTTTTGCGCTTGGAGAAGGCGGCATAGAACAGGTCGACATTGACATGATCGTGGCGGGCCAGCACGTAGCCCCCGCCGATGATGGCGTAGACGCCAAACAGGAGTCTGGACGCCTGCGCAGACCAGGCGATGGGACTTTCCTGAAAATAGCGCATGACAACATCGCCCAGCAGCAGAAGGAACAGAATCAGCACAGCGTAGCTGAATGTCCTGCCAATCCAGGTATTGAGCGAAGTGATTGACCGTGCTGCTTGGGTCAGCATACGGGTACTCCCTTTCTGAAAAATGGGGGGTGAGGCTGATTCAGACCGCATACGGGCGCCTTTCCAGGCGCCCGTATGCGGTGCTTGACTCTGACGTCAGGGCTGATTTACACGTAGCCGAGAGTCGTCAGGAATTCGGTCGTCAAATCGGCTGCTTTCTCGGCATTGCCGCCTTTGGCGCGCTCGGCCTTGAGAATGGCGGCCGAGGCTTCGCCGAACTTGGCCAGGACGTCGTCAGGGAACTGCACAACCTTGACGTTATGCTTGGCAACGCCTTCGGCAAGCGCTTGCCGCTCCTTGTACTGATATTCAGAGCAGCGCTTCCAGAAGCGCATGTCGAGCAGGTCGAAGAAGGCTTTGCGCAGATCGGGCGGGAGTTTGTCAACAGCACCTTGATTCATGATCAGGGTATCCATCGACATGCCGAGTGCGGGCTTCATATGGTATTTGGCCACTTCCCACATGCTCATGGACAGGGCGCCCTGGGCTGCGCCCCAGTGGGCACCATCGACCACGCCGCTGGCCAGACTCTGGTAGAGCTCGGGCCCGGCAACGTATTGCGGCGACGCACCGGCAGCCTCGAGATACTGAATCAGCGTGCCCGATGAGCGCAGTTTGAGTTTGGAGAAATCTTCAATGCTCTTGATTTCCTTGGTAACCACCAGTTCGCTCGGGTAGACCTTTTCGGCCCGGCTGACCACGCCGTACTTGGCAAGATCTTCGTTGAACAAGGCTTCGCCGCCCATGTTCTTCAGGTAGTACATGAATTCCCACGGCTCGCGGAAGGTTCCGGGCACGCCGTAGCTGATTCCGGCGGTGGGTGCTTCACCAAGGATGTAGCTTGGGGCAATGGTGCCCATCTCGACCACGCCGCGGCGCACGATGTTGAAAATTTCACCGCCCTTGGCAAATTCGCCTGCACCAAACAACTGCAGTTTGAAGCGGCCTTCGGTGATTTCTTCGAGCTCTTTGGCAATCACGGCCAGACTGTCGCCAAATGAGGCTGACGCCTTCGGCCAGTGGGCTTGTACTTTCCAGGTTACGGTTTCGGCGGCGCGGGCCGTGCCGATAATTGCCGGGGCGGCGATCAGGGCGGCACCGCCGGCCAAGGCATTGCGGCGGGTAAGTGAGGTTTTGTCCGTCTTCATTCAGAGTCTCCTTGTGCGTTAAAGCGCATCCGGGGTTTTTGTTAAATCTGTTATTCAGGGCCGCGCTGAGCATAGCCTGATAGAACTAACAGGTGCAAGCCGGCATTGTGCCAGTGCTGGCGAAATGTTGTCTGGCATGGCAGTTAGAATCGACGATCCTGACTAATTGGTGCGAGATGTCCACTCCTATCCTGACCCCTGAACAGGCCCGTATCGTAGCTGTCCTGATGGAAAAGCAGCGTACCGTGCCTGACTCCTATCCCTTGTCCCTGGCGGCGTTGGTCAGTGGTTGTAATCAGAAAACGGCGCGCGAGCCGGTGATGAACCTGTCGGATCAGGATGTTTTGCAGGCCCTGGCCGAGTTGCGGCAACACGACTGGGTGATTGAAACCTCCGGTTCCCGGGTGCTGCGGTATGAACACAACGCCGTGCGCAAATTGCAGGTGCCGGTCAATGGCATGATTCTTTTAGCCGTGCTGGTGTTGCGCGGACCGCAAACAGTGGCTGAATTGCGTGCCAACAGTCAGCGCTGGTATGAATTTGTCGATAACTCATCCGTTGAAGCCTTTCTCGACGAGTTGGCGGCGCGCTCGTCGGGGGCTTTGGTGACCCGGCTGGCCAGACAGCCCGGATCGCGCGAGTCACGCTGGGCGCACCTGTTGAGTGGCGAAGTAGCGATGGCGGCACCAGCCGGTGCGGTTGCCGCCGTGTCGGGCGCGGCCGCCGAGCAGAGCCGGGTCGGTGCGCTCGAAGCCCGGATCGAGCGACTCGAGAGGGATCTGGCCGAGTTGCGCACATTGCTCGGCGTTGATGAGAGCGACTCGACCGGCGCGCCAGACGCCACCGGCGCGGCCTAGCCGGCCCAGTCCTGCAATTGGCGGTGCCGGGCCAGCAGGCGCGTCGCATGGGTGTAGGTGGGCAAATCGACCAGCGAACCATCAAGCAAGACTCTTTCGCGGCCGTCGGCGCGGGCCTGCTCGAAGGCCGCCACCAGACGCATCGCCTGGTCGACATCGGCCTGCGATGGGCTCAGATGCTGATTGATCAGTGCGGCATGAGGCGGATGCACGCAACTCTTGGCACGAAAGCCGAAGCGTCTGGCGGTGTTGATTTCGTCAATTAGCACGTCCGTGCCAGAAGACCAGGTGTAGGGGAAGTCAACGGCCTCGACGCCGGCGGCCCGGCATTCCAGCAAGAAGCGTTGCCGCGCGTAGGCCAGCTCAAGCGCATCGGGGTGGCGCTCGGCACCCAGGTCGGTGGCCAGATCTTCAGAGGCCAGCAGACAGGCGTTGACGCGCTCGCTGGCCGCGGCAATGGCGGCCAGGTTGACCAAGCCTCTGGCCGATTCGATGTTTGGCAGGATTTCGGTGCTGCCTGTGGCAATGCCGTGGACGCTCTCGAGGCGCCCGATTGCCTGGTCGAGGCGTACGATCTGCGCGGCCTCGTTCACTTTAGGCATCGCAATGATGTCGGGTCGGGCAGCCATGACCGCCGCAAGATCGGCCGGTCCGTCTACGCTGTCCAGCGGATTGATCCGCACTGCGCAGAGCACGCCGGCCCGCCGCCATTGGTCGATGACTGTCGGCGCCAGGCGACGTGCCTGCGGACGGTTGGCCGGTGTCGTGAAGTCTTCGAACTCCTGCATCAATACATCGGCCTGGCTGGATGGGCCCGCCAGCAGCGCCGCTTCATCGGCACCGGGTAAAAACAGCCACGAGCGGCGGCAATGGACGGGGCGTCTGGCAGGCGTTTGAGTCTGCATGGCTGGCGATGGGGACTGTTCAGCAGGCGGGTGATTCATGGTCGAAGCATATCAAGCGCTCGGACCAGAGCCCGAACAGTTCGGTCAATACCGCGGCCGACTGGTCGCGCGCCAGTTGTGTGAAAGCGGGTTGCTTGCCGATGGCTTGCGCATGGCCGGCGCCGAGCAAGGCTGCAGCAATGGCCGAGACGCGCACGTGCGTGCGGCGGTAGCGATGCCGCAGTTCAAACCCGTCGTTGAGCGTGTTGAGTTGAATGAAGGGCGGCAACCGGACCCTGCAGTGCGTTAATGCGCGGCTTGTATCGCCACGCTTTTCGATCAGGAATTCGCCGATGACCAGAAAGTCCAGGCCGGTGGTCAGAAAACAGGCCAGCGCATCGTCGACACTGTCGACAATTGGTTCGACATGATTGTTGAATGAGGTGTTCAGCAACACCGGGACGCCGGTGAGTTGTCGGAACGTGTCGATCAGCGACCAGAACAACGGTTGCTCGGCCCGCACCACGGATTGCACGCGGGCGCTGCCGTCGGTGTGGGTGACGGCAGCGAGTTGCTCACCATGGCCGGAGCGCGTGGCGACGGTGTAAGTCATGGCCTCGTAGCTGGTTGCGGTGGCCGGAATGTCATAGAGATCAGTCAGGGAGCCTTCAAGCACCGCCGGCGCGAAGGGGCGAAAGCCTTCGCGCTGCTTGACGATGCGATTGACCTTGTCACGATGCGTGGCCGGGCGCGGGTCGGCCAGAATGCTGCGATGGCCGAGCGCGCGCGGGCCGAACTCCGAACGCCCCTGGACCCAGCCGGCGGTCTGCCCGGCCGCCAGGCGTTCGGCGGTTGTCTGGAGCAGGGCGGCGGGTTGGCTCACCGTGACCAGAGCATCCCAGCGCGCCAGTTGCCGGCGCAAGTCGGCACCGCGTTCGATCGCGGTGCCAAGGAATGGTCCGATGCGCCGCTGCAATGGGGCTTCGTGGTGTTCGCGGGCCAGGTGCAAGGCGGCGCCCAGCGCACAACCGGCGTCATGAGCCGCCGGTTGCACATAGACCTGCTTGAACAGCCGTTCGCGCAGCAGCCGGCCATTGAAGGTGCAGTTGTGGGCGACGCCGCCAGCCAGCGCGATCGCCTGGTGGCCGGTCTCGTGTTGCCAGTGCCGACAGACATGCAGCAACATGCGTTCAAGTGTTGCCTGCGCGGCGGCCGCGATGTCGCGGTGGCATTGGGTCAGCGGGGCGCCGGCGCTGCGTGGCGGGCACAAGCGGTTCAGCAGTGCGGTCAGTGCCTTGCGGGAAACCCGATACCGGCCATCGGGCAGCAACTGACAGCATTCGTCAAACAAGTGCTGCCAGCGTGTCGCGTCGCCGTAGGGGGCCAGGCCCATCAGTTTGTATTCGTCAAACAATGCGTAGCCGAGATGTTCGGTGACAGCAAGATAGAACAGACCGGGCGAATCGTAGGTGTCGAAGCTGCTCAGTTTGTGCAGCCCTTGCGCATCGGCATCGTAGATGCTCATCGAAACATGCTCGCCCATGCCGTCAGCAACCAGCACCAATGCGCGGTCGAAGCCGGACGGATAAAAGGCGCTGGCGGCATGGCACAGGTGATGATTGATGAAGCGCAGCCGGGTGCTCACACTTTGTCCGAAGCGGGCTTGAAAGTGCGCGTCGATAAGCTCGCGCACAGGCCGCGCCGGTCCGAGTTCCGGGTGCTGGTGGTAGTACACCGACAGCACCGCGTCCAGATAGGATTCAGCAAAGTAGTAGGCGAAGTAATCGATCTCGCTCAGTTCGAGATCGGCATGGTCGAGCGCCGCCGTGATGGCTTGAATCGGAAAGCAGGTACTGTGTTTGATCCGGTTGAGTCGCTCCTCTTCGACCGCGAATCCGGGTTGGCCATCGGTAAGCAACACGGCCGCACCGTCATGAAAGAACCAGGGGAATTGAAAGCGGTTGTCGCTTGGGCTGTTCAGGCCGCCGGCCAGACCCATGATCTGCATTCAGTTCTCCGTGTCGCTCGAAAGTGTTTCCGGTGCGTGCGCAGTTGTTGATCGCAGCGCGGCAATGCATTGGGCAATCAATGCACGCCGATCGCAGTGGTAGTGCACGCCCAGATGCGTCAGTTGCGCCCTGGTTCGGGCGTCGTTGAGACGGGGCAGGCCGCCGTTGAGTAAACGACCCGATTCCGTTGCATGGCGCTGGCTCTGAATCATCAGCAGCACGCGGGCGGCCTCGGCGGCGCTGCCAATGCCTGATTCGGCCACATCGGCAAGGCGCGCGCGCCATTGCGGGGCGGGCAGCAACGTGACGGGAAAACCGGCGGCATTGAGAATGGCCGGCAAGTCGGTCATGGCGAGCGGTGCCGGGTCGAGCAGATGAAAGGCCTGGCCGGTCAGGAATGGCTCGTCGCCAAGCCGTACGATGGCGCCCGCAACATGATCGACCGGACAGACCGGAAAGGAGTCGTCAGTTGCCGGCAGCGCGCCAAGAGCAACGCAGCATGCGATGAAGCGTTGTTGATAGCCGCTGCCAGGGGCATGGGCTCGCGGTGGGGACGGCAGCATCGGCGCGGGTCGAAAGACGTTGACCGCCAGACCGTTGTCGGCGGCCTGCCAGACCAGCAACTCGGCTTCCCATTTGGTGCGTGCCAGTGCGGCCGGCCAGTGCGGCCCCCCATGCGGGCGGTTGCTTTCGGAAACGGTTTCGTGGTGCTCGTAACCGGTGCGAAACACGGCACTGCTGGACACAAAATGCATGGCGCAGTCGGGGGCTTGTTCGGCAAAGCGCAGTAATCTGGCGGTGCCGCCCACATTGACCGGCGCCAGGGTATCGTAGGTGGCGAGCAGATTCATCTGCGCGGCGGCATGGATGATCCGGTGGACCGATTGCTGGAGCGCGCGGTAGTCCGGTTTGCTCAGGCCGAACGCCGGCTGGGTCAGATCGCCGGCGATGGCGGTGATCCGGTCGGCGAATCCGGGTTGCCAGCATTCGTGGACAAGCAGAGCCGCCCGAATGCGGGCGGCGGCCTGGTTGTTGTCACGGGCGCGCACAAGGCAATAAACCCGCCGCTCGGGCTCGGCGAGCAGTTCCGCCAGCACATGCGCGCCAAGAAAGCCGGTGGCGCCGGTCAACAGGACAGCGCCCGCATGGTTCGGGTCGGTTGCGGGCGAATGCTCTGGGCGGGATCGAACGCTGACCGGACGGGGCGAGGCAGGACGCGGCCATGTGCTGGTCTGAGCGTGTTGATGCGCCTCAGGTGGCGTCCCTGCGACCGCCGCTGGTCGACTTGCCTGATCGGTCCGTTGCGGTGTGGTGTCTGCAGCGCCGACCAGCGTTTTGAGTCGATGCAACTGATCGAGACCGGCCAGCGCTTGTTGGTGGGCAATGCCGAAATCAATAAGGCTGGCAATTTCATTGATGCCAGCGGCCTGCAACTCGGCGACGCGGGGCAAACATTGTTCAGGGGTGCCGAACAAGGCACTGCGTCGGTAGTAACGCTCGAACGCGTAGGCCAGAACTTGCTCCTTCTCTGGCGCAGTCAGTTCAGCCAAGCGGGTATCGCCTTGCGCCCACAGATCGACCGAGCTTTCCAGGTAGGCGGTAAACGGGGTGCGCACGGTGGCTCGCACTTGCTCGTCGCTGCTGCCAAGATAGGTGTGCATCATCAGCGTAACGATGCCGGTGGCGGGGTCAAAGCCATGGCGCTCACGGGCGGCGCGATAGGCGCGAATTTTCTGCGCCAACTCGTCAGTGTGCTGAAAGAGCAGCGCGGTCAGCACATTGACGCCGCTTGCGCCGGCTTGTTCAAAGCGCTCGATGCTGCCGCTGCAGGTCAGCCATAGCGGCAGTTCGGCCTGTACCGGGCGCGGATACAAACGAACCTTGTGCCCGACACCGTGGCCATTGCGGGCGCTGATCGAATCGCCGTGCCACAGCGCGCGCAGTTGCTCGATACCCTCGCGCAACAATTCATTGCGCGGCGCAAACTGTGCCGGCGCAAGAACGAAGTCATTGGGGTTCCAACCCGCCGCGAGCGCCAGATCGACCCGGCCCCCGCTGAGGTTGTCGACCATTGACCATTGTTCGGCGACGGTCATCGGATGATGCATCGGCAATACCACGCTGCCGGCACGCAGACGCACGCGCGAGGTGATGGGGGCCAGCGCGGCGGCCAGGACGGCCGGGCTCGGGTACAAGCCGCCAAACGCATGGAAATGGCGCTCGGGCAGCCAGACCGCATGAAAGTCGTGGGTGTCGGCAAACCGTGCGCCGTCCAGCACGAGCTGGTAGCGATCGGCAGAAGCGCTGTCGGCATCGCTCGAGAAGTACATCAGACTGAATTGCAGATCAGGCGTGCGCGCCGGCGTGGCGGCGGTGACGCTGTCTGGCGAGGTGACGCTTGTCGTTGCCTGTGCTGCCGGTGAGTTCACCGGCGCGGCCGCTTGCGTTGGAGGCATTGTCGCAACGGCGGGGGTGCCTGCCGACGCGCACAGCTGACCAATCGTTGAGTCGTCAAAGAACATCTCGACGGGGATGGCGTGGCCGGTCTTCTGTTCCAGGACAAATTTCAGATTGGCCGCATGCAGCGAATCGAGGCCCAGCGTGTTGATTGGCGTGGCTGCCGTCAACTCACCGTCAAACTCACGCAAGTGCTCGCCGATGGTAGCCAGTACGAAGCTCATCAACTCGTGCTGCGGCGGTGTTGTCGGGGCTTCGGTTGTCAGTGCTTCGGCTGAGGCTGCGGCGGCAGGCCGCTGCTCGGGCCAGACAAACCAGGGCGCCAGCGTTTGCTCGACCATGGCTTGCGCGGCGATCCGACGCCGGGGCTTGCCGCTGCTGGTGCGGGGCAGGCTGCCTTGCTTGACGAAGGCGATTCTGGCCACCTGCAATTCGTGGTTGCGGGTAATGGCCTGACTGATCTGCCGGGCCAGGTCGCGCGGGTCGAGTTGGCGCATTGCCGAGCGACCGAGTTCGCAGACCAGTCCAACCGTTGCCCCGTCGGGCGGCGGCCAGGCAAACGCAGCAATGCCGGTACTGCTCAGAGCCGCACACACGGCCGCCGCGCTGTGCTCCAGGTCTTGCGGATGATGATTGCGGCCGCGCGCAATTATCAAATCGCTGAGCCGACCCGTGACATACAACTGCCCACGACAAATCAGCCCGGTATCGCCGGTGCGCAGATAGCCTTGTTCGGGGCTGCGCGACAGGCGGGCGTTGAACACGGCTGCGCTTGCCTGCGGTTGGCCCCAGTAGCCACTGGCGGCCAGTTCAGCCGCCACCCAGATTTCCCCTTCGGCGTGTTCTGCCCCGACTGGCTCGCCGCTGAGCGGATCAACAATGACGATCCCTTGATCTGCAGGGCCGTGCGCAACGAGCGGCAACCCGTTGGCATCCGTCGGCGTCGCTGCGGACTGCCGGGGCTGGTAAGCGGTGGCACCAGAAACGAATAACACGGCCTCGGCCAGACCGTAGCTCGGCTTGAAGGCTTCGGGCCGGAATCCGGTTGCGGCGAACACGCGTGCAAAGCGGTCAATGGTGGCCTGCCGTACTGGTTCGGCGCCAATCCAGGCGCAGCGCAAAGCGCTGAGATCGAGCCCGGCTGTTGCATCGGGCCCGATGCGATCGACACATAAGTCGAACGCAAAGTTGGGCGCGGCTGTCAGCGTGGCACGGCTGTCGGCGACAGCTTGCAGCCAGCGCAACGGATTGCTCAGAAAACTTGCCGGCGTCATGATTCGGCACGGTGCGCCCAACAGCAAGGGCACCAGCAAGCCGCCGGTAAGCCCCATGTCATGAAAGGCCGGCAACCAGCTGACGCAGCGATCGGATGCGGTCAGCTCATAGCGGGAAATGATGCGCGTCAGGTTCTGCAGCAAGTTCCGGTGCGAAACCAAGACTCCCTTGGGCGCAGCGGTCGAACCAGAGCTGTATTGCAGAAAGGCCAGTGGGTTGTCGGGCTGCGGCAAGCTATCGGTAATCGGTGCGGGGTCTGCGTGTTGCCCATCCAGATCGAGATGAACAAGACCGGGGTGTTGGCGCTGCAGCTGGGCGAGCCATGCGGCGTCGGGGAGCCCTGAGGTGGTGATCAGAACGGCAGGCTGCACGTCGCGGGCAACGCGTTCAAGTGTATGCAGATGCCGGGCTCGCCGAAGTGGCGCGATGGGCACTGCGGTGATACCGGCCGCCAGGCATCCGAGATAGGCGATCAGAAACTCGATTTCGGTGGTGCCGGCAATCAGCGCACGCTCGCCCGGCGCGGACACGCGCAGCAGTTGCTGGGCGAAGCGCTGATAAAGCCTGACCAGTTGCTGGCGGGTGAACTGTCGGACGTCGTGGCGAGAACGGCCTTGTATTTCAATGGCAACAGCGTGTGGATTGGCACGAGCCTGCGCTTGCAGTGCGGTGATGAGGTTGTCGCCAGGCGGTAGTGCAGTGGCAGGGGCATCGTTGGGATGCACGCTGTCGTTGGTCATACATCGAACTCCAGGCGGTCAGCAGGCTCGGTGCGGGCGGGCTGGCCGGCGCAATTTCGGTTGTGACCATAGCAACCTGACAAGATGGTGGTCAATCGTGCTAAATGCCTGGACGTCATTACAAAGAGTGACCGAAGACAGCTGCGTGCTAATAGATAACGTATGCCGTTCTGACGACAATCAAGACGCATCAATCTCCTGCTGGTGCATCAATCCTTTACGTTTGATACATGTCTGCCGTATCGACCACGGGTGATACCGGGCTCCGACCCGCACCACAGCGCGCAGCAAGGACAGGGGGCTTGCCTGTTGCACATACCGTCGCCCGGTTGCCGGTATGATGCTGAAAAAACAGAGACAGAAAGAGATCCGAGATGACGATGCAAGACAGCACAAAGATGGCTGCCGTTCTCGATGTGGCGATTGTGGGCGCCGGCGTAGCGGGCCTGTACGCGATTCATAAACTGCGCGGTGCCGGCTTTACGGTGCAGGCCTTTGAGGCCGGCGGCGATGTTGGCGGCACCTGGTACTGGAATCGCTATCCGGGGTGCCGCTGTGACGTCGAATCGTTGGAGTATTCCTATTCATTCTCCGACGATTTGCAGCAGGAGTGGCGCTGGATCGAGCGCTACGGCACGCAAGAGCAAATCCTTGCCTATCTGAACCATGTGGCCGAACGCTTCGATCTGCGACGCAGCATCACGTTCAATACCCGCATCAGCAGCGCCGAGTTCGATGAGGAGCGGTCGTGCTGGACCCTGACCATGGCCAACGGCGAAACCATCAGCGCCCGGTACTGTGTGATGGCTACCGGCAATCTGTCCACGCCGCGCACGCCCGACTATCCCGGTCTGGCCGATTTTCAGGGGCAGTGGTATCACACCGGCATGTGGCCCCATCAAGGGGTCGACTTCAGCGGCCAGCGGGTCGCTGTCATTGGCACCGGGTCGTCGGGGGTGCAGTCGATCCCGCTGATTGCCCGGCAGGCTGCGCACCTGACCGTGTTTCAGCGCACGGCCAATTTCATTCTGCCGGCGCGCAATGCGGCTACGCCAGAGGCCAAAGACCGCGCCCATAAAGCCAACTACCCCGAGCGGCGCGAGGCCGCCTATGCCACGCCGTTCGGCATTTCCGGTTACCCGCCGCCCGAGCACTGCGCCATGGAGGTGTCGGCCGAGGACCGTGAGGCGGCTTATGAATACAAATGGCAGAACGGTGGTCAGATCAGCTTTCTGTATGCCTATAAAGACCTGCTGACCGATGCGCAAGCCAATGAAACGGCCGCCGAATTTGTGCGCAACAAGATCCGCGGCATCGTCAACGATCCGGCCGTAGCCGAATTGCTGTGCCCGACCGATCACCCGATCGGCGCCAAACGGCTGATTCTCGATTCCGGTTACTTCGAAACCTTCAATCGCGGCAACGTTACGCTGGTCGACGTCAAGACCGCGCCCATCGAACGCTTTACCAAAACGGGCCTGAGCACTGCCCAGGCCGCTTACGAGTTCGATGCGGTGGTCTTTGCCACCGGTTTCGACGCCATGACCGGGGCGCTGCGTGAAATCGATATCCGCGGCCCGGCCGGCGTGACGTTGCAAGACAAGTGGCGGGACGGACCGCGTACTTATCTGGGCCTGATGGTGGCCGGTTTGCCCAATCTTTTCATGGTCACCGGCCCACAGAGCCCCGGCGTC
>CAXBNM010000040.1:0-19290 GCA_963976885.1 uncultured Burkholderiaceae bacterium
GGTCAAGGTAAGCACGCCAACCACCGACAACAGACCCGGCAGCACAATCAGCAGACCGAGCGTAGGCACCTGTTCTTCAAACAAGGCGGTGACCTGGCTGGTCATGCCGGTCACCGGTGTTTGCACGATCAACTGCCAGCTCGGCCGATCACCAAATACCGACACCGGCAACACCAGCCCGATCCGGTCAATCCCTTCACTGGTGAATCGCACTACGTTGCGCTCGGCGGTCGGTGGCGAGCGCGGCGCGAGCGTGTCGAGCGCGAGCGTCGCCGCGCTGGCTTCGCGCTGGCCCTGCATCCGGCGGTGCTTGTCGAACAAATCCTGCAACGGCTGACCGGCCACCTCTTCAAGCCGAGGCAAGCGCGACTGATCGACCAGACTGTCCGGGCGCGGCCGGGCCGACATCGCGATCAGATGGCCCTCGCGATCGACCATCGCCGCCGTGCCCTGCTGCACGGCCGGAATACGGGCCACGTAATTGGACAGGGCCCGGGTTTCGATATCGACGCCGAACACGCCGGCATCGGCGCCACTGGCCGTCTCGATGGCCGCCGCCGCGGTGATGCCGGCCTGCTGCGCCGGCTCAAAGATATACGGATCGGTCCAGGTCAGGCCGGACTTGGCCCGGGCATGGCGGTACCAGGGGCGCAGACGAGGATCGAACGGTGCGGGCTTGCGCCACTCCTGGCTGCTGATCAGCTTCAGATCATTGCCGAAAACCGCATGCTGACCGGTCGCGCCACTGTCGGGCGTGGCAAACAACCAGGTGGCGAAGCCCTCGGCCTCGCGCTGCACAGCGAGCATCCGACCATCCGGATAGCCCATGACCAGGGCGTGAAAGGTCGGATTGGCCTTGAGTTGGGCCAGCATGTAGCGCTGCATCGCGACCGGATCAACCGGATCGATCGCCCCGTCAAGAGCCAGTTGCCCAGTCAGTTCAATCGTCGTTTTGGCCGGCACCAGAAACCCGCCGATCTCTTCGGTAACCAGATCGGCAAGCCGACCGAGACTGTCTTGCGAATTGACGACGAAACGCTCGGCAGTGCTGTCACGCATGCCGTATAGAACAACCATCATCGTCACCAACTGCACCGCCACCAGCAAGGCAATGAGCAAGATCCGCAATAACGCCGGCTTCATTGGGGTAGTCTGCCGCACGCGGCTAAAATACGCACAATAGCGACCTTTTTCGCCTTACGCCATTGATTGCGCGACCGGCCGTTGGTTCGTCACCAATTGATGCGCCAATCGCAGCCGGGCACCACGCATCGACCGGCCTGCCGCGTCGTCAGCCCGTGGCACCGCCAGCCCGGTACCATTCAGGCGCCTGTTGCCATTGTCATCTGCGGACCCGCACAGCGTTGGCCCGCCTTGTCTGTTCATTAGTGAGACTTATCGTGCCAAAACCCATTGCGTGCATCGAAGACCTTCGCAAACTCGCCAAGCGGCGGGTCCCGACCATGTTCTACGACTATTGTGACTCCGGGTCCTGGACCGAGAGCACTTACCGGGCCAACAGCGAAGACTTCAGCCAGATCAAGTTTCGCCAACGGGTTGCGGTTGATATCGAACATCGCTCGCTCAAGACGCAAATGATTGGCCAGGACGTCGCCATGCCGGTGGCCATTGCCCCGACCGGTCTGACCGGCATGCAGCACGCCGATGGGGAAATCCTGGCGGCCCGCGCCGCCGAGCGCTTCGGGATTCCGTTCACGCTGTCCACCATGAGCATCTGCTCCATTGAAGACATTGCGCAGGCCACCAGCAAGCCGTTCTGGTTTCAGTTGTACGTAATGCGTGATCGCGACTTCATCGCCGGGCTGATCGAGCGCGCCAGGAAGGCCAAATGCTCGGCACTGGTCATCACCCTCGATCTGCAGATCATGGGGCAGCGCCACAAGGACATCTACAACGGCTTGTCGGCACCGCCGAAGCCGACCCTGATGAATCTGCTCGACATTGCGCGCCGGCCTCGCTGGGCAATGGGCATGCTGCAAACCAAGCGGCGTGAGTTCCGCAATATCGTCGGCCATGTCAAAGGGATCACCGACATGGGGTCGCTGGGGGCCTGGACCGCCGGCCAATTCGACCCAAGTCTGAACTGGGACGATGTGGCCTGGATCAAAAAGCTCTGGGGCGGCAAGATCATCCTCAAAGGCATCGCCGAGGTCGAAGACGCGCAACGGGCCGTGGACAGCGGCGCCGACGCGCTGATCGTGTCCAACCACGGCGGCCGTCAGCTCGACGGGGCGCCCTCAAGCATCAAGGTCTTGCCCAGCATCGTGCGTGCGGTCGGCGACCAGATCGAGGTGCACATGGATGGCGGCATTCGCAGCGGCCAGGATGTACTGCGCGCGACGGCGCTGGGCGCCAAAGGCACTTATATTGGCCGCCCCTTCCTGTGGGGGCTGGGCGCGATGGGCGAGGCGGGTGTCACGCGCTGCCTCGAAATCATTCATCGAGAGCTGGATCTGTCGATGGCTTTCTGCGGCCTTACCGACATCGCCCAGGTCGACAAGAACATTCTCTGGCACGAAGACTGAACCGTCGCTTAAGCCACAGTTGACAAGCTGATCCGCCCCGGTCGGCACCGTTAAGCCGGATAATCGCCCGATAAATGCGGCGCCAGGGTCTGCCTCATCGGTTCGATGGGGCGGATGACCGGCGCCCCGTGTTTCGACCGTTCCGGCAAGGTGCCTGTCAATGTTCCATTCGTTTTTCCCCCGCCCCAAGCTGTTCTTCCTGTCGTTTGCCGTCTGGGCACTGTTTTGCGTAGTGCTCTGGTTCACCGTCGTCCAGGACCTTGGACGCCAGTTCAGTGTCGGCGAGACCTTCGGCTTTGGCTATCCCGCCCAAGTGGCCGAGCCCGCGCCAACCCCGGCCACACCGCCCGCAGCCGATACCGCCGCAGGTGCTGACGCAGATGCGGATGCAGACACCAATGCCGATGCCGACAAGCCGGCCGCCGCCAACGCCGAACCAAGCGCTGCACAAATCGCCGCACAGACCCAGGCCGACCAGGCCGAAACCTTCTGGTTCTATCAATACCAGGCGGTTGTGTACTTTCTGTTCATTGCGTTCTGGCTCTGGTTCTCACCGCACCCGTGGTCACGCTGGTCGGTGCTGGGCTCGGCACTGATCATCTTCACCATCTGGTTTCAGGTGCAGATCGATGTATGGATCAATGCCTGGTTTCGTTCGTTTTACGACTTGCTGCAACTGGCGCTGTCCAAGCCGGGCAGCATTACCGGCGATCAGTACTACGCGCAGTGGATCACCTTCGCCAAGCTGGCCTTGTTCTCCATCACCTTGTCCGTACTGGTGGACTTTTTTACCAGCCACTTCGTGTTTCGCTGGCGCACCGCGATGAACGACTACTACATGTCGATGTGGGAACGGGTACGCCACATCGAGGGGGCCTCGCAGCGGATTCAGGAAGACACGATGCGCTTTGCCGCCATCATGGAAAGTCTGGGCGTGCGCCTGATCAACGCGGTGATGACCCTGATCGCCTTTCTGCCGATTCTGTGGGGTTTGTCCAGCTTCGTTCAGGAGTTGCCCATCATCGGCGCCATTCCGCAGGCATTGGTGGTGGTGGCAATATTGTGGTCAGTATTCGGTACCGCGCTGCTGGCCCTGACCGGCATCTACCTGCCCGGCCTGCAATTTCGCAACCAGCGTGTCGAGGCGGCCTACCGGAAAGAACTCGTGCTCGGTGAAGACCATGCCGATCGGGCGCAACCGCCGACCGTAACCGAGTTGTTCCACAATGTGCGCAAGAACTACTTTCGCCTGTATTTCCACTACCTTTACTTCAACGTGGTGCGCTATGGGTATCTGCAGGCTGGCGTCATGGTGCCTTACATCGCGATGGCACCGGCCATCATTGCCGCGTCGTTTACCTGGGGCGTGATGCAGCAGATTCTGGCCGCGTTCAGTCGGGTGGAAAATTCATTCCAGTACCTGATCAACTCCTGGACCACAATCGTCGAGTTGATGTCGATTCACAAGCGCCTGCAGGCCTTCGAAGCCGCCATCAATGACGAACCATTGCCAGGCATCGATCAGGAGTATCTGGCTCGTCAGACGCCCTGACGGGTCGATCGGTGCTGCTGCGCCGGCCTCAGAAGGGGTCGGCCAGCACCATTGTCCAGTAAGCACTGTAGGTATTGCTTTCCGTGCCGGCCAGTGCGGCAATACCAACCACCGACACATCACCGCGCATCAGTGCCCGACAATGCGGCGGGCTGTCGATCCAGGCCTGCATCGCCTTGTCGAGCGTACCGAAGCCAGCAGCAATATTCTCATCGGCGAGGCGCCACGGGTAACCGGCGCGGGTCAGTCGGTCACCGACTCTCGTGCCGTCCTCCCACGCATGACCGAAGGTATTGTTCTGCTGCATCCACTCGGTTTCCATCAGTGCAGCATGGGCCACCTGCGGTTGCCATTTCACCGGCCCCACCGGCGGATAGAATTCGTCACCACAGGTCTGACCGGCGGCACGGGCCGCATTGGTTGCCTTGAGCGCCGCATTGGACAGCGGATCGGCAGGCTCATCGGTTTCCGCCGTGTTCAGCTCGGTCACCGCCTCGGCTCGAATCTCGGCGGCATTGCCCTTGGCCACCAGGTCGTCCACGCCCTCATCATCAGAGCCAAACAGATCGCCGCAGCCGGACAAGGCGGTCGCCAGCACGATAATCGGCAGGCAGGTAAATTGAAATCGGTCAGGCAGTGACGGGCGCACAGAAGAACCTCGATGAACGGGAATAGCCTCCATTGTGGAAACGCCGTTCAGGGGTTCGCAGGTGCTGCAGACGGACGGGCGGCACCGGGCAGCTAGTGGTCAGCCGTTGTGGTGCGAGGCGCACCATGCGCCGCAGGAGCCCCAGAGCCGTTATCGCTAACGTTTTGACAGCCCTTGTTCAGCCGCCTTGTTTGACGTTTCAAGCGCGGCCCGGACCGTCTACCGACTCATAACAGTCGGGCACAAAACGCGGGGTACACACGGCCAGAAAGATCAGATCTTCGCTACCCTCGTTATGAATCCGCTGCGCCGCACCGGGCGCGATGATGACGACCGCGCCGGGGCCGACCCGGGTCGGTGGCAGGTCTTGCACCTCCACCGTGCCATGGCCGGCCTGAATCACATAACGCTCGGTGATGCCGTGCAATCGGTGCCAACGGGTGGTCGACCCCGGCAGGACGCGCGCGCGCGCCACCGACACTGCGGGCTCGGCCGGATGGTTCAGGCATTCAAGAATGAAGCAGCCTTCGGCAAACCAGTATTCGCCGGGAGCGTCTGTCTGGTGGATACTGCTTGGAGGATGAACTGACACGTGAAGGCTTCCGACGAAACAACGTACAAAAAGGACGCATTCTGCCAACGCCCTGTCACATTGGCATCGTACCTTGATGCACCGACCGATACCCAAACAGAGAGGAGTGATCCATGTTTCGTGCCGTCAGCAAGGCATATCCCCCCATGCCCCCCAAACGCAACCCGGTTGCAGCCAGGCTCGGCGACCTTGCCCGTTCAGGCATTACCGCTGTTTTGCTGGTCGCAGCAACCAGCGCTTGCGCCACCGAAGCCAGACAAGACCGCAGCCATCATGATCGCGGCGGCCGCCACCACCAGACGCAAGCCGGCGCCGAGTTGCCGGTGCAACTCGGTCCCCGTCCGTTCCATCTGGTTCGCGACATGGATGACTCGGTACTCAAGGACAAGCTGAGCAGTTGCGCCAAGGGCCCGTTCACCAAGACCGATTTTTCAATCGGCCATCGCGGCGCGCCCTTGCAGTTCCCCGAGCATACGGTCGAGTCGTACCGGGCAGCCGCCCGCATGGGAGCCGGCATCATCGAATGCGACGTTACCTTCACCAAAGACCGGGAACTGGTCTGCCGCCATTCGCAGTGCGACCTGCATACGACAACCAATATTCTGGACACGCCGCTGGCTGCCAAATGCACCAAGCCGTTCACGCCGGCTGATCCGCTCGCCGGCACCAAGGCCAGCGCCCAGTGCTGTACCAGCGACATCACCCTGGCCGAGTTCAAGACACTCAAGGGCAAGATGGACGCTTCCAACCCGAACGCCACCACCGTCAAGGAGTATCTCGGGGGCACCGCCGCCTATCGCACCGATCTGTACGCAAGCAGCGGTACCTTGCTCAGCCATCGCGAAAGCATCGAGTTGTTCAAGGAACTGGATGTGAAGATGACGCCCGAGTTGAAGTCGGCGTCGGTCGAGATGCCCTTCCAGGGCACCTACACGCAGGCCCAGTACGCGCAGCAGATGATCGATGAATATCGTCTGGCCGCCGTCCCGGCCCGCAATGTCTATCCCCAGTCATTCAATCCTGAAGATGTGTTGTACTGGCTGCGCAACGAACCGCGCTTTGGCAAGCAAGCCGTGTTTCTGGACGGTCGTGACGGCATGACGCCGCCGCTCGACCCGGCCGATCCGACCACTTTCAACCCAAGCATGCAAGCGCTCGCCGATGCCGGCATGAACATCATCGCGCCGCCCATCTTCATGCTGCTGGCCGTGGACAACAACGGCAAGATCGTCCCTTCCGAATACGCCAAGCAAGCCCGCGAAGCCGGTCTGGACATCATCGCCTGGTCGTTCGAGCGCTCCGGTCCGCTGGCCAACGGCGGCGGCTACTACTACTCGACCGCCAAAGACGCCATCAACAATGATGGCGACATGCTGACCGCACTCGATGTGCTGGCCCGTGACGTTGGCGTAATCGGCGTGTTCAGCGACTGGCCCGCCACCACGACCTACTATGCCAATTGCATTAATCTGCGCTGACGCAAACGCAGTTACTTCAAGGATTGCCGGTTCAACCGGCTTTTTCGAACCCGGCAAGTGCGCCGCACTGGCCGGGTTTTTTTCGTTCAGGCGCTGTATACGGGTCGTGCTTGATGTACTGCGCACTCTCCTGATGGACATCTCCAAGGGTTATCCCTGAACACTAAAGGCTTGCCCTCAATTTCGCCAATACGGGCGGCAAAGCTCTGGTCTGTAAACAAAACTTGCAATAACCTGCGCCAGTCAACACCGCGCACAAGCGATGTGGCACCGGCTTGCCAGGGCCTTGCGCAATCGCGCAAACGCCAATGGCCAGGCTCAATCAAACACACTGCACAGCTCAGACTAAAGTAGAGGAATCACGCATGACATTAACCACCAAGGTCCTGTTGGGGATGGCACTCGGCATAGTGGTCGGCATCGGCATCAATCTTCTCGGCCTCAATGCCGAGGGCTCCTTCATCAATTTTTATCTGGTTGATGGTGCCTTCGAAGTCATTGGCAAACTGTTCGTCAACGCCTTGAAGATGCTGGTGGTTCCATTAGTCTTGTTTTCGCTTATCTGCGGCGTATGTGGCATTGGCGACGTCAAATTGCTTGGCCGCATCGGCACCAAATCATTCTTTCTGTACATGCTGACGACCGCGATTGCCGTCGCTTCGGCAATCGGCTTTGCCGTTTTATCGGGTATCGGCACCGGCATGAGTGTAGAAAGCGCCAGTGAGTTCAGCGGCAAGGCTGCACCACCGCTCAGTCAAGTCCTGACCAACATCGTGCCGACCAATCCGGTCAGCGCGATGGCGCAAGGCGAGATGCTCTCCATCATCTTCTTCACGATTCTGCTCGGCATCAGCATTCTGATGGTGGGCAAGCGGGCCGAACCGCTGGTCTCGATGATCGAAACGCTGAACGAAGTCATGATGAAAATGGTCGGCCTGATCATGGCCGTTGCGCCCTATGCGGTGTTCTGCCTGCTCGCCAGGGCAATGGCCAATCTCGGCCTCGACCTGCTTGGTCAACTGATCGGCTATGTCATCGTCCTGATTGCGATTCTGATGTTCCACCTGTTCGTGACCTTGTCGCTGGTGCTGAAGATCTTCTCCGGCCTCAGCGTCACCACGTTTCTCAAAAAGATTCGCAATGTGCAGGTGTTTGCGTTCAGCACGTCGAGCTCCAATGCAACCATTCCGGTCACTCTGCGTACGGTGACCAAACGGCTTGGCGTCGATAACTCGGTCGCTTCGTTCACGGTGCCCTTCGGAGCAACCATCAACATGGACGGCACCGCAATCATGCAAGGCGTGGCCACCGTCTTCATCGCCAACATCTATGGCGTCGAGTTGGGCCTGACCGGCTACCTGACGGTGATCCTGATGTCGGTTCTGGCCTCGATTGGCACCGCCGGTGTGCCCGGCGTCGGCCTGATCATGTTGTCAATGGTGTTCTCGCAGGTTGGACTGCCGATCGAAGGCATCGGCCTGATTCTCGGCGTTGACCGACTGCTCGACATGATTCGCACGGCGGTCAATGTGTCCGGCGATGCCGCGGTCTCATCAATTGTGGCCAGGAGCGAAGGCAAGCTGGATCTGGCGATCTATAACGACCCCGGCGCTGGCGCCGTCGACGATTCGCCGCATCTGCCGCACGGTACCGCCTCAACTCAAGCGGCCTGACGAGGTCGGCGCTGGCGATAGCCATCGCCCACCCAAGGGATCAGCTCGCTTCGTAGCTGCAAAGGCCCGCCGCCCCGGTCAACCTGGGACGGCGGGCCTTTTGTCGTCTTGCATAGTTGCTATGCTGTCGTTCTGGCCGTGGCCAGCAAGACAATCAACCCGCACTGCCCTGAGGAGACGACAAGTGGCCGAGAACACGCTTACTCAATGGCTCACCGAAGAACAAGAGATCCGCGCCCGGCAACCCGCCGACGGACGCTACCCCGACACCTTCGCGCAGTATCAACACCGGCCAGGCATTGACTATCTGCAAGCCATCATCAACGGTCGCTGCCCGCAGCCCCCCATCTGCGCCACGCTGGATTTTCTGCTGCTGCATGTCGAGCCCGGCGTGGCCGTTTTCCAGGGCGAGCCACTGGCTCGGCATAACAATCCGCTGGGCAGCGTTCATGGCGGCTGGTTTGCCACCTTGCTCGATTCGGCACTCGGTTGCGCTGTACACACACGCGTGCCGCCCGAACGCCTTTACACGACGCTCGAGATGAAACTCAATATCGTGCGCCCGCTGTTTGACGGCATGGGCCGCATCCGCGCCCGCGGCGAATGCCTGCATGTCGGCCGTCAGACCGCCACCGCACAAGCGAGTCTGATCGGCCCGGACGACAAACTCTATGCACATGCCACCACAACCTGTCTGATCTACGAACCACGGCCGGCCGCTTAATCGGCGCCTTGCTGCAGTGGTGAGGCGTCGCGCTGCATCGCTTCGACCAATTGCACAATGGTGACCGGCTTGATCAGCAAGGTATCGAACAAGTCTTCGGTCGCCTGCCATTCGGACTCGGAAATACCTGCGGTCAATGCAATCAGCCGGGGGCAGCTGGCCGGCTCGAACATCGCGCGAACCTTGACGGCCAGCTCACCGCCGGTCATGCCGGGCATCCGGTAGTCGAGCACCATGGCTTCATACGAGCGGGTATTGATCAGCTCGAGCGCCTGCTGCGCGCTCGACGCTTCCTCGACCACATAACCTTCCAGGCGCAACATCGACGCCATCAGCAAGCGAGTCAGGGCGTCGTCTTCAACATACAGAATTCGCCCGCCGCTGGCGCCGTGCAAGCCGGCCGCGAGTGGCTGCGCGCCCGGCTTGCGCTCATGAGTGACGGGCACCGTCACGGTAAAGCGCGAGCCCTGCCCGGGTTCCGTCTCGACGCTGATCGCCCCGCCCATCAGGGTCGCCAGACGTTGTGAGATCGCCAGGCCCAGACCGGCACTGCGATGCCAGTCGGTGGTGGTGACCGAGTAGGGTTCGAACAGCGTATGCAGGCGTTCGTGGTCAATGCCCGGCCCGGTATCTTCAATCGTGAACGCCAGCCAGACAACCTGCGCATGCCAGTCGTGGGGGCCTGCGACGCGCGGACCATGGGCACTGACCGTCCCGCTGGCGCCATGCATGCGCCCCGTCGGTCGCGCGGCGCGGGCCACACGCAGCCGAACCTGCCCCGGACCTGTATAGCGAATTGCGTTGAACAACAGATTGCGCAACAACTGGCGCAATCGGGTCGCGTCCACTTTCACCTGGCCGGGCAGATCAGGCTCGAGAACGGCCTCAAAACTTTGACCATGCTCGGCGCAGCCCTGCTGCCCCTGCGCCACCAGCGCATCGATCAGTGCCTGCAGATCGGTACGGATCGGCGTCAAGGTCAGCCGCCGCGCGCCCATCTCAGACATGTCGAGCAGATTCTCTGTTTTCGTCGCCAACTGCATCGCCAGCTTCTGCATGCTGTCGAGCATCGACTGCTCTTCGACGGCCAGACCGTCGCGCGCAAATGCCTCGAGATGTTCGCCGATCGCATGGACGGGCGACCTCAGCGCGGCACCAATTGTGCCGAGGAACTGTTCATTGGCGGCGATCGAATGACTCAGTGCCTCATTGAGCTGGCGTTCGCTGCTCAGATCGAAAACAGACCCGCTCCAGACCCGATCACCGCCAGCCTCGCTGCGCGCTTGCGCCTCGACCACCAGCCAGCCCGAGCGGCCGTCGGCAAAAGTGAAGCGCATCGACTCGCGAAACACGTCACCACTGCGCCGCGCCTGTTTGAACGCCGTGACGATGCGGCTCCGGTCTTCTTCGTGAACTTGCGCAACAAACCTGGCCAGTGCATCGGCAGGTTGGTCCAGATCCAGCTCGACCAGCGCGTGAGTGGCGCGGTTGGCATAGGCAATGGTGAATGAATCGGCGCTTGTTTGCCGCACCAGAAAGACCGCCGTCCCCAGATGCTCGGTGAGGTCAACGATGCGCTGCTCGGTCTGCGCGCTGTTGATCCGGGCGCGGCCCAACTGCCGCCAACGGAACAGCGCCAGCGCCGCACTGATCACCAGCAACGCCAGCAACACCGTCTGGATCAGCGGCTCAGTCATTGCTTGTCGGCGCCGCGACGGCGGCTTCCAGCATTTCGGTCAGGCTGGCCAGATCCAGCGGCTTGATCAGGACGCGATCGAAATCGAGTCGCGCGGCGTGCAACGCCTGCCCACTCAGCCCATCGACAATACCAATCAGCACCGGCGCGCTCTGGCCGGCGTCGGCACCACGTTGGCGGGCGCTGGTCTGCAACTCGGCCGCGCCCGGAATAAGCGGGTCGAGCAACATGACATCGAAGTCACCGCCACGCCATTCTTGCAAACCCTCGGCAACGGTAGCGGCCTCGCGCACCTCGAAGCCTTCTTCGCGCAGCAACGAGGCCAGCATCATGCGATTGAGTTTATCCGCGTCGACATACAACACGCGCGCGGCTCGCCAACTGGTGCGCATGCCGGTACGCGGCGCAACCTCGGCCAGGGCCTCGGCCGCCGACAGAGGATCAAGCCATGGTGGCGGATCGGCGGCAGGCAACGCATCGCCCTCGGCAGCGACCGGACATGGCAGAACCACCTCACTCGAGGACCCCTGTTGCTCGACCAGGCCGGCATCCAGTCGCCCACCCCATCTTGCCACCAGCCGCCCGGCCACGGCCAGCCCCAGTTCGCGCAGGGCACGGGCCGAGGCAACCAAAGGGGTGACCGCCGCCGGTTCAGCGTCGATCAGTATGCCCTCATGCTGGATCCGGAAAACAAGCCAACACCGGGGTCCGGCGCCGGTGCGATCCGCGTCGCCCGCCTGCATCCGGCTCGCGGCATCAGCATCGTCGACGGGCTCGGCCTGTTGGACCTGCAAGCGCAATGTGCCGGTACGAGCCACGATGATGGCGCTGTCAACGAGATAGGTCAGCACGCGCTGCAGGCGTCCGGTATCGAGCAGCACATGCTCGGGCAGATCGCCGGCCTCGTGATATTCAAAGCGCAGCCCGCGCTGCCGGCAGCGCTTATCCAGCGCAGTCATCTGGCGCGCCAGCGCCGCCCGCAACGGCACCGCTTGCAAGCGGACGCGCGGTTCACCGGCGTCAAGCTGACTGAGTCGCAGCAGGCCAGCAATATATTTGTCGAGGTGGCTGACCAGTTCGGTGACCTGACCGAGCGCGGCGTAGCGATCCGGGTCACGTTGACGCTGCTGCAGAACCTGTGCGCCAGTGGCCAACGCAGAAACCGGCAGGCGCAGTTCGCGCCCCACGGTGGCGACGAAGTCGCGCTTCTGATGCAAAGCCTTGCGCAGCGAATCGTTGAGCGCGCGCTCCGCCGTCAGATCGATGACAAAGCCGTTCCAGAGCCGGCCCCCATCAGCCTGCTCGCGTGCGCTTGCCTCAATGACGATCCAGCCCCATTGACCGCCGGGAAAACGGTAGCGGCAAGCCCGATTGAACGGGCAGCCGGACCGGGCCGACGCCGCCAGGGCCTGGCTCAACTCCTGGCGATCGTCGGTGTGCACGAATTCGAGCATCGACGTTACGGGAGCCCCCGAAACATCTGGCTCAAGACGACCATATTCTCTGGCCATCCGGTTCGCAAAAACATGCTGGAACGTACCGTCGGCATGCTGGCGAATCTCGAACACGCCCTTGCGCAGACGATCGGTGAGGTCGACCAAAGCTTGCGCCGCCCTCTGTTGACGGCGGTCGAGATCGCGGAGGCGGCGCTTCAAGACAATCAGCAGCCCCCCCAATATTGCAATGGCAACCAGCAATAGAGCTACGAGCAACACGATGACCATCCACATCAGCCGTCTGAGCCGGCATTGAATTACGCAGCAGCAAGCCTTTGCCGCTTATTGCGCTGATACAACCAGAACACTATTGCGAAATTGACGAAGTTCCAGGCAATGCCATTAACAAACGCAGCCCCGTAACTGCCGGTCAGGTCAAACACGAAGCCCGACATCCAGCCACCGAGCGCCATGCCGACAATCGTCGACGTCAGCACGATACCAACCCTGGTACCAGCCTCGCGAGGCGAAAAATACTCACGGACAATAATGGCATAGGCCGGGACCAGTCCGCCCTGAAAAAGACCAAACGTTGCCGAAATAAGATACAGCGACAGCAAGGAATCGAAAAACACGAACAGCATCAGTGCGCTGGCCTGTAATGCCGAGCCGATCAGGAGTGTCATCAGGCCGCCGATCCGATCGCATACCGCGCCCGAAATCAGCCGGCTGACAATGCCAAAGGCCAGCATCAACGACAGCATCTCGGCGCCACGAGCGGCGCCGAAGCCGAGATCCGAGCAGTAGGCAACAATGTGCACCTGGGGCATCGACATCGCAATACAGCAACCGATGCCAGCCACACAGAGCAGGTTCTGCAAGGTAAGAGGCTTGAAACCAAGCGGGCGGGCGGTGTCGTTCCCGGTCGTTGCGGCGCGCCCCCCGGCCGCACTGCCTGCGGCTCTGTCCAGCACCGGAGCGCGACGCCACAACAACAGTGCCAGCGGGAAGCTGGTCATCAGAACCACCCAACCGAGTTGCTCATACGCACTGCGCCAGCCGTCGGTGTCGATCCAGTGCTGGACGATGGGCGGCCAGATCGTGCCGGCCAGGTAGTTGCCGCTGGCACAGATTGCCACCGCAATGCCACGGCGCCGGTTGAACCACAGCGAGATGTCGGCAATCAGCGGCGTAAAGGTTGCCGAGGCGCCCAGCAGGCCGAGCAGCAGGCCGTGAATCAGGGTGAAGGTAAGCAGACTGTCGCTCTGCGCAGCCAGCCAATAGCCACAGGTCAGACCGACAGCGCCCAGCAATACCGGGATGATGGTGCCGAAGCGATCGGCCATCCAGCCCATCAGGATGCCGCCCACGCCAAAACCCAGCATGATGGCCGCGTACGGCAACGAGGCATCCGACCGACTGATATCAAACTCGTGCTGCAGATACGGCAGCACCACTGACACCACATACATGGCGCTGCTGCCGATAGTGGTCAGCGCAAGCCCCGCAAACAGCCGCAGCACAGGGTAAGACCAGAAAGTGCCGCCTGCCTGGTGCGAAGCAGTGGTCGTTTGAGTTGAAATGACGCCTTCCTCAGGGTGAGCCTGGCCCGACGGCCCGCTCACCCATTGGTCAAGACTTACATGCCGCCGTTCACCACCAGGCACTGACCACTGACGTAGTCGCTGTCCGGGCTGCAGAACAGATAAACCGAGCCCGCTGCCTCTTCGGGAAGGCCGCCACGGCCCATCGGAATCATCTGATTGAGGACTGACAAGCGACCGGCCTGGATGCCGAACTTGACTTCCTTGTCGCCAATGGTGACGTTGCCGCCTTCACCCTTGTCGAGCGGCTTGGTCATCCGGGTCTGGATGTAACCGAAGGCCACTGCGTTGACGGTGGTGTGATAGCGCCCCCATTCCTTGGCCAGCGTTTTGGTAATGCCCACGATGCCCGCCTTGCCGGCCGAGTAGTTCGCTTGCCCGGCGTTGCCGTTGACACCCGAGGTGGAGGAAATATTGACCACCTTGCGCACCACCCGCTGGCCCGCCGCTTCTTCGCGCGCGACGGCTTCTTTCAGGTGCCCCTGGAAGGCGCGCAGAATGCGGAAAGGCGCGGTCAGATGCACATCAAGAATGGCGTACCACTGTTCGTCGGTCATTTTCTGAATGACCGAATCCCAGGTGTAGCCGGCGTTGTTCACGATGACGTGGCAATCGCCGAACTTCTCGGTGGCCGTCTTAATGATGCGATCGCCAAAGTCTGGCTGTGTCACGTCGCCATTACAGGCCACGGCTTCACCGCCGGCATCGCGAATCATGGCCAGGGTTTCGTTGGCCGGCTCATCGTCCAGGTCGTTGATGACCACGCGCGCGCCGGATTGAACCAGTCGCAACGCAATCTGTTGACCAATACCGCGGCCGGAGCCGGTAACGATTGCCACTTTCCCTTCGAGTTGTTGCATGTTTCTCCCTGATCTGTCTGTTCGTCGGTGAATATCTGCGCCGGCGCGGCTTACGAGCGCCGGCCCAGCAAAAACGTGTAGCCCTCGGGGCCGAATTGTTCGGAGTGCGCAATGTTGCGTGCCAGCTCCAGCACATCACCCGCCTGGTAGGTGCGGGCCTGATCGCCACAGGTAATGGTGACCTGCCCTTGCAGGACCAGCGCTCGTACGTCGAATGGGTGACTATGAGTATCGACAAACAAGCCAGCGTCTTTGCTGTTGGTGCCACCAGGCGCGAAGCCATCGGCTTGCAAACCGGCCTCGAAGGCGGCGGTATCCAGGAATTTTTCGCGCGTCATAGCGTCTCCGTTTCGGTCATTATCGCACTGCTCCCGCCGCAAGGCTGTCGGCGGGTCGTCCCCTTTCTACATGCTGCGCCGGTACTGCCCGCCAACCTCAAACAATGCACCGGTAATTTCACCCAGAGAACACACGCGCACCGCGTCCATCAGCACATCGAACACGTTGTCATTGTCGATGACGGCCTGACGCAGGCGAGCCAGCATGGCAGCGCTTTCGTTCGCATGGGCACGCTTGAATTGCTGCAAACGCTCCAGCTGGTTCTGCTTTTCCTGCTCGGTCGAACGCGCCAACTCGAGTGTTTCGGGAGTGCTGTCGCCGTGCGGGTTGCGGAAAGTATTGACCCCGATGATCGGCAGGTCACCGGTGTGCTTGAGCATTTCGTAATGCATGCTCTCGTCCTGAATCTTGCCGCGCTGGTAACCGGTTTCCATTGCGCCAAGCACGCCACCGCGCTCGGCAATACGTTCAAACTCGTTGAGCACCGCTTCCTCGACCAGTTCGGTCAGCTCTTCGATGATGAAGCTGCCCTGACTCGGATTCTCGTTCTTGGCCAGTCCCCATTCGCGATTGATGATGAGCTGAATTGCCATCGCGCGGCGCACGCTTTCTTCGGTCGGCGTGGTGATTGCCTCGTCGTAGGCATTGGTGTGCAGGCTGTTGGCGTTGTCGTAGGTGGCAATCAGCGCCTGCAAGGTGGTGCGAATGTCGTTGAAGTCGATTTCCTGAGCGTGCAACGACCGGCCGCTGGTCTGACAGTGATACTTGAGTTTCTGGCTGCGATCGTTGGCGCCATAGCGCTCGCGCATCGCCACCGCCCAGATGCGCCGCGCCACCCGGCCCATCACCGTGTACTCCGGGTCCATGCCGTTGGAGAAGAAGAAGCTCAGATTGGGCGCAAAGTCATCAATGGACATGCCGCGCGCCAGATAGGCTTCGACGAAGGTAAAACCATTGCTCAGGGTGAACGCAAGCTGACTGATCGGGTTCGCGCCAGCCTCGGCAATGTGGTAGCCGCTGATACTCACCGAATAGAAATTGCGCACCTTGTGACGCACGAAATAGTCCTGAATGTCGCCCATCACCTTCAGGCTGAACTCGGTCGAGAAAATGCAGGTGTTTTGCCCCTGATCTTCCTTCAGGATATCGGCCTGGACCGTGCCGCGCACCGATGCCAGCGCATGCGCGCGGATGTCGGCCGCCTCCTTCGCATCGGGAGCACGCTGGTGTTTTTCTTCAAACGCGGCCAGTTGCTGGTCAATGGCGGTGTTCATGAACATCGCCAGAATCGTCGGTGCCGGCCCGTTGATGGTCATGCTGACACTGGTGCTCGGACTGCACAGATCGAAGCCGCCGTACAACACCTTCATGTCGTCGAGCGTGGCAATGCTGACCCCCGAATTGCCAACCTTGCCGTAGATGTCGGGACGCAGATCGGGGTCGTGGCCGTACAAGGTTACCGAGTCGAAAGCGGTCGACAGACGCTTGGCCGGCATGCCTTCCGACAACAGATGAAAACGCCGGTTGGTACGGAACGCATCGCCCTCACCGGCGAACATGCGGGTCGGGTCTTCGCCTTCACGCTTGAGCGGAAACACGCCGGCGGTATACGGGAAGTAGCCGGGCAGATTCTCCAGCATCAACCAGCGCAGCAGATCAGCATGGCTGGCGAAGGCCGGCAACGCTACCTTGCTGATGCGGGTGCCCGACAACGACTGATAAACCAGCGCGTTGCGCAATTCCTTGTCGCGAATGCGGCTGACCAGTTCATCCTGACTGTAGGCTTCGCGCAGCGCCGGCCATTGCGCCAGCAACTGCCGGGCGTCGGCGTCAAGGCGTGCCTCGCGCGCCGCCGCCTGTTCTTCGAGCGCATCGCGGGCCCGGTGTTTTTCGGGCACGGCTTCGAGCAGCATGCGTTGACTTTCTCGCAGATGCTGCACTTCTCCGGCCACCGTGGCGTTCTGGCGCGCTCGCCGTTTGTAGTTGCGCACTTCATCGGCAATGTCGGCCAGATAACGAACCCGGGCCGTCGGTACGATCGCATTCACCAGACTTGACTGACGGGTCGTCAGCACCGGCAGCACGCCATGGGCAGCGCGTTCGGCAAAGGCGCCGGAATGCTCGCTCAGTTGCGCCTTGAGCGCCTGATACAAAGCCGTGACACCGTCGTCATTGAAGCGCGAGGCCTGGGTGCCATACACCGGCATCTGATCGGGCGATACGCCAAAGGCTTCGCGGTTGCGCTGTACCTGCTTGGCCACATCACGCAGCGCATCGGCCGCGCCCTTGCGGTCGAATTTATTGATGGCCACCAGATCCGCAAAATCGAGCATGTCGATTTTTTCGAGCTGGCTGGCGGCGCCAAACTCGGGCGTCATCACGTACAGCGACACATCAACGAACTGCACGATTGCCGCATCGCCCTGACCGATGCCCGAGGTTTCAACAATGATCAGATCAAACCCGGCGGCCTTGCAGGCGGCAATAGCCTCCGGGAGCGACTGACTGATTTCGCTACCCGCATCGCGCGTCGCCAACGAGCGCATGAACACCCGCCGCCCTTCCTGATCGGGACGCGGCCAGTCGTAGATGGCATTCATCCGGATGCGATCACCCAGCAAGGCGCCACCCGACTTGCGCCGGCTCGGATCGATAGAGATGACCGCCACATTGAGCGCGTCGTCCAGATCCATGCGCAGACGCCGGATCAGCTCATCGGTGAGCGAACTCTTGCCCGCACCGCCGGTGCCGGTAATGCCCAGCACGGGCGTGGACGACTGATCGGCGGCGTTGGCCACCGCTTGCATCAGCGCCGCATCGGCCGCCTTGTTCTCGATGGCGGTCAGCAATTGCGCCAGCGCCCGCCAGGCCGGTTCGGTATGACCGGTAATGGCCTCCAGCGCGGTGGGCGCATACGAGGACAACTCATGATCGCAGCGCATCAGCATGTCGCCGATCATGCCCTGCAAGCCCATGTGCTGACCGTCTTCGGGCGAGTAGATGCGGGTGACGCCGTAACCGTGCAGGTGCGCGATTTCGGAGGGCACGATCACGCCGCCGCCACCGCCGTAGACCTTGATGTGGGCGCCACCGCGCTCGCGCAGCAGATCGACCATGTACTGGAAGTACTCGACATGGCCGCCCTGATAGGAGCTGATGGCGATGCCTTGCACATCTTCCTGCAGCGCACAGGTCACCACCTCGTTGACCGAGCGATTGTGACCGAGATGAATGACCTCGGCCCCCATGCTCTGCAGGATGCGCCGCATGATGTTGATCGATGCATCGTGGCCGTCGAACAGCGACGCCGCGGTGACGAACCGAACCTTGTTGGCGGGACGATATTGGGCGAGTTTCTTGGCTTCAGACAGATCAGTCATGGGAATTCCATTCAGAAAAACAGGCTGGGTCAATCAACAGCAGGCGTGCGGACAGCTGGGGCCGTCTGCCGCCGCGCCTGGGCGCGACGGTCAACGCACTATTCTGGTGACTATTGTCTCTGTCCGCCACCACCGGGGGCATTTTCGGTCGCTGCTTCGCGCCCGCTCCGGCTGATCTGCTCCCGGCAAGATACTTAACGTTAACGTAAACGTCAATTGGGAGCAGCCCGGTCCAGTCTACAACCGAGAGACCGCCCGCCGGAACTCGAAACGCACCATGACCCGTGATGCGGTGTTGGAGCTGAGCATGACGGCAAACCAGCCACTGCCCGGGTCGACGAACAGCGACTGTCCGGTGACCCCCGACCAGGTGTATTCGCCGGGCGCCGCCGGCACCGCCGCCGCCCCGGTGGCCCGCCGCACCGCGCCGCCCAGGCCAAAGCCCCAACCGCCGCCAATGAACCCGGCCGGCCCGTCGACCGTGTCGGCCAGGCGGTTGCTGACCATGGCCTGGAAAGTGGCCGGAGTCAGCAGTTGGAGCGTACCGCTGCGCCCGCCATTGGCGACGGCCCGGGCAAACCGGCAGACATCATCAAGTGTACTGATCAGGCCGCCACCGCCACTGATGAGGGGCGCCGTTTCCGGATCGGTACTGGCACGCGCCTTGGCCTCGGCGGCCTGGAAACCGTTGAAAAAGCGATGCCAGGCCAGATCATCATCGAAAGCCCTGGGCATGGCGGCCAATTCATCAGGCTCGGCAC
>CAXBNM010000041.1:0-19265 GCA_963976885.1 uncultured Burkholderiaceae bacterium
CTTTCCCGAGGGCACGGGTCGGCGCAATGAGAAGGGCTTCGCGTTCTACGATCGCCTGATCGATGATTTGCTCGCCGCTGGCGTCACGCCGTGGATCACACTGTTTCACTGGGATTACCCGCAGGCGCTGCAAGAGCGCGGCGGCTGGATGGTGCGCGAATCGACCGACTGGTTTGCCGACTATGCGCAGGCCTGCGTCGAGCGCTATTCCGACCGGGTCAAACACTGGTTCACCCACAACGAGCCGGAAGTACACATTTTTCTGGGCCATCACCTGGGCACGCACGCTCCGGGCGAAAAACGCGAGTGGGAAGACATCCTGACGATCTCGCACCACATGATGCTGGCGCACGGCAAGGCGGTACAGGTGATGCGCAGCGTTGCCAGGCAGCCGCTGGAAATCGGCTATGTCGCGGCGCTGTGGCCGGCCATTCCGGCCACCAACAGCGAGGCCGACATTGAAGCGGCGCGCAAAGCAACCTTTGGCGGGCTGGCCGGCTGGCTGCTTGAGCCGGTATACAAGGGCGAATACCCGCAGCGGCAACTTGCCGAATACGCGGGCAAGGTGCCCAAGCATGATCCGGAAGATCTGAAGATCATGGCGCAGCCGCTCGACTTTTTTGCGATGAACACCTACCAGGGTGTCGTGGTGCGCGCCGGCCCTGATGGCGAGCCCGAGAACCTGCCCTCGCCGCAAGGTACTCCGCGCACGGCCTTCTGGGTCTTTGAACTCGTGCCCGAGGCGCTTTACTGGGGGCCGCGCTTTTATCACGAGCGCTATGGCTTGCCGGTCTACGTCACCGAGAATGGCCTGAGCCTGACCGACTGGAAGTCTTTGAACGGCAAGGTAGAAGACCCGAACCGCATCGACTTCATGCGTCGTTATCTAAGCCAGCTCAACAGGGCCGCGGCCGATGGCGTGGATGTGCGCGGTTACTTTTACTGGAGCCTGCTGGACAATTTCGAATGGGCCGAAGGCTATCGCGAGCGCTTTGGCCTGATTCACGTCGACTATCAAACGCAACAGCGCACGCCGAAGCTGTCTTATGACTGGTATCAGCAGACGATTCGGGAGAATGGCGCGAATTTGTGAGCTGGCGGCTCGGGCGAAGGTGCTCGGAATGCCAGTTCACCATGGATTTCTCAGGCCTTAGTTGCTAATAAGGGACAGGCATTCATCAGAAGGTCTCGCTTCCCCATTGACGCGCGTTCAGTGCAAAAATGAATTGACGCACTGAACGCGTTGCAACCAGCCGGCTCCCATAGCCCAGGAACACGTCAATGGATCTCGATCTTCTCAAAACCTTTCTTGAAGTCAGTCGCACGCGTCATTTCGGCCAAGCGGCGGAGAATCTGTTTTTGACGCAGTCCGCGGTCAGCTCCCGGCTGCGAATGCTCGAGCAAGTGGTGGGCATTCAGTTGCTGTCGCGTACGCGCGGCAATATTCAGCCGACCCCGGCAGGTCACAAACTGCTTCGTCATGCGGAGCAGATTATTGATGCGTGGAATCGCGCCCGGCTGGATATCTCGGTCGAGGAAGAATCGATGTTGCCGTTGACTATCGGCGCGATGCCCAACATCTGGGACTCGGTGTTGCAGGACTGGACGCACGTCTTGCGCAAGGAGATGCCCAAGATTTCCATTACTGCGGAGATTCACCCTTCGCAGTCACTGACGCAGCGTTTGCAGCAGGGCACGATTGATGTGGCCTTCGCGTTTGAGACGCCGCCGGTCGTGGGCATGGAGTCGCGCGAGCTGGGGGTTGTTCAACTGGTCATGGTGTCGACCACGCCGGGACAAACCGTCGATGAGGCCTTGCAGACCGGCTATGTGCTGGTCGACTGGGGCACCGCATTTGCCACCGCTCATACGCGGCTCTATCCGGATGCCCCCGCCCCCAGTGCCCGCTTCAGCCTGGGCAACCAGGCCTATGAGTTTCTGATGTCATGCGGCGGCAGCGCCTATCTGGCCGAGCCGATGGTCGAGCCTGAACTGGCCGATGGACGTCTTCATCTGGTGGCCGGAGCCGAGCCATTGTCCCGCACGGCATACGCCATCTTCAATCCAGGCTCACCGCAGGTGGGTACGCTGAAGAGAGCGCTCCGGCATTTGACGCTGGATCCAGACGAATAAAGCGCTTTGGTGCATGCCCCGGCCTTGAGGTCTGGTACCTGCTGTGCCGAGCCACTCTGTTGCTGATCGGGTCTATTGCCGACTCAGCTGCAGATTGAGCCAGTGGTCGAAGGTTTCCCCGGTCTGTTCGTAGTCGGCGGTCAGTTCGGTGTCGCCTACATGAGACACCCAGGCGGGCAGGATCAATCGATCGGCGCCATCGAAAAACTCCAGTTCAATATAGGAGTTCTCGGTCAGCGGCAGATCGTCGATGGGCAACTGGGCCTGCTTGAAGCCAATTTTGTGCGTTTTGACGATTGCGACGGCCGTTCCATCGACACGAACTTTGACTGAGACAGCCTTGGGCAGCGGCTTCAGCGCCGAATTGTTCATTCCTGATCCCCAGTATTCGATGGAAATGCGCCGCGGCTGCGCAGCGGCGCTGATGTCGCCCAAGCAGACCTTCAGCTCTCGGCGTAGCCGAGTATGCCTGCCGAACCCGGCCCCTTCAAACACCATTTTCGATCGTCACCAATTGCGATTTCGATTGCAATCCGGTGAATCGAATCGATCGAAATTTCGCGTTTCTCTTCCCGCGCAGTCCTTGTTCCAATGAGTTTCAGCCCGCCGGTCTGATTGATTCACTCCTAGGTTTCTCTCGATCGGCGGTCTGCCAGAGACGTCACACCCGGTACCCGGTTGCACGCTGCAGCCAACCGGGTGCGACACCTGATCTGGATTGGCTGCATCTGTTTACAACAAGCATCGAGGAAAAAAATGAATCGAAAAACTACAACTCAACTGGTCGCACTGGCGCTGATTATTGGCTTTGGCAAGACCGCCTCCGCTCAAAGCGTGTCGGTCACCGACTACGACGAAGCCACCAGCGCCTATCAGGATAGCCTATGTCAACGGCACCCTGAACGCGGGCAAGACGCGTGGTGACGATCAGAATGCCTACGATCTGAACCTTGGCGTCGATTACGACCAGGTCTTCTCCTCGCCCGATCGTGACTTTCGGATCGAGGCCAACGGCAACGGTGCCGTGAGCCGCTCCGGCGCGACCGGCGCTGAGCGCAACAGCCGCTATGACTACGGCATTGGCGCCACGGTTGACAACTATTTCAATCCGGCAGCATCGAACGCCTTCTGGTATGGCAGCCTGAATCTGCAGGGCAATGACGCGTTCAACAGCCGCCAGATCACCGGCATCCTCGGTGCCGGTTACGGCCGGGTCAAGAATGTCACGCCGATGGCCAAATCGATTCGCGTGATCGAAGAGCTGATGGCGCGCGGCAGCCTGACTGGCGCGCCGAGCCTGCAGGTCTATCAGAACGTCGCAAACATCATCGATCGTGAGCCCGAGTACCGCTCCAAGCATGGTGCCGCCGATTATGAAGAGGTCTGGATCAATGACATCGCCAAGGAGCTGCAAAGCTCGGGAATGACTGCGGCCAACTTCGAGGCGTCCGAGATCATCCGGATGTATGACATTCTCACTCGCGAGCGCATCTCGGTGCGCAAGGTGGGCTGGAAGGTGCGTGCCGGTGTGGGCTATGTGTTCCGCAGCTTCGATGGCAGCAGTGACTCTGACCCGGCGCTGGAATTGGGTGCCGAGTATCACCTGCCGCTGAGCAACCAGACGCAGTTCTCGAACGAAGCGGTGATGACCACTATTCTGGCCAGTGGCGATCAGTCGTACAACTTCCGTAATGTGATGTCGCTGACGCATGAAATTGACGATCGGATCGATTGGGAAAACGCCTGGACCTTGACCCATGACATCAACGGACCGACCGACACGACCAATACCGTGAATACTCTGAGCACCGCGTTCATCTATGAACTGCGCAATCAGCTTGACTTCACGACCACCCTGGCCTTGTCGAATTATTCCGGCGATGAAACGCTGGGCAATCCGAACGGCACCGATACCTCGCTGTTCGTCGGCCTTCGCTATCGCCTGAAGTAAGAAGTAAGAAATAGGATTATCCTGGTCAGTCGGTCGATCCGGCTGACCAGGGGTCACTACGGTTGTTGCCCTGCAGGGCAACTCACGTTAGCCTGCACGTAGTTTCCCAGGAGGACATTGATGAAGATCACACGCAAGCATTGTTTGATTCCGCTCACCCTGCTGACACTGGTGGCAGGGTGCGCCAGCGAGCCGACTGTAGGCGACCTGATTTCCCGTCACGGCAAGAACTACGAAGACATCGGTAAGCAGTGGAACAAGGGCAACGACATGCTGGTCCGAGGTCAGGAGTTGGTCAAGAAGGGCCAGCAGCAAGTCATCGACGGTAATGAAAACATCGAGGATGGTGAAGAACTGATCAACAAAGGCAAGCGTCTGGTCGAAGCAAGCGAAAAGCGCTTTGCCGACAGCAAATCAAAGAACTGAGGCGGCGCCGACGCTTCAGTCACGGCTCTGCTGCGCGACCTGAAATTGCTGCAGCAGCCGCCCATGCATGAGTTGAACCAAACTCGTGCACGACCGAAAAAACTGCTTCATACAAGGTCAATTACCCGCCCGCTCACTTCCAAAACAGTGCAGCGCTGCGGGTTTTTTCGTGTCTCCGATCCGTTGCTTTGACGCCTGAGAAAATTGCGGTAGTGTCTCGCTGTCTGTGCTTCACGCTTGGCAAACACCAGGCGAATAACCAATACCTCCCGGCTCTTCACAGGACTCTGTTCATGCGCAAGCTTTATGCTACTGCCTTGCTCGCCAGCGCTGCCGTGCTGGCCAGCGCCACCGCTTCGGCCGCCACCACACTCACTTATTCCTCCTGGATTCCGTGGACCCATCCGGTCAACACCGAGATCTACATCCCCTGGATGGAAGCGATCGAGAAAGACAGCAATGGTCGTATCAAATTTCGGCTCCTGCCCAAAGCCGTGGCATCACCGCCCGCGCACCTGGCGGCGGTTCGCACCGGTCAGGTCGATGTCGCTTTCACCGTCCACGGTTATTCACCCAAAGAGTTTGCTGCCTACCTGCTGGCCGAGTTGCCGTTGATCGGTGACACTGCGGTCGGCACCTCGGTGGCCTTGCAGCGCACGCATGAAAAATTTCTGGCCGACAAGGGTTTCTATAAAGGCGTGCATGTCATTGGCATGAACACCCACGGCCCCGGTTTGATGCATCACCGCACCAAGCACATTCTTTCGCCCGAAGACATGGTCGGCCAGAAAGTTCGCAACGGCGGCCCGATTCCGCTGAAGATCGTCGAAGCCTGGGGCGGCGTGGCCATTCGCCAGCCGTCAACCAAGTCGTACGAAATTCTTTCCACCGGCGTTGCCGATGGCATCACGTTTCCGTATGAATCGGTGACCAGCTTCAATATCACCAGCCTGGTTCCCTACTCGACATACATCCCCGGCGGCTTGTATTCCTCGGGTCACTACCTGGTGATGAACGCCAAGAAGTACGCAAAGCTGTCAGCCGAAGACAAAGCCATCGTCGACAAACACTCCGGCGTGGCCTTTGCCGAACGGGCCGGCAAGGGCTGGGACCGTCTCAACGAGAAAGGCAAGGCCGATGCACTCGCCGCCGGCAACAAGCTGATCGACGCCCCCGAGGCACTGGTGGACGCCGTGCGCAAGCTGAACGAGGAGTTTGAAGCGGACTACATTGCCGGCGCCAATGCTGCCGGCGTGGACGGCGCCGAAGTGCTCAAGTACTTCAAAGCCGAGATCGCCCGGTTGGCCGACAAGTAAGCCGGGGCGGGACATGCATTCCTCTGCTCCCGCCGGCCCGTCTGCTCAGCCATCTGACTCCACTGCCGCTGCGCGCGGCAGTGTTGCCTGGTGGCTCGGCGAGGTGCCCGCCAAAGTCCTCGGGCTGATTGCCTGCCTGGCCTTGTTCACGATGATGCTGATCACGTTCTTCGATGTGGTCGGGCGCTACTTTCTGGCCAGCCCTCTGCCCGCCGCCTACGAACTGACTTCGCTGATCATGCCGGCAATCATTTTCTGCGCGCTACCGCAGGTGAATCTGTCCAACAGCCATGTCACGATTGATCTGCTCGACAGCATTACGCCGGCGGCGGTGCGGCGCTGGCAGGCCGGACTGGTCAGTCTGGTAGCCGCCGCCGTACTCGGTGTTCTTGCCTGGCGGCTGTGGGCATTGTCGAAAGATCATCTTGAATTCGACGGCGTGACCAATGAGTTGTATTTGCCGCTGTGGCCGTTCAGCGCCGCAATGAGCGTGCTGTGCGTCATCGCCATGGTGTCGATGGTCGTTGCCGGGGCCAATCATCTTGCCGGGCGCTCGGCAGCTTCGGGGAGTGCCGAACTTTGAGCATTGCATTAACAGGCTTGGGCTTATTGCTGGTCTTGTCTTTCCTGCGCCTGCCGGTGGCGTTCTCGATGATGTTGATTGGCGCCATCGGCATGGCTGAAATCATTGGCTGGGACGGCGCGCTGGCCAATGTCGGCCAGACCGCCTTTGATGCCGCCATCAATTACGAGTTGTCAGTGGTGCCGTTGTTCATACTGATGGGCAACTTTGTGACCCGCGCCCGGCTGGCCGAAGAGCTGTATTCGGCTTCCAATGCCTTTCTGGGCCACCGCAAAGGCGGCCTGGCGATGGCGACCATCGTTGCCTGTGGTGGCTTCAGTGCCATTTGCGGCTCATCGCTGGCAACCGCCGCAACCATGGCCAAGGTCGCCATCCCGTCCATGCGGCGCTACAACTATGCCGATACGCTGGCTACCGGCTCCATCGCTGCCGGCGGTACGCTGGGCATTCTGATTCCGCCCAGTGTGCTGCTCGTCATCTACGGTATCCTGACCCAGACCAATATCGGCAAGCTGTTTGCCGCTGGCGTGCTGCCCGGCATGGTCGCCGTCGGCTTTTATCTGCTCGCGGTACGTGGTGTGGTGGCATTGCGCCCCGACGCCGGTCCAGCCGGTGAACGCCAGCCATGGTCGCAGCGCTGGCATTCACTGCGTCGGGTCTGGGGCGTGTTGTTGCTGTTTGCCATCGTCATGGGCGGCATCTATGGCGGCGTGTTCAGCCCGACCGAGGCAGCCGGTATCGGAGCCTTTGGGGCCTTTGTCTTTGCGCTGCTGCGGCGCGCTCTCAGCTGGCGCAGCTTTTACGAAGTGCTGATGGAGAGCGCGGCAACCACCGCCATGTTGTTTACCGTGCTGATCGGCGCGTTGCTGTTTGCCAATTTCATCAACCTGACCGAGTTTCCGGGTGCCTTGCTGGAAATTGCCGGCCAGTACCAGGAAGACCCCTGGATGGTGATCGCTGCCATCCTCGTCATCTACGTGCTGCTCGGTTGCGTGTTCGAAAGCATGTCGATGATTCTGCTGACGGTACCCATCTTTTACCCGCTGGTGCTCTCGCTCGGCTACGACCCGCTCTGGTTCGGCATCGTGGTCGTCGTGGTGGTCGAAATCAGCCTGATCACGCCACCGGTGGGGCTCAATGTGTTTGTGTTGCGCGGCGTCCTGCCCGATGTCAGCACCGGCACCATCTTCCGTGGCGTGACGCCGTTCTGGATCGCTGACTTGTTCCGGTTGGCCGTCATCGTGGCCTTTCCGGCACTGTCGTTATGGCTGCCCGGCTTTGTGAACTGAGCCGGTTGAGAGCGCGGCACCTGTCAGCAGGCCAGAACCGCAATCAGGCTGCGCCGGCGCTCACCTCGCAGGGCACCTGCAAATAGCCCCGAAAGCGCACCCGGCCGCCACGCACCGGCGTCCCCACCAACCGGAAATCAGGAAAGCGTCGCAAAAACCGTTCGATGGCAATCTGGCCCTCAAGCCGGGCCAGGCTCATGCCGACACATTGATGGATGCCGGCAGCAAACGCCAGGTGATGACGGGATTTACGGGTGATTGAAAAGGTTTCGGGGTCGTCAAAGCGCGCCGGGTCGCGGTTGGCCGCGCCCATGCATAAGGTCACCGGCGTGCCCGCCGGCATCTCGACGCCACCGACAGTCACGGCAGTGGTGCTCATACGGTTACCAAGCTGATTGGAACTCTCGAAACGCAGGATTTCTTCGATGGCGGGTTTGATCAGCGCCGGGTCATCGCGCAGCGCCCGTAGCTGATCCCGGTGGGCATCGAACAACACCAGCCCGTTGCCGATCAGGTTGGTCGTGGTTTCATGACCGGCATTGAGCAAAAAGATGCAGTTATGAATCAGCTCGGCCGCCGTCAGCTCTTCACCGCTGCCGTCGCCCTGAATGAGCCGGGTCAACACATCATGCTCCGGATCACCGGGGTGGGCGCGCCGCTGCGCAATCAAGCCTTCAAGATAAGCTGAAAACTCCCGCACCGCCCGATTGCCGCGCTCGGCCAACTCTGGTGTCACAACCGGTTCGAGCGCCCCCAGAATGGCCAGCGACCAGCCGCGTAACGGCCCCCGGTCAGCCAATGGCACATCCAGCAGATTGCCGATCACTTCGACCGGAATCGCTGCCGCGAAGTCTTCGATCAGGTCGGCGCGGCCCTTGGCCTGCATGCCGTCGAGCAAACGCTCGACCAGTGCCTCCAGCCCCGGCTGCATGTGCGCGATGGCCTTGGGCAGCAAGGCGCTGGCAATCAGTCGCCGCACCCGCGTATGCAGCGGCGGGTCGTTGAACACCAGACTGGTGGTGTGATGCTCATACAGGGGCGAGTCGCCGTACTTGGGTTTGAACTCGGCGTGCTTGTCCGAGCTGAACAGCTCGGGGTGCTTGTACACATACTCGCAATCGGCATGACGCGTCAGCAGATAGCTGCCGTCACTCATGCGTTTGACCGGCGCGTGCTCGCGCAGCGCACGGTAGTAGCGGTACGGGTCTTCGTCAAAGTCGGCGGGCAAGGCCTTCAGCTCAAACTGCCGGGCCTGCTCACGCGCCTGCTGCTCGGTCCATGGGGTCACGGGGTTGCCTGTCGGTTCGCTCGAGGCCCAAGCTTAGCCCGAAACGGCGCCAGCCGGCGCTGGCACGCCGTGCAAGGTGTGCCAGCAGCCGAAGTCGAGCGCATTCAGCCCCACATCAGCCTCGCTTCCGACCGCTGGCAGTCCGCAGGCAAGCCGCCAGCGTCCTGCCCGGCGGCTCAGTCGAGCCGCGCGCCGTAAACGGCCGGATCGATGGACTGGCTGTTGCAGCGATCCCAGATGCGCCGGTACGAAGGCCCGAGGCGGCTGACCTCGCGCTCACTGGCGGCGATGAGCGGCTCCAGCTGCAGATACTCCTGGCCGATTTCATCGAGAATCGCCTGCTCGTCAATGCCGGTGAGCTTACCCTCGCGGATTACCTCGGTGCCATCAACGAAGCTGCGTTCCAGACTGGCCCCCGACTCGTTGAACACCAGCTGCCGCAACGGGCTGTTCAGCGGCGTGAACGGCACGGTGTCGGTACGCCACACATTGATGTCGGCGCATTGACCCGGCTCGATACTGCCCAGCCGGTCGCGCATGCCAAGCGCCACCGAGCCGCCGATGGTGGCCGCGACAAAGGCCTCCTCGGCGCCAATCCAGCGCTGATAGTCGTCGCCGCGCACCTTGCCGATCAGTGCGGTCTGGGCAATGACCTTGAGCATGTTGGCGTTTTCAATCGAACCGCAACCGTCGGTACCCAGACTGACGTTGACCCCCGCATCGAGCATTTCGCGCACTGGCGCAATGCCGGAGCCGAGCTTCAGATTGCTCTGCGGGTTGTGCTGAATGGAGCTGCCCGCTCGGGCCAGCAACTGCAATTCGTTCGGCGTGACCCAGACACCATGAATGATGCTGGTGGCCGGCTTCAGAAAGCCGATGGAATCGAGATACTCGATCATCGTGCAGCCATACATGATCTGCGCGGTCACCACTTGCAACCGGGTTTCCTGCACGTGAATCATCGTCGGCAGATTGTGCCGGTCGGCCAGATCGCGAACCGCTTCAAGAAATTCACGCGTGCAGCGCTGCGGCGCACTCGGCGCTGCGATGAAGCCGACTCTGGAGCGCTGCGGATGACGCTCGGTGGCGAGTTTCTCGGCGTAGGCCAGATACTCTTCCGGTGGCGTGACCCGCGCCCCGGCCAGCGACTGCAGGAATGCCGGTTCGAACTCCTCTTCAACATAAGGCAAGGAGCGAAAGAATGGCTTGTCGAACAAGGTCAGCCCGACGAGCGCCCGAATGCCCAGATCGGTATAGGCCGCCAGCGCCGCTTCGATGTGCTCCGGATTCAGCACCGGGCTGGCGTTGAGGTCGTCGCAGATCGTCGTGGCGCCCGAGCGCAACGCATCAATGCCGCCGATCAGCGTGCGCAGGTATACCTGACGCGGCGTCAGCGGCAGCGGCTGCAGGGGCCGCACGTTGTTCATCCACAGTTCAAGCGGCAGGTTGTCGTGACGGCCTTTGTAAAAGCCTTCATGACTGTGGGTATGACCGTTGATCCAACCGGGTGTCACCAGACGTCCGGCCGCCTCGACGGTCTGGCCGACCGGTGCGACAGTGCCGCCGGGCGCCACAAAACTGATGCGACCATCGACGACGCCGATATCCATGGGGCGCCGATCGTCGAGACGATCGGGCCCGGACATCACCATCGCACCAAGCAGCGTGAAGGAGCGAGAGGTTTGCTTCATCGTTTACTTGTTGAGGCTGTCGTACAGCGCGCGCAGATCCTTCACCTCGGCATCGAGCACCTTGGCAAAAGCCTCATGATCGAGGTAGTCGGTCTTGGAACCGATTTTCTTGATCAAGCGCTGAAAGCCGTTGTCGTCGACCATTTTCTTGAAGCCATCCGACAGAAAGGCAACACGCTCGGGCGGCGTACCCTTGGGGACCATCGCGCCCAGCCAGAAGCGCCATACCACCTCGGCACCGGCTTCCTTGCAGGTCGGGATGTCATCAAAACCGTCGAGACGCACATCGTCGGTGACGCAGATCGGCTTCACCGCGCCCGATTTGATGTGCTCGCCAACCACTACCGGCAAGCCGGCATACGCCATCGTGTTGCCACCAAGCAGTTGGGTAATGGCCGGACCACCGCCGCCAAGTTCCACACCCTTCATCTTCGTGTCCGAGCGCAACTTGAGCATCTCAAAGGCCACATAGGTCAGGCCGTTGACATTGTCCGAGCTGTAGACGAGCTTGTCCGGATTGTCCTTGGCGTAGGCAAGCATGCCGGCCAGATCATCAAACGGTGACTTCGGGCCGGCCACAAAGATGACGGGCGAATAGTTGATGCGAGCCACCGGGATGAAATCATCAACCTTGAAGGGCAGCTTCTCGACCTGCGGGCGCAGCGAATTGATGGTCGGATCACCGAACAGCATCGTATAGCCGTCGGCCTCGGCGCCGGCCACCTGGCTGGCACCAACCACGCCGCCACCGCCGGCGCGAATGACCGAAATCATCGGCTGACCAAAGTGTTGCTCGGCTACGGCGGTGATGATCGACGCATGCAAAGAGGTGCCACCACCCGGCGGATAAGCGGTGACGAGCTTGAGCGGTTTATCGGGAAAACTCTGTGCCATCACCGGGCTGGCGAGCATGGCCAGGCCGAGAGTAGTTGCACGAACAGCGTTGACGAAATGACTCATGAGTTATTGACTCCTTGGGATAATGCAGAAATAGAACGCGCCTGTTGCCAGATCAGCGTGCCGATCATGATGGCGATGATGGCGAGCAAAGTGAGCGCAACAGGGCGGGTGTAGAAAATGGACAAGCTGCCCCCGGACAGGGTCAGCGACTGACGCAATGCGTTTTCGAGCCCCGGGGCAACGAGCATCGCAATGACCAGTGGTGGTGTCGGCATGCGCAGCTTGAGCATCAGATAGCCGACCATGCCCGCGACGATGGTCAGCACCACATCACTGGCGCTGGAGTTCACCGCAAACGAGCCGGCCAGACACAGTGCGGCAACCACCGGATACAACACCGTGGGCGGAATTTCGGTAATGCGACTGAAGACCCGAATGCCGAAGTAGGCCACCACGAGCAACAACACGTTGCTGATGACAAGCGACGCAAACAGGGAGTACACGAGGGGGGCATCATTGACGAAGAGCAAAGGTCCCGGCGTCAGCCCCTGGGCGATGAAGGCCCCCAGCATGACCGCCGTCACCGTGTCGCCGGGAATACCGAATACGGTCAGTGGAATCAGGCAGGCCGGACAGGCCGCGTTGTTGCCTGCCTCAGCGGCGGCCAGCCCTTCATGCGAGCCCTTGCCGAATTGCTCCGGCTGGCGCGACGCGCGTTTGGCGCTGCCGTAGGCAAGCCAGGTGGAAATTTCGGCGCCAATGCCAGGCAACACGCCGACGCCAACCCCGATACCGGTTGAGCGCGCAATGGTGCGCAACACCTTGCGCAACTCGCCAAACCGCAGCCCTTGCGCATCGGGGGCAATACTGATGGCAACGGCGCGCTGCCGTTGCAGCGCCTGCTCGGCCTGATGAAAGACTTCGGACATCGCAAACAAGCCGATCAACACCGGAATCAGTGAAATACCACCGAGCAGATCGGTCGAGCCGAAGGTGAAACGCTGCGCCCCCGACATCGGATCAAGACCGATGCAGGCGATCAGCAAGCCGAGCGTGGCACTGAGCAAGGCCTTGGCCGCATGTCTGCCGCTTACGCTGGTGATGGTCAGCAACGCCATCGCATAGAGCAAGGCAAACTCCGGTGGCCCGAACGACAACGCCACCGAGGCCAGCCAGCCGGCCAGCAGAATGAGCACAATCGTGCCACCCAGATCGGCAATGACCGAGGCCACCAGACTCAGCTCGAGCGCCTTGCGCGCCTGCCCTTGCCGGGCCAGCACATAGCCATCGAGCGAGGTGGCCGCCGCGGCCGCGGTACCGGGCGTGTTGATCGTGATGGCCGGAATCGAGCCGGCGTAGATTGCCGACTTGAACAGACTGAGCAAGAACGGAATGCCGATTTCGGGCGGCATGAAAAAGGTGAACGGTGATACCAGCGCCATCGCCATGGTTGCCGACAGACCCGGCAATGCCCCGACGACGATACCGGCCAGCAAACCGACCACGATGGCCGCAAGGCTCGCCCAGTTCAGAATCAGCGCAAAGCCTTGCAATAGCGTGTCGAGCATCAGAACAACCAACCCGCAGGAAACAGAATCTTCAGCGCCTTCTCAAAAACCAGATAGATACCGATGGCCGTCAGCGCGCCGAGCGCGAGTGCCGGCAACACCCGGCGTTGACCGAACAACATGCTCAGGCCGGCCACCATCAAACCGACGGCGACCAGCATGCCCACCGTGTACAGACCGATGACGACCACGGCCAGGCAGCACGCCACAATCAAGGTTGACTGCCAGGGCACAAACTCGGCCGTTTCGCGAGGCGTCGACGCCATGCCAAGCAGACACCAGAGCCCGGCGATGAACATCAGGCCAATCGCCAGCAGCGGGAAGAAGCCCGGACCACTGGCATCGGCCACCTGTGCGTAAGAATCGGCATCGACTTGCTCGGGCAGGATCCAGGCAACGGCCAGGGCCAGCAACAAGGCGGCGCAACCGGTGGTGAGCGCGGCAGCGCGGGCCGTGATGGTGAGGCCGGCGCGCGGGGCGAGTTGATCATCCATGGACGTTGTCTCCAAGCTCATTGCCGGCCTCCGGGCGCGCCGAAGTATTTGTTGGTAAAGCGCTGCTGCTGATCGTAGATGCGCCCTTGCCCATCGCTGGCCGTCGGGTGCGGCATGCGTACGGTATTGGCCTCCATGCGCACGCTGGGGCTGGGTTCACCGCAAACCAGGCGCTGATTGAATTCGCTCCAGTCGACGCCGTAGAACAAGGGCCATGCATCGGCCGCCGCATATTCCATGAACAGCATCCGGCGCGGGCCCTGACCCCGGTTCAGATCGGAGCCGTGAACGGCCAATGGATGATGAATGGTGAGCGTGCCGGCCGCGCCGGTTACCGCTTGTGCGCCGCTCAGATCGAGTTCGTCCGGGTTGATGGCGCCCACAAAGAAGCCGTCAGCGTCGTGATGCTGATGCAGCGGTCCACGATGCGAACCCGGCAACAATTGCAGCGGGCCTTTCTCGGCCGGGCAGTCATCAATCAGAATCGAAACAATGGCCAGCGACTGATTGGAATGGGGAATGAAGGCCCAGTCCTGATGCCACTCCAGTGGCGAGCCAACCACCGCCGCTTTGACGTTGATCTTGCCGTGATGCAGCCGGATGTTCTCACCAAGCAAGGGCTTGATCAGATCAAGAATGACCGGACTGCGAGCCAGTTCAAGAAAGAACGGATCGGCCTCATAGGGTTTGCGCACGCGTTGCACGACCGGCTTGCCGTCCAGTTGCGTGGCCTCAAAATCGAGCAACGGCGCCGCCGCTGCCGGCGCCCGATCGGCGTCGGTCAGCACATCGGTATGTTGCTGCAACGCGCTGATCTGCGTGGCACTGAAAACATCGCGGCAAACGACAAAGCCGTCGGCCTCGAAGGCGGCGCGCGTGGTCTGCGCATCAGTCATGTATTTCTCCCTGCAAAGCGGGCTTGCTGTTGAGCACCAGAGTCAACAGACCGCCGCCAACTGGGCACTGGTGTTCAGCGCCCCCCCCTATGAGCAGGCGCGAGGTTTGGGTCGTGCAAGCCAGCACGCCACTCATCGCCGCCCGGAAATGTCGAAACGCCGGCAGGTCGCTGTCGCCACGCATGCCGAGTAGCTCGCCATGCAGATAGCCGTCGGCCGGCGGGTCGCCCTTGTAGATCACCGCTGCCACCGCCGCGACATCGTGGTTGCTCAAACACGCACGCACCGTGGCCATGTCAATCGGATTGGCCAGGCTCATGCAATGCATGGATTGCCGGTTCGTGGCCCCACGACTGCCCTGCTGCAATGGCGTTGCTGCGGCAACCGGCACTTGCGCAAAGACGATCAGATCGATGCGCCCGTTGGTATCGCCGGCGGTCACGCCGCAGCGCTTGCCGTGCACTTCGCTTTGCGTGTTGGTCAGTGCATCCGTCGCAACGGCGAGGTCCAGTTCGCCCAATGCAACGGCAGCGCCGAGCGCAGTGGCGGCACGGCTGCGCGGCTTGGAGGCATGGCCGTCGCCGGTCATCGGCGTCACCGCATGAACATAACTGACCTGCTCAGCGGTCACATCAAGTGCAGCCAGCGCATCGCGTACCGTTGCCGCCGCCGCTTCAATCTGCGCCGCAGTGCCAATGGCGGCCTCGGCCAATGGGGCTGATGCAGCACGCACGGCAACCAGCGTGCCGTTTGCTTCGTCGGGCATATCAGACGGTACCGATCGCGCCACCAACGCAACCATGTGCGGGGTGATGAAACCTTCACAGCCGCCGGAAATCATGCGCAACGGCGGCATCGCAGCGACGGCCTCATTGCTGCCCGACACAGGTTCGGTCAGCACCGGCGCCAACGCGTGTTGTGCCAGTTTGCGGCTCCAGTCGTTGTCGAGCCCGTTGCCTGGCGTTTTGATGAACAGCGCCAGCAAGTCATCGCGCGTGAAGTCAGCCGCAAGCCGCTGCTGCAAGGCTGAAAAATCATCGGGCGCTGCCATCGGCAACGAAATGAATTCAACGGGACTGGGGCGTCCGATATGGCGAATATGCAAAGTCATAAGCACCATTCAGCAACATGCATGCCATCTTGACACCCTATTAAGGTGTGACATTTACCCCCACCCAGCACCGTCACGGGGCCGCGCGACCTGCATTGGTGCGCGCAAAGCCGCACGCACCAATGCAGGCTACTGCGGGTCGGCTACGCCCACACCGAGATACATCTGCGACAAGGCTTCGTTGGCCGCAATCTCGTCGGCGGTGCCGTGCGCCGCAATACGGCCTTCGTCAATCACATAGGCCCGGTCGGCAATCGCCAGCGCGAGGGTTGCCATCTGATCGACGACCAACAAGGTCATGCCATCGCGCCGAAGCGCGTCAAGAGCATCGAACAAGTCGTCGATGATTTTGGGCGCCAGCCCCAATGAAGGTTCATCAAGCAGCAGAATCCCGGGCTGCGACATCAGTGCCCGGCCAATGGCCAGCATCTGCTGCTCCCCCCCCGACAGCAAGCCGGCCTGCCGGTGCTGTCGTTCCGCCAGACGGGGAAAGCGCGCAAACATTTCGTCGACGCGGTCCGTGGTCTGCGCAGGCGTCAGAAACGCACCGAGTTGCAGATTTTCGCGCACGGTCAGCTCGCCGAACACCTGACGCCCTTCAGGCACCAGCACCATGCCGTGGGCGGTCACCCGCTCGGCTGGCGCGCCGGTAATGGACCGTCCATTGAGAAGCACCTGGCCGGCGCCCGGTTGATGCAAGCCGATCAGGCTGCGCAGCAGAGTCGACTTGCCAGCCCCGTTAGCTCCCAACAGCGCAACCGCCTCATGACGATTGATATGCAGATCAATCTTGTGGAGTACCGGCTCGGCGCCGTAGCCCGCAACCAGTTGCTGCACGTCAAGCATCGGCGGTGCCGCTGCTGGTACCGCTGTTGATGCCGCTGCTGGTGTCGTTGTCCGCTCGGTAATCGACACCCGTGCCGACTGCTCACCCAGATAGGCTTTACGCACTGCCGGGTTGGCCTGAATGGCAGCCGGGGCGCCCACCGCCAGCAGTTGACCGGCATCGAGCACGATCACCTGGTCCGAAATACTCATCACCAGCGTCATGTCGTGCTCAACCAGCAGCACGGTCACGCCGGCATCGGCAATACTGCGCAACAAGCCGGCCAACTGGATCTTGTCCTGATGCGACAAGCCGGCCGCCGGTTCGTCGAGCAACAACACATCGGGGTCGCTGGCCAGCGCGCGAGCAATCTCGACCAGTCGCCGGTCGACATGAGCAAGCGCTGCGGCCGGCGTGCTCAGACTGCCGGTGTAGCCGCAATAGCGCAGCAAGTCGCGCGTGCGTTGCACCGTGTGCGGTGCCGCCAGTGGCGCGCGGCCGAACAGCCAGCCGAGCCGCCCGCCCTGCGCCGCCAGGGCCACATTGTCGGCCACGCTCAGCGAATCGAACAACTGCGAGGTCTGATAGGTACGGGCCACGCCAGCACGGGCAATCCGCATCGCCTGCCCGCCCTCGAAGGTGTGCTCGCCCAGTGCGAAGCTGCCCGCCGTAGGCCGGTAAAAGCCACTGAGCATATTGAACACGGTGGTCTTGCCGGCACCGTTGGGGCCAATCAGACTGTTGACCCGACCGGGCTCGGCGCGCAACGACAATTCATTGACGGCGGTAACGCCGCCAAAACGCATCGTCAGCGCATTGGCCTGCAAGAACTGACGCTTGCGTTTGCGTAACGGCAACGTCGCGGGTGCCATCCCGGTGGTGTCGGCAGATGCCAAGCCACGCCGCGCGAACAAATACTGACCGATGCCGGCCATGCCTTGCGGCGCAGCCCACAGCACGACCAACAACAAACCGCCGAAGAACAGCAGCCGGTATTCCTCAAGCCCCGACAATACTTCAGGCAACAAACCGACCACGATGGCCCCAAGCACCGGGCCGGCCACCGAGCCGGCGCCGCCAAGCATCACCACCAGAACAAACAGAATCGACTGCATGAACCCGAAGGTATGCGGCGTGACAAAGCCGGCCAGGGGCGCAAACAACGCACCGGCAGCCCCGGCACACAAGGCCGAGATCGCAAACGCGGCGGTCTTGATCACCAACGGATTGAGGCCGGTAGAGGCACTGGCGACTTCGGTATCGCGCACGGCCCGCATCGCCGCCCCCCAGGTACCGCGGGCCAGCCAATGAAACGCCACCAGCGCCACAGCGGTCGCGGCAATCGCCAGCAATGCCACCGCACGCTCACCGCTGGCGAACTCGCCCAGCGCCGGCCCGGTGATGCCCATGATGCCGTTCTGACCGCCGGTCAGGCCGCGCATTTCGACAATACCGTGTTCGACGATGAAGCCGAACGCAATGGTGACCATGGCCAGATACGGCCCCCCTACCCGCAGCGCAGGCAAGGCCAGCAAGGTGCCGCTGGCCGCTGCCAGCAACGCCGCCAGCGGCCAGGCCAGCCAGAAGGACCAACCCGCGCCGGTCAGAATCGCTACCGTATAGGCACCGATTGCATAAAAGCCGACATGGCCAAACGACATCTGGCCGGTCAGCCCCAACAGCACATTCAAACCAATACCGGTCAGCGCCAGCAATGCCACATTGGCCAGCACAAACACGTAGTAACCGTTAACCGTCAGAGCGAGCCAGCAACCCAGGCCGAGCAGCAACCCCATCGCCAGCGCCGGTAGCAGCGCGACAAACCCGGAACCCAGGCCCTGCCCCTGCCCCTGAGCCTGACCCTTACCAATATTCTTGACCGGCACGCTGTCGAGCACCGCCGTCGATGATTGAGATCTCATGCGTGCGCTCATACCTTGTACACCGCAGCCCGGCCAAACAAGCCGTTAGGTCGCCAGGCCAGCACGGCAATGACGAGTGCGAAGGTCAGAATCTGGGTGTAGCCCGACCCCAGCGTGCTGGTGATCAGTGCCTCGGCCACGCCAAACAACAAACCGGCAATCATCACGCCCCAGGCGCTGGTAATGCCACCGAGGATTGCCACGGCAAAGGCTTTCAGACCGAACAACATGCCCATGTCGGGCGCCACATTGAACAAGGGCGCAATCAACACGCCGGCCACACCGGCAAACACCGTGGACAACGCAAACGCAAGCGCCACGACCCGGCGAATCGGAATGCCCATCAGTCGGGCAGCGTCACGGTTTTGCACGACCGCAAGCATCGCAATGCCCCAACGGGTGCGGCGCGACAAACCGTGCAACACCGCCGCCAGCGCCAGCCCCACCACCGGAATCAGCAATTGCAACGGGTAGACCCCCAGGCCAACCGAGCCGATTTCCAGCGGTGTCTGCGCCCATGGCGAAGGCAGGGAGCGTGGCTCCTTGCCAAAACTGAACATCACCAGATTGTCGAGCACGATGCCCAACGCCACCGTGGCAATCAACCATGCGTCAGAGCCGCGGCTGGCAAACGGGCGCACCGCGATGCGCTCGACGATCAGACCATAAAGTGCGCACAACAGCAGCGCCATCACGACAGCCAGCGGCATCGGCCAGCCCAGGGTTTGCGCAAAGGTGTAGGCCAGTACGGCGCCCAGCATCATTGAGCTGCCCTGCGCAAAATTGACCGTACCCGACACCGCGTAGGTGACGTAGAACCCAAGCGCCATCAGTCCGTACATGCTGCCCAGACCCAGGCCGCTGATCAATG
>CAXBNM010000042.1:0-19263 GCA_963976885.1 uncultured Burkholderiaceae bacterium
GAGCCGGTCACCGTCGCCATCGAAGGCAATGCCGATTTCAGCGTCGGTGCTCTTGAGCGCGGCCATCAAGTCTTGCAGATTCTCGGGGTGAGCCGGATCGGGATGGTGGTTGGGGAAATTGCCATCCACCTCGCAAAAGAGCTCTTCAAGCTCGCAACCGAGCCCTTTGAACAGCTGGGGCGCCACCGCACCGGCCACGCCGTTGCCGCAATCGATCGCCACCTTCATGGGCCGGGCCAGCTTGACATCGCCAAGAATGCGGTTGAGGTACTTGTCGAGCAGATCGAGTTCGCGTGTGCTGCCCGGCTTGATGGCGGCCAGTCTGGCCTCCAGACCCGGGTCGCCGGCAACCTTGTACAGAGCCTGGATAGCGTCGCCGTAGAGCGTGACACCAGCCACCATCATCTTCAAGCCGTTGTATTCGGGCGGATTGTGACTACCGGTTACAGCCACGCCGGAGCCGGTTTCCAGCTCGAAGGTGCCGAAATAGACTACCGGTGTCGGCACCATGCCGATATCGACCACATCGACGCCGCCGGCATTGATGCCGCGTGCCAGGGCGCTGGTCAGCCGGGGTCCGCTCAGGCGGCCACCACGGCCAATAACCATCGTAGATACGCCCTGCTCCCGGGCCGATAAGGCCAATGCCGCGCCGATCCGGTAAACGGCGTCTTCGGTCAGCGTCTTGTCGACGATGCCGCGAATGTCATAGGCTTTGAAAATGGATTGGGACAGAGCGGAGTCAGCGGGCATAAGTTGGCGAGTCGGTTGTAGGCGTTGGGAGAGTCAAAGCGGGCGCTCGAGCGCGAGCAACGATAAGCAGGGCCGGACATCTCTGAGGAGTGTCCCACGGCCCCGATGCAACACCTCGATCCGGTTTGTTACATCGAACGCGTCCCACAGCGGCCAGCCGGTTTAGCATAGCTGATTGGCCTTACGGCTTTTGTGTATTTTCCTGATTTTCCCGACGGGCGTCCTGCGCCGTGGGTTTGGAGCAACGACGATGATTTTTGTGACCGGCGGAGCTGGCTTTATTGGCTCCAATTTTGTACTGCAGTGGCTCGCCAACCAAAACGAACCGGTCCTGAACCTGGACAAGCTGACCTACGCCGGCAACCCCGAAAACCTCGCGTCGGTGGCGGCCAGCCCCAATTACCACTTTGCCGCCGTCGATATTCGCGACCGGGCGGCACTGGATGCGCTGCTGGCCGAGCACCGGCCCCGCGCCATCCTGCACTTTGCGGCCGAAAGTCACGTTGACCGCTCGATTGACGGGCCGGGCGAGTTCATCGACACCAATATCAACGGCACCTTCACCCTGCTGGAGGCCACCCGCGCCTATCTGAGCGGGCTGGATGCCAACGCTGCGGCGGCGTTCCGTTTTCTGCATGTATCGACCGATGAGGTTTATGGGTCGCTGGCACCGGACGATCCGGCCTTCAGTGAAACCACTGCCTATGCACCCAACAGCCCCTACTCGGCCTCCAAGGCGGCCAGCGACCATCTGGTGCGGGCTTATCACCACACCTACGGCTTGCCGGTACTGACCACCAATTGCAGCAACAACTACGGACCCTTCCAGTTTCCCGAAAAGCTGATCCCGCTGGTGTTGCTCAAGGCCCTTGAAGGCGGGCCGCTGCCGATTTACGGCGACGGCCTCAATGTGCGCGACTGGCTGTTTGTGGGCGACCATTGCTCGGCCATCGCGCGGGTGCTCGAGGCCGGCCGGCTGGGCGAGACCTACAACATCGGCGGCAACAACGAGATGACCAATCTGGAAGTTGTGCGCACGCTGTGCCGGATGCTCGATGCGCGCCGGCCCAAGGCCGATGGCGGCTCGTATGCCGACCAGATCACCTTTGTGGCCGACCGCCCCGGCCACGACCGGCGCTATGCCATTGACGCCCGCAAGATTGAAGCCGAACTGGGCTGGACGCCAGCCGAAACCTTCGAAACCGGTATCGCCAAAACCGTAGACTGGTATCTCGACAACCCGGTCTGGATCGAGCACGTACGCAGCGGCGCGTACCGCAGCTGGCTCGACAAAAACTACGCCAGCCGCGGCTGAGCCGGCGGAACGAACACTATCATTCAGGGAATCAGCAACGTGACTCGAAAAGGCATCATCCTGGCCGGCGGCTCCGGCACACGGCTGTATCCGGTGACCCATGTGGTCTCCAAACAGCTCTTGCCGGTGTACGACAAACCGATGATCTACTACCCGCTGACCACGCTGATGCTGGCTGGGATTCGTGAAATTCTGATCATCTCCACGCCGGTCGATACGCCGCGCTTCGAGTCGCTGCTGGGCGACGGATCGCAGTGGGGCTTGCAGCTCAAGTATGCGGTGCAGGAAAGCCCGGACGGACTGGCGCAGGCGCTGCTGATTGCCGAACCGTTTCTGGACGGCCACCCCTCGGCACTGGTGCTTGGCGACAATATCTTTTATGGCGAGAGCCTGCGACGCAATCTGCTCAATGCGTCCAGCCAGACCAGCGGCGCAACCGTGTTCGGCTACCGGGTCAATGACCCCGAGCGCTATGGCGTGGTCAGCTTCGACGAAGACGGCAAGGCCATCGACATTCAGGAAAAGCCGGCCAGACCGAAGTCGAATATTGCAGTCACCGGGCTGTATTTCTACGACGCGCGCGCCTCAAAACTGGCCGCCACCATCAAGCCATCGGCGCGCGGTGAGCTGGAAATCACCGACTTGAACCGGCTTTATCTGGAAGAAGGCACGTTGCAGGTCGAAACCATGGGCCGCGGCTTTGCCTGGCTTGACACCGGCACGCACAGCTCCTTGCTCGAAGCCTCCACCTTCATCGAGACCGTCGAAACCCGGCAGGGCTTGAAGGTTGCCTGTCCTGAAGAAATCGCCTACCAGATGCGCTTCATCGGTCCCGATCAAGTGCGCGAACTGGCCCAGCCACTGCTCAAGAACGAGTACGGCAAATACCTGATCAAAATGCTTGAAGAGATCAAGCCTTACAAAGACGTGCCGGATCAAACCCACTCCCGGCCGTGATGGAAACCTTATGAAAATTGTAGAAACCGAGCTGCCCGACGTCCTCATCATCGAACCGACCGTGTTCAGCGACGAGCGCGGCTTTTTCTTTGAAAGCTTCAACCAGCGCGACTTTGAAGAAGCCACCGGTGTCGGTGTCGACTTCGTCCAGGACAACCATTCGCGCTCGGCGCAGAACGTGTTGCGCGGCATTCACTATCAAATCGAAAACGCGCAAGGCAAACTGATCCGCGTCGCCGACGGCGAAGTGCTTGATGTTGCCGTCGATCTGCGCCGCAGTTCGCCCAACTTCGGTCGCCATGTAAGCGTTGTCCTCAGCGCCGAAAACAAGCGTCAGCTCTGGGTGCCGCCGGGCTTTGGTCACGGCTTTCTGGTGCGCTCGGCATCGGCCGATTTTCTGTACAAGGTCACCGACTACCGCTTTGCCGAGCATGAACGCTCGCTGCTCTGGAACGACCCGGCGCTGGGCATTGACTGGGGCACCGACAACCCGGTGCTCTCGCCCAAGGACGCTGAAGGCGCCTCGCTGATCAACGCGGATCTGTACGACTGATGAAGATATTGCTTACTGGCACCAGTGGTCAGGTGGGTGGCGAATTACGTCGCTTGCTATCGGTATTGGGCGAGTTGATCATGCCAGCACGCGCCGAACTCGATTTGGGCAAGCCGGAACAGATCGGTGCCTTTCTCAATCAGCACCGCCCCGACCTTATCGTCAACCCGGCCGCATACACCGCGGTGGACAAGGCCGAATCGGAACCAGATCTCGCCCGCGCGATTAACACCGAGAGCCCGGCTGAACTGGCTGCCTGGTGCGCCGCCAACAATGTGCCACTCGTGCACTACTCGACGGATTACGTTTACGGCGGACGCGGTGTTACCCCCTTTGATGAACACTCTGCCTGCGAGCCGGACAACGTGTACGCGCAGACCAAGCTGGCGGGCGAGCAAGCTATCGCAGCCAGCGCCTGCACGCATCTGATCTTTCGTACGAGCTGGGTGTATGGCGTACGAGGCAAAAATTTTCTGAATACGATGCTGGCGCTTGCGGAAACCAAACCGCAGTTAGGAGTGGTCAACGACCAGATCGGTGCACCGACGCCGGCAAGTATGATCGCGGCGGTGACGCTGGCGACTCTTGCGAAAGCGCGCTCCGTCGATCAACTGGCGGCCTGCTCCGGTATATATAACCTGGCCCCCAGCGGATTCATTTCGTGGCATACCTTTGCAGAAGCCATCATGGCGCAGCGTGCAGCCATGACCGATAAACAGGGGCCGCAGGTCAACGCCATTCCAACTTCCGACTACCCGACGGCCGCCAGCAGACCACTCAATTCACGTCTGGATTGCACCAAGCTTTCAAACACCTTTGGCTGGCATCAGCCAGACTGGCGCGAGCAATTGCAAACCGTGATGAATGAGCGGCTGAGCAGCTGAAGGGACAGCTCAGGAGTGTTCAAATTTCGGCCCTGTTGTCGCTGACGCCCATTCATTACGGGCTGCAAGAGCCAGCGCGAGTCGATCTTCAGCCTTCTTATCCTGAATCAGCCGGCTCAGTTCAAGATCTGATTTCTCCAGCACGACCAGAAACTCCATGCCCTCAGGTTCGACCGGCTCCATTTCGCGCAATCGCGTCAGGCCAAGACAATTCAGGTCGTGCACGATCAACCGAAATGAAGCCGGCGTAAAACGCCAGTTATGCACATCGATGTAATCGTCACTCTGCATCGCCGCCTCGTAGCGCTCTACGGCTTCGTCAAAGGTATGCAGCAGCGCCAACGAGCCCTGCGACGCTTTGTGCCATGATGGCTCGCCGTCCAGGAATGCAATGGTGGAGAAGTGGTCAAACACGGCACCAGCCGTATGTCGCGAACGACGTTCACGATGGGCTTGCAATACATCACCGGTTGGCGAGACGGGACGCAACGCGTCAAAGCAATAGCGCTCGTCAGGCACCGCCAGAGCCAGCACTCCACCCGGCTTCAACAATCGTTCGCATTGCTGAAAGAACGCGACCATATCAGGCGTGTGCTCAATGACATGCGATGCGATGATGTAATCATAATGATCGGTTCTGCCGATCAGTTCGTCCAGAGGCTGGCCGGTCCAGATGTAATCAACGGGTTCAATGCGACTGACATCGACGCCTGAATCCTTGTATTTGGCAATCAACTCTTCCTGGCTGGCGTGATCGAGAATTTCAATGTTGTAGCCATCGGCCTTGGTCAGCACCGGCGAAAAGCTTGCACCGATCTCGAGGCCACGGCCCTGCAGATTCGCGTACTGCAGGAGCTTTTGCTGGCGGGTCAGTGCAGGTCGGCTTGCAGCCACGCTGGCCGCTGGCGCCGCGGCTGCGAGCGACGCATCGACACGCACAAAAGGAGCGAAGGTCTGGCTCGACTCGTTAACCAGAAACTTTTCGATCGCATCGATCCAGTTACCCGCGTGCTGTGCCAGAGTTCTCTCGGTGCGCACTCGCTCAAAACTCTGGCGGGCCAGACGCGCTCGCAAACCTTTGTCGGCCACCATGCGCGACAGCGCAGCAAGCCATTTCGCGTCGGTGTTTTCAACCAACAGCCCGTCGCTCTCGTCACGTACCCACGACTGATAACTTTCGACGCGACTGAATACGGCCGGGATACCCAGCAATCCATAATCCAACGCCTTGATATCTGATTTACTGACATTGAACGGCGTTTCGAGCAAGGGCGCGATAGCGAGATCCCATTGCAGCTCACTGCTCATCCAACCGACAAACTCTGGATAACGAACCAAGCCGGCCGGCACTTTGCGTACGCTTACCGCCAAACCCGGAAACAATGCACGAATCTGACTTTCATCGGCGACACCGACAACTTCCAGGCTCAGCGTGCCCCGATGTTGGCTGAGTATTTGCCGCAACGGCCAAGCCACCATCATCAGATCGTCGAAGTGAGAAAACGTCCCCATGTAACCGATGCGTAATGACTCGCCGCTACGCGCCGGCACCGCCTGCGGCCAGGCCAGCGTCTCGTCGAGCTGGTTTGGCAATACCACCACGTTGGCATTGAGATTGGACAGGCGAGTTGCAAGCTTGTCAGTACTGACAATGACGCCGGCGGCCTGCCGCAAAAACTCACGCAGCAAATTACGTTGCAATGCGGTGGGGAACTCACGGCGACCAGGCACCGTCCCCAGGTCGAGGAGATTGTCATCAATGCTGTAGATGAGCGGCGTTTTGCGTTGTTGCAGCGCGCCGAATAACGTTGCCTGCAAGGCTGGCGTCAGATCGTCTCGCCACAGGCGATCAACGATGACCGCGTCGACCGGCTCATCAGGCAAATCAGCGCCAAAGGAAACCTCCGCGCGCCCGGCATTCGACGAATGCAACAAGGGCCTGATCAAACGGATATAGCTGCTGCCGTTGGGAGTCTTGCGGTCCTGACTCTCGAACAGGATATGAAGGCGCAAGCGCCGCTTCTGTCTCAATTCGCTCATCTCGCTCACCTTCTGACTCAGTTGCCCGGACCAAAAAGATGATCCAGCATCTTGAGCGCAGCCGTCTCGGGGAAGATCGCTGCACTTTTCTCGAGAGCATTGCGCATCAGTTGATCGCGAAATTCCCAATCGTCAATCAGTTTCTGAACCGCACGCTCGGCCTGTCGTTCATCCAGTGTATCGACCAGCAGACCGCTGACACCGTCTTCAACAATCTCGCTCAAACCACCGTTGATCGGGCCCACCACAACGGCACCCGAGGCCATCGCCTCAATAGCGGTCAGGCCCATGGCCTGAAACACCGAAAGGTCCAGAAAGATATCCGCTGACCGGAGCAGTGCTGCCACTTGTGGCGGCGATAAATGCCCGCCCACCGACACATTGCTTTGGCGTCCGAGTTGTTGCATCAGATCGTGCTCTGCTTCGACACCGAAGACTTCTACCGCAAGCTGGTGCGGATTGGCCTTGGCCAATTGCAGCAACACGCGAACCGTTGCCTCTGGCGAGCGGCGCGGTGTGGAAGGACGCACCATCGCAACAAGGCGAACCGGCGTGACGTGGCGAGGCCGATCGATGGGAAAAAACAGCTCGCGCTGAAAACTTGGCCCGATTACGATCGGCGACTGAACACCGTGACTGGCGATTCTGCCAGCCGTCCAACTTGTTTTAGTGAACAGCTTCAACGCCGGCAACCGGTATGAATCAAGCGCCTTCGCGTAGTTGTCATGTCGCTCGTCAAAGAAATCGGGCTCGAAATCCTGGATATAGTAACCGCCGACCGTCGGGGCACCCGGCGCGTTCAGACTGGTGGCCACCCAAGGCGCCGTAAAGAAAACGGTGGCAATGACGGCATCGAAGGGCGCAACATGATTCGCGAGATCTTCAGCGTCGTCCAGATAGATGACGGGCAGTGACAGACCGGGATAGTTGGCCTGGAAAATTTCCCGGTGACTGCGCATGTTGGCTATCACCGTGTAAATGCCGGCCCGGCTCATCGCCAGAGCATCGGCGATCACGACGTTGGCGCCACCGCCCGACTCAACCACCGGCAACACGAAAAGCACGCGTCGCCCTTCATACTTCTTGCGCAACTGCTCCCGGATCACATCAAGCGTGCCGGCCTGCGCGGTTCTGGCCCGGGTTGCCTGCAACACCCGGCTGTAGCGAGTCATCTCCAGGCCGGTATCGATGTTCTCGTCAGCATGTCGTTCGCGCAGAGCCTTATCGGCGAGCGCGACCAGTTCCCGGCGACGCTCGTCGGAATAACTTTTGGATTGCGCGTGAAAGACGTACGCATCGTCGGCGACCGCAAGTTGCCAGCCTGCAGCCCGGGCCCGCAGACAATAGTCGTTTTCTTCGCCGAAACCGCGGCCAAATCCCTCTTCATCGAAAATGCCGATGTCGTCCATCAGCCGACGCGAGATAAGAATGCAGAATCCATTGAGAAAGCCAACACGGGGATAAACCCGCGCCGACATCGAAGCCAGCTGCTGAGCCCGTGATTCGACCGTTTCGCCAGCCGCCAGGGAATTGAGCGCCCAATCGCCATCGGCGTCGAAGATCTGCGGCGTCGATTGCCACGACGCAGTATTGCTCAGCGGGCCTACGAGACCAATTGAGGAATCGGATTGAGCGCAGCGCACCAACCGGTCCAACCAGAGCGCGGAGACGACGGTATCGCTGTTGAGCATCACGACAAAATCGGCATCCGACAGTCTCATCCCGGCATTGGCCGCCAGGGTATAACCCTTTGCTTGGTCGTGCCGGATGAGATTGTCCGGCTGATCGGCCATGAAAGCCTGCAAGAACGCTTGCGTCTCGGGGCCACTGCCGTCATCGACGACAATCAGACGAAATGGCGGCTGGGTGCAGCTTACAACCGACTGCAGACAACGCCGGACATCATCGAGCGCATTATGCACACAGACAATGATGTCGACGGTCGCGGTATGGGTCGGCACCTCGCCTGCCCCCAGTGCAGGAACGCGACCGACCTGCGCCTTCGGGATCAGACCATTGCCAGCCTGAAGCGCGGTGCCTCTTGACACTAAGAAACGGACTCGCTCGCGAATCCCCGGAATTCCTTCCTGACGCGCGATCTGGACAGCCTTGCCTACCAGCGCCCTCGGCCCACCGGCCAAGCGCATTGCGGCTGGCGCAAATCTGGCAACATGACGAAACTTGAGAACTTGAGTACCCAGGAAACGGTAGGGACGCGTGATACGCCAACTGGTCGACTGCAACAGATGGTAGTGGTCCTGGCGAAGATGTTCGATCGCCTGATTCAGCAATTGATGATCCGACTGCAGTCTGGCCAGATGTTGATTCGCGCTTTTCAGATTGGCCTGGTCAACCTGCCGCCGCTTCGCAGTTGCGGTGGCCTCCGCAATTGCGGCATTCAGTCGCGCGGCAAGATCATGTTCTCTGGCCGAGGATTCGAGCAGTTTCGAATACACCTCGTAACGTTTGCCAAGGGCCGCGAACAGACTCAGCGGCGATATCGCAGCACCGGCGTCTTTGCCGATCCGCACCAGTGCCTGCATTGCCGGCGTCTGCTCGGGCCCCACCAACAGCACGCCCAGCCCGGAGCTATGCTCAAATTTGAAGCCGGGATACTGTTGAATCAATTCATCCCAGAGTTGCCAGACACCAAAACCTCGATCACGCACGTCGGTGTCATGGAACAACACGATGCCACTGGCGGACAACTTGGGGAGCCAGGTTTCAAAATCGTGGCGCACGGCTTCGTAACTGTGCAAGCCATCGATATGCAACAGATCGACTGTGCCGCTCTCGAAAGTCGGCAATGCGTCATCAAACCTCATGCGCAACAAGGTCGAAAATGCGTGGTAATCGCGCTCGTTGATTCGCCGCACCTGGTCATAGATGTCACGACCATAAGTGCCCGCATGTTCGTCACCTTCCCAAGTATCAATTGCAAAGCAGCGCGTGGCCAGTTCATTGGCCTGCACTGCCTGGCAAAAAGCAAAATAGGAATGACCGTAGTGAGTGCCAAGCTCAACAAAGGTGGCTGGCCGGGCCACCTCGACAACCCACTGCGCAAACGGTAAATGTCCCAGCCAGGCGCTCGGTTTTTCCGGAATCTCGACATCAGCCAGACTGCGCGCGGTGAGCGGCACCACGGCAAAGCCAGAGTTTGATTCCAAAGGCTCAACCGGGTTACCGTGATTTTGATTTGTCATGACAACTCCCGACTGGCTGGCATCATTGGCTTTGAAAGTTTGTGCGTCGACATGCTTGTCATTTCTGGCCCTTCTCCAGACGGATATCCTGCATCGGAATGCCAACCAGTCCGTGCGACACACTGCTTGAGTGCGATTTAAAGACCACCGCATCGTGAATCCAGTGATGCTGAACGTGATCTTGCTGGGTTCCCTCAGCCAGCGAGACAGTGATCGAGTAATCGCCGACGGGAAGAATCGGCATCGTAAACCGGAAGCTTGCGGTAAGACTTTGATCCGCATCGACGGCGAGTGGCCGGTCTTGATACGAAAGATAGGAATTGTCGCCAAACAACATCTGCCCAAGCCGGTCACGAATCAGAAAACCGATGATAGGGCTGGCCAGGGCTTCGCTTGTCTGGCAGTCAATGCGCAGCGATACCGTTTCCCCGCCAACAATCCAGCTGAGTTGGTTGCCCTGATCATCGAACAACGCAACGTCGACAATGCGACCGCCGCCAAGCCCGAAACCCGAACTGGACGGATCAAACGAAAACAATTCGAGGTCGTTGCGATGCCGGGAGTCGTTGATCTTGTCCATACGGGCATCCCTGACCGGCATCGGATCGATGAATCGAGTCACCCTGCGCGGCGCACGGCTTTCAATTGGAGGGGTGCCATCCGCGGCCTCCGTTGTTGCAAGCTTGGCGGCGCTTTCGCCTTGCTGGCTCTCGATTACCGCTTCGAGATACTTGCTGGCCACCTCTTTCGCTGATCCTTCGAGCTTCTTCTCGCCGCGATCCAGCCATACCGCCGATTCGCACAGGCCGACGACCGCACCGGTATCGTGACTGACGAAAAGAATGGTGCCGGTATCCATGAACTTACGCAAAAATCGCATGCACTTCTGCGTAAAAAATGCATCACCAACGGCCAGCGCTTCATCAATGACGAGGATATCAGCATCGACGTGTGCGATGACCGCGAAGGCCAGGCGCAAAACCATGCCACTCGAATAGCTCTTTACTGGCTGTTCAATGAACTCGCCAATATCAGCAAACGCGCAGATGGCGTCAAAGCGGCTTTCGACCTGCTCCCGACTCAGCCCCAGGATGGCAGCATTCAGAAAGACGTTTTCACGGCCGGTAAATTCGGGATTGAATCCGGAGCCCAGTTCAAGCAGAGCCGCAACGCGGCCATTGACTTCGACAGAACCAGCAGTAGGGGTGAGCGTGCCACAAATGATTTGCAGCAATGTCGACTTGCCCGAGCCGTTGCGCCCCACGATGGCAACCGCGCCGCCGCGCGGCACCTCGAACGTTATGTCGCGCAAAGCCCAGAATTCACGGTAATAACGCCGGACGTCGTCGGGACTGCCCCGGCCCAGCATTTTCTTGAGACGCGGAACTATGGCCTGCCGCAATCGATCCTGAGGCCGCTCATAGATCTGGTAGCACTTCTGAACCCCCGACACCCGGATTGCAAACTGATCAGAGGACATCCGCAAATCCGGAACGCGTACGCTGGAACCACACCAAACCGCCGATGGCAAACAGCATAGCCACCAACGAGTAAACGGCAAGACCGATGAAGTCAGGCACCTGCCCCCAGATCAGGACAGCTCGCGTCTGCTCCATGATGAATGTCAAGGGATTCAAATGCAGCAGCGGTTGTATCCGTTCGGGCAATGCCGAAACCGGATAGAACACCGGCGACAGAAACAGCAGCAGTGTTGTAAGCAAGGTAGTTGTTTGGCCAATATCTCGCACATAGACGCCTGTCGCGGCCAGAAACCATGTAACTCCGGCTGTCAAAAGCAGGAAGGGCGGCAAAATGACAATCAACCACAAGAAGCCTACATCGATGCCCGCCATGAACCAGTGGGCGACGATCAGAATCAGCAGACTGATAGTCAAATGAAAAACCGCCGAACACAACGCCACCACCGGCAGAATTTCGATAGGGAAAACAACCTTCTTGACGTAATTGGCGTTGGCAAGAATCAAGCCCGGACCCTTATTGATACACTCGGCAAACATTGCATGAATGGACATCCCGGAAAACAGCAGCAGCGCAAACTCCGGGGTTGAGCCCGTTTCTGCCCCCGCCCATCTGGCCTTGAAGACCACGGAAAAGACAAACGTATAAACTGCAAGCATCAGTAACGGATTGACCAACGACCATAACAATCCGCCCGCCGACCCCCTGTAACGCCCCAGGACGTCTCGAACCGTAAGCTGAGCGATCAGCCGTCGATTGCGCCAGATGCTCATGACTGCGCCGACGATCATGCGCGATGTCGTCCTGTTGTCGCTCAAACTGGCGTGCTGCTGCATCAAAATGGCTCTTTGGCCCAATTGAAATATCAAGCAGGATATTCTACCCGCAGGCCTCGCCAGATTTCGGCTTGAGTCTAAAATCTGCAACCGAACAAACGAACAGGAATCAGCGGCTTGCCCTGCCAACCTTGCAAACCACGTCGAAGCCAGCTGAGACCGGCAGGCCGTCGCGGGTGAACGACTCTTCGCTCTCGTCCTGCCCCGAGGATATCCCTGCAGTGCCCAACCGACCCGGTTCGCGTGCCAGTGCCGGCACCATCTCAGTCTGCGCAATCATAGTCACCTACCAGCCCGACCTGGAGAGCTTCGCGCGTCTGGTGCAGATCATCAGGCCGCAGGTTGCCACCCTGATAGTAGTGGCCAACAGCGCCCCGGCATCGGCGGTGAAAGAACTTGAAAACGCGGCACAGGGTGGCACCGGGTCCAGTCCGGCCATTCACATCATTGCCAACGAAAAAAATATCGGCATTGGCGCCGCGCACAACCAGGGGATCGGCGTTGCGCTCGCCGAAGATCACAGTCACGTGCTGCTGCTCGACCAGGACAGCACGCCGGCCACCGACATGGTGGCGCGCCTGCTTGAAGGTTTGAGGACCTACGCCGGCCCTGAGCCGGTGGCCGCCGCCGGCCCGATGGTCGTCGAAGCAAAAATGGTCCGCACATCGTACTTCGTACGAATCGGCTCGATTCGCTATCGGCGGAAAACGGTTGTCCCGAGCGATGGACCCGTTCGGGCCGATTTGCTGATTGCCTCGGGTTGCCTTATCCCTGTGCCCGTCTTACGCGCTGTTGGCCAGATGGACGATGCCCTGTTCATTGACCGAGTTGATACCGAATGGTGCCTGCGCGCGCTGGCCAGTGGACGGGTCTGCATTGGCGTGCCTGCCGCGCAATTGCGACACAGCATCGGGCACCAGACCGTGCTTATTCCCGGCCTCGGACGTGAAGTTGTGCTTCATTCTCCATTACGGCACTACTACGCGTTCCGCAACAGCATTCTGGTCATGAAACGTCCATATGTGGGCTGGGCGTGGCGCCGAAACGAACTGATACTGCTGATGCAGATGCTGATCGTGTATCTGAGCTTCGCGCCCGAACGGGGCCGGCGACTGCGCATGATTACCACAGGCATCGTGCACGGCTTGACCGACCGGGCTGGCCCGCTGGAACATTGAAGCGCTGGTATATTGACTCGCTAACCACCGAACTGTTGTTACGCCTCACCTCAGGAGAGCTCGCTTGAGCCAATCAACCCCCACCGTTGCCAATACCGACCTGATCGCCGCTTCGCTGGCTGCCACGCAGTCGGTCATCGCCGCGATGGCCGGCGATGCCGCGCTGCACGAGAATGTGCGCCGGGCCGCCGATCTGTGCCTGGCGAGTCTGCATGGCGGTGGCCGAATTCTGCTCGCCGGCAACGGCGGCAGCGCCGGTGACAGTCAGCATATTGCCGCCGAACTGGTGGGTCGCTTCGCGTTCAACCGGCCAGCGCTGGCCGGTATTGCACTGACCACCGACACCTCGGCACTGACCGCCATTGCCAACGACTACGGCTACGAGGCGGTGTTCTCCCGTCAGCTCGAGGCACTCGGCCGACCGGGCGACGTCTTCATCGGCCTGTCCACGTCGGGCAACTCGCCCAATGTCGTCAAGGCTTGCGAACAAGCCCGCGCGATGGGTCTGGGCTGCATCGGCATGACCGGTGCCGGCGGCGGCGCCATCGCAAAACTATGTGATGTCCTGCTGGCCATGCCTTCCACCTCGACTCGTCACATTCAGGAAGGTCACATTTCGGTCGGGCACATTATTTGCGATCTGATCGAGCAAACCCTGTTCGAGAAGAAGTGAGTTCGATTGCCGCGTGCATCGTCAGTTATTACTCGGACGACCATTTACTCACCGAGACGGTGCGCAGTCTGGGCAAGGCGGCGCACCACGCCGATGTGCCCACACACCTGACGCTGGTTGACAATACTGACGACGCCGTCGATTCGCCGCGCCTGCAAAAGCTGCTCGCAAGCTGGCAAAGCTGGCTGCCCGATACGCCCCACTTGCAAGTGACCTTACTGGCCACGCGTAACAATGGTGGCTACGGGGCCGGCAACAACGCAGCGCTTGGCACCGTCAAGGACGCTTATGTGCTGGTGCTGAACCCCGATGCCGTTCTCGAAGAAGCCGCGCTGAGCCAGGCCTTGCAACAACTGGCCAGCCATCCGGCGTGCTCGATGCTCGCGCCGCGCGCGCTTGATGCGCAAGGCCATGATTTGATGCTTGGCCATGCCTATCCGAGCGTCCTGGCGCTGGCTGGCCGGGCCGTCCCCGCGCTGCGCCGGTGGCCGGTCGTAACCCGGGCCATGGCTCGCTACGAATTGCGCGCACTCGACCCGGCCCAGGCGCATGAGCAAATCGTCTGCGCCAGCGGTTGCTTCATGCTGATACCGGCCGCGCATTGGCGCGAGGCCAATGGCTTCGATACAGGCTACTTTCTTTACTTCGAAGACTACGACCTCAGTATCCGGCTGCGGCGCCGGGGCCCGGTGCTTTACGCGCCGCAGGTCCGACTGCGTCATATGGGCGGCGACGCCTCGGGCAAGGGCTGGCGCCACACCTGGTTGTTCATCTCGTCAGCGGCACGTTTTTTCCGCCAGCACGGATTACGCTGGTCATGAGCGCAACGCGGGTTCTGGTCACCGGTGCGAGCGGCTTCATCGGCCGCGCGCTCACCGCTCGGATGCAGGCGACGGGCCTGCCGTTTCTGGCTCAGCAGCGCGACGACCGCCCCGGCGCGGACCACTTGTTTCGAGCCGACCTTGCCGAACTCGTCGGCGCCACCGAGCTGACCGACGCGCCGGGCTGGCAAGACGCGCTGGGCGCCACTGCGGTGTGTATTCATCTGGCCGGCATCGCGCATCGCGCCAGCACCACGCCCGAGCGCGACTACGAACAACTCAATCACCTGGCCAGCGCCGGACTGGCCCGGCTGGCCGGGCGCGCCGGTCACCGGCGTTTTGTACTGGTCAGCTCGATCAACGCCATGGGGGATCGCTCCGGCGCCACCCCGCTCACGCCCACCAGCGTGGCCAGCCCGACCGACGCTTACGGACGCAGCAAACTGGCCGCCGAGCGCAGCGTAGCGGCTATTGCGGCCGACGCCGGCATGGAACTTGTCGTCATTCGTCCGCCGCTGGTCTATGGGCCCGGAGCCAAAGGTAATTTGCTGCGCCTGATGCAACTGGCGCACAGTGCCTGGCCGGTACCGGCGATCCTGCCGCAGACCGTGCCCGCCAACCAGCGCAGCATGATCGGCCTGCCCAATCTCGTCGAGCTGCTGCTGCGTGCCCTCGACCACCCGGGACTGGCCGGCAGAACCGTGCTGCCGACCGATGCCAGCTACTCCACGGCCAGTCTGCTCCGCCAGATCGGCGCTGCGATGGGCCGGCGCGTGGTTCTGCCGGTACCGGTGCCGGCAGCGCTGCTGAGCGCGCTGGGGAATCTGGTCGGTCGCTCGGCGTTTACGCGCCGGCTGACCGCCTCCTTGCTCATTGACGATGCATGGCTGCGCGGCCAACCCGAGCTGGCGATGTCTGAACCCAGTGAGCAGATCATTGCCGACATGGTCGCGCATTATTTGCAGAATCTGTCTGCCCCGAACTCACGATGAACCCACTCGCCAACTCTGTTCTGCCCATGTTGCCCGGCGCGCTGGCGGCCGCCCTGCTGGCCGCCGCCCTGGTCGGTCTGCTGGTTCGGGCCCGTGGATTGCGCGGTTTTGACGATTTGCCCAACGAACGCTCGATGCACAAAAAGCCCGTTGGCCGGCTCGGCGGCATGGGGTTGTTTGGCGCGGTAGCGCTGGTGATGGTCGGGCAAGTCCTGCTCGCGCCCGACCTGTTTGCCCCCGCCCGGCTCTGGGCCGGCGCGGCGCTGGCCATGATGGTCCTGATCGGCCTGGGTATTGGTGACGACCGGGGCGGCCTGCCAGCGTCATTACGGCTCGTCATTCACCTGGCCTGCTCGGCCACACTGGTCATATTGTTGCCTTCCGGACCCACCATTTTGGGTTATGAAAACATGCCGACAATCGTTGCCATGGGCTTTCTGACCCTGGCCGTGACCTGGCTGGCCAATCTTTACAACTTCATGGACGGCTCCGACGGCATTGCCGGCCTCACCGCGGTGATCGGCTTCGGGGCCTATGCCTGGCTCGCACCGCCGGGCAGCGCACTGGCGCTGGTCAGCAGCATCATTGCCGCGGCCGCGCTCGGCTTTCTGGTCTGGAACTGGTCGCCGGCACGTATTTTTCTGGGCGATGCGGGCTCGTTGCCGCTGGGCTGGGCCGCTGGCGCGCTCGGTTTGATCGGTGTCAGCCAGCAAGCCTGGCCGCTCAGCACGCCGGTGCTGGTGTTCTTCCCGTTCATTTTTGATGCGTCGGTCACGATGGCCCGGCGGGCGATCAGAAAACAACGGTTCTGGCGCCCCCACCGGGAGCATATCTATCAGCGCCTGATTCTGGCCGGTTTCAGCCACCGTACTGTTGCAATGCTTTACGGAGCCCTGATGATTCCCGGAATCGTTACAGCCGGTACAACACGTTACCAGTATCCGGGGGTGCTATTTGCAATCTGGACTGTCATAATTTCTGTGCATGCAGGGATTTACCTGTGGGCCCGCCGCCACACGCGGTCGACCCCTCCGACAACATAGCGACAACTGAGCTGATGCCACTGCACATGGACCCCCGCCGTCTGACTGCAATGTTTTTTGACATTGCCGTGCTGGTGTCGTCATGGGTGTTCTGCTTCACACTTGCCTGGGGCTGGCGCGTGCCCGATTACGCGTTTGGCGCCTTCCTCACCGGCGCCTTCATCGTCGTACCGTCCTACTTTGCGATGGCCGTGGCCTTCGGTCTGTACCGGGGCATCTGGCGCTATGCCAGCCTGCACGACCTGAAACAGATCGGCGCGGCGGTGTTCATGGGCACGCTGATTTCCACCGTCATCCTGTTCGTCTGGAGCCGGGGCGACCTGATCCCCCGCGTCAGCCTGGTCATCAATCCGCTGGTCGTGTTGTTCCTGATGTTCGGCGGCCGCATTGCCTACCGCTGGTGGAAGGAGCAACGCTCCTGGTCCAAACAAGGTTTCGAGGGCAAGCCGGTGCTGATTCTGGGCGCCGACGATGCCAGCTTCCGGCTTATCTCCGAGCTTGAGCATGTCCCGGCCTGGCAGGTTGTTGGTGTGCTCGACGATGCCCCCAAGAATCAGGGGCGGCGCATGCTTGGCCACCGCATCACCGGCCAGTGGATCGATCTGCCCCGCCTCGTCGCCTCGACCGGCGCGCGCCATGCGCTGCTGGCCGTCAACCATGCCGATCAGCAAATCCGTCGCCGGGCCTTCGATCTGTGCGAAGCCGCTGGCGTCAAGCTGCTCATTGTGCCGCGCCTTGATGATGTGATGTCCGAGCGCGTGCGCTTCAGCAGTATTCGCAATGTCGACGTCGACGACCTGCTCGGCCGCGATTCCGTACAACTGGACACCGGCGGCCTGCGCCAGCTGATCTCCGACAAGACCGTGCTGGTCACCGGCGCTGGTGGCTCAATCGGCTCTGAATTGTGCAATCAAGTGGCCCGCTTCAAGCCCTCTGAAATCGTGTTGTTCGAGCAAAGCGAATTTGCGCTTTATGAAGTCAGCGAGCGGCTGGCCGAGAGCCACCCCGATGTGCGTATTCATTGCGTCGTCGGCGACATCAAGGATATGACCCGGCTGCGCACCACTTTCGACGAGTATTCGCCGCAGGTGGTGTTCCATGCGGCCGCCTACAAGCATGTGCCGATGATGGAAACCGGCAACGCCTGGCAGGCGGTGCGCAACAACACCCTGGGCACGCTCGGCCTGATTGAAACGGTCAGCCGGTATCCGGTCGAAAAATTCGTGTTCATCTCGTCGGACAAGGCCGTCAACCCGACCAGCGTGATGGGCGCCACCAAACGCCTGGCCGAGATGCTGTTGCAGCGCTGGGCCGAACGCAATCCCAAGACCGAAACCGTGATCGTGCGCTTTGGCAATGTGCTGGGCTCGACTGGCAGCGTGGTGCCCAAGTTCCGGCGCCAGATCGAACGCGGCGGCCCCATCACAATCACCCACCCGGACATAAAGCGCTACTTCATGTCGGTCAGTGAAGCGACGCAACTGGTCATGCAGGCGGCGCTGGTGGGCGACAGTGGCGACATTCTGGTGCTCGACATGGGCGAGCCGGTCAAAATTGTCGACCTCGCGCGCGACCTCATTCGCCTGTCCGGTCTGCCCGAAGACGGCGTGCCGATCCAGTTCACCGGCTTGCGGCCGGGCGAAAAACTGTTTGAAGAATTGCTGGCCGACGACGAGTCGACCATTCCCACCCGCCACCCCAAGGTGCGGGTGGCCCGCCCGGGTGCGTTGCCCAATACGCTCTGGGAGACCCAGGTGTGCGAATGGCTGGGCAGCCCCGAGACCATCGCCGACGACGAAGTGCGGGTCGTCCTGACCCGCTTCGTGCCCGAATACACGCCTTTCAGGGTACCGGACAACGTTGTGCCGCTGCGCCGCGTGCGACAGGTTCGAGCCTCGGCCTGACCCCTATCTTCTGCCGTACCCATGACTTCACCAGGACCTATCTGGGCCATTGGCGACATCCAGGGCTGCCGCGCCAGTCTGGACCAGCTCTTGCAAGCCCTCGCCCCGCACCGTGCCGAACAGCTCTGGTTTGCCGGCGACCTGATCAACCGCGGCCCTGATTCTCTGGGCAGTCTGCGCACAATCATTGCGCTGGGTGCCAGGGCCCGCTGCGTCCTGGGCAATCACGATTTGCACTTGCTGGCCGCGAGCCTGGGGGTTCGCAAACCCGGCCGGCTCGACACGCTTGACGACATTCTGAACGCCCCCGACCGGGACGAATTGCTGCACTGGATTCGCCATCGCCCGCTGGCCATTCTCGATGCCGGCCATCTGCTGGTGCACGCCGGCATTCACCCCAGCTGGACCGCCGAACAGACGGTCGCACTGGCCGCCGAAGTCGAACAAGTCTTGCGTGGCCCGCACTGGGGTGATTTTCTGGCCAGCATGTATGGCAACCGGCCCAATCGCTGGGACGACTCGCTACGTGGCGATGACCGCCTGCGTTTCATTGTCAATGCGCTGACCCGCATCCGCTATGTGACGGCCGACGGTACGCTCGACTGCATCATCGTCCATTCGGTCGCGTTTCT
>CAXBNM010000043.1:0-19061 GCA_963976885.1 uncultured Burkholderiaceae bacterium
CGTCGATGTGCTGCACGATCTGCCCGGTGTTGGCGAGAACTTCCAGGATCACTACTTCGTGCGGGTGGGCAGCCGGCTGCAACCGGGCACGCCTTCGCTCAATCAGCAGGCGCGCGGCTGGCGCCTGGCGGTGCAGGTGATGCGCTGGGCGTTGCGCCAGCCGAGCATTCTGTCGCTCAGCCCGTCGGTGGCCTACGCTTTCGTCAATTCCAGCGATCTGAGCGCCAACCCGGATCTGCAGTTCGTGTTTACACCGGGCAGCTACAAGCCGGGGCAGGTTTATGTGCTCGACAACTTTCCGGGGGCTACCTGTGGCTTCACCCAGCAGCGCCCCGAGAGCATCGGTCATATCCGGATTCGCTCGGCCGATCCAATGGTCGATCCGCTGATTCAGCCCAATTATCTGCAGGCTGACGAAGACCGGGCGGTTGCCGTGCGCGGCATACGGCTGGCGCGTCGTTTTCTGCAAGCCGAGCCGCTGGCGGGCATGCTGGCCGAAGAACTTACGCCCGGCCTGCAAGCCGACAGCGATGAGGAGCTATTGGCCTTTGCCCGCGAGACGGGCAACACCGGCTATCACCTGGTCGGTACCTGCATGATGGGGCCGGCCAGTAATCCGCGCGCGGTCGTGGGGCCCGATCTGAAAGTACACGGTCTGGATGGGGTGCGGGTCATTGATGCGTCGGTGATGCCTTTTGTGCCGTCATCCAATACCTGCGCCACCACCTTGATGATTGCCGAGAAGGGGGCCGATCTGGTGCGCGCAAGCGAACACGGCTGAGGGTGCACTGCGGCGCTCTGCCGTGTTCGATCTGCGACTTACTTGTGACCGGCGTGGCTGCCATGTTTCATGTCGCCATGCTTCATGTCGCCGTGTTTCATCGCACCGTGCTTCATTGCGCCATGACCGCCGGCGCCCTGGAAGACTTCAACCGTGACTTCGACCTCGCCGGCCTTTTCGAACACTAACGTGACCGGAAAGGTCTGGCCGGCTTCAAGGGGTTGTTTGAGATTGAGCATCATCAAGTGGTAGGTATCAGGCTTGCCGCGCTCAAAGCTGACCGGCTTGTCCCTGGTGATCGCGACCGATTCAACGGCCCGCATGCGCATGATGTTGTCTTGCATCATCATGCGATGCACTTCAACGACCTCGGCAACCGGCGAGCTGGCGCCGATCAGGCGGTCGCCGGTGTTGTCCGCGCTGCTGATCGAGCCGAAGAACACGCCGCCGGTGGACAGGCCGGGCACGGTGGGCGCGGCTTGCGGATCGACGATGGTTATCGGTCCGGCCGTGTATTGAGCCGCCAGGGCAGGCTGGGACAACAGCGCAAAAATGCCGCTGGCGGCAACAATCATCGCGGTAAGGGCGGCACGGGACAACTGGAAAGAACTCTTCATGATGGACTCCGGCATTGAGCGAACGAGCGCCTGGCACGGGTTCGGTCAATGCAAATCTGATAGGGGCGGGCCGCAGCGGGGCCGCCGGCTGATGACAGGGGTTGCTGAGGGGGTTGGCGCGCGGCGCGCGCCAACAGGGGCCGTCTGATTCGGCTCAGGCTCGCGCGGGCAAGACCATGCCGACCATGCGCCAGGCCGGTGGGGCCCGTGGCATCGCGTCGGGGCGCAGCCGGGTGTCGGTATGGCTGGCGGTGGGGTTTGGGATGCCTTTGGCGGCTGGATCAGCCGCTGGCGCGGCAGTGGCCGACAAGCCAGCGGGCAGTGCCGAGACCAGGTGACCGAGGCAGGCCTCGCAGTGGCCCGGCCCCTGGCTATGGTCGGACCGAGCCGAGTTCGGAAAAGCGGTATCCGGGGCGGCAGGGCTGGCGGCAGCTGCCACGAGCAGCGGCGCCGGGCGCGAGGCGATCGCCGTGCCGGCCGTTTCGGCTTCGGCCTGCAGGCTGACCAGACGGATGCCGGCGCTGGAGCAGATGGCCACCAGGATCTGGTCCGGACTGCGCTGTGCGGCGATTGCTGCCTGGGCCAGATTGGTGGCCAGCAGATTGCCCAGCAGCGTCAGAATGACCAGCCAATGGGTGGCGAAGGCGGCGCGTTGACGGCGCCGGCGGTGCGGCGTGAAAGGCCTCATCGGGGCAGGAGCGGGCTCGGCAGGTGATCGGATCGGGAGCACATCGTGCAATGGTAGCGCAGCGTCAGGCCCACGCCAGTGCCATAGTGCCGCTGGCGCGGCGCTGTCAGGATTGCCGGCGCGCCAGTAATCGGGCCAGCGCATCGCGCACGATGCCGGCAGGCATGGACTCCATTTTGGTACGCATGGCCTGCAAGGTCGTGGCTCCAATGGGTTGTTTGACCGAAGTGCGCTGGGCTGGCGCGGCGCGGCTGGCCGTGGCGGGCCGGAACCGCACCTGCACCAGACCCGGATACAGCGGCTTGAGCCGGGCGATGACCGAGGGCTCGATTTGCCGGCATTTGGCGGCCAGGGCAGCGTTGGGGGTCTGGATGAGCAGGCTTTCGTGGCGCACCGCGAGGACCTTCAGCGCCAGATTCGGCCAGTTCTCGTCGAGCGTCTGCTGGGTTCGCTGGAGCAGCTCGAGCCGGCTGGAAAGGGCCTGAAAGGCCTCATCTTTATGCAGATGAACGATAGCCGGTCGGGCTTCGCGCCGGGAACGCGGGCCCGTGGTCATGGACGCAGTTGCCTGCTGATCTGGAAATGAAGGGGTTTTCTCATGAATTTCAGTGGGTTAGCTGCGATGACCTGTCGGATTGGGGGAACACTGTGTCGGCCTGCGGTCACGGCCCCCATGATAAGATTTTCGATTAGATTTGGGGTGAAGTGCATTATTGCCTTTTAATCCATGCGCTCATCAAAACCAAGACGGTGCGCCTTTGCGCCGATTCCCCTGCTTGTTGTCGCCAACTGGAGCGGCCATGCGTGCCACGCACGTGTCGGATCCGAGCTCGTTAGCGCGATACACGCCCAGGGTCTAATGCCAATACGGCTGGACGAATGATTTCAAAATTACTGACCCGAGTCTTTGGTAGTCGCAATGACCGACTGCTGAAAAGCTACCAATCCACAGTAGCAGCGATCAACGCGCTGGAACCGGATATTCAGAAGCTCACCGATGAGCAACTGGCCGCTAAAACGGTCGAGTTCAAGAAGCGGGTTGCCGACGGTGAGACGCTCGACGCGCTGTTGCCCGAAGCCTTCGCAGTGTGCCGTGAAGCCGGCGTCCGCGCGCTGGGCATGCGCCACTTCGATGTGCAGCTCATCGGTGGCATGGCGCTGCACAACGGCAAAATTTCGGAAATGCGTACCGGCGAGGGTAAAACCCTGATGGCGACGCTGCCGTGTTACCTGAATGCGCTCAGCGGCAAGGGCGTGCACGTGGTGACGGTCAACGATTACCTGGCCTCACGCGATGCGGCCTGGATGGGGCGGCTCTATCAGTTTCTGGGTCTGACGGTTGGCACGGTGTTGTCGCAACAGCCCACCGACGCCAAGAAGGCGGCCTATGCGGCCGACATCACCTACGGTACCAACAACGAATACGGCTTCGACTACCTGCGCGACAACATGGAGTACTCGCCGGGCGATCGCCGCCAACGCGGGCTGAACTTCGCAGTGGTTGATGAGGTCGATTCCATTCTTATCGACGAAGCCCGCACGCCGCTGATCATCTCCGGGCAGGCCGACGATCACACCGAGTTGTACCAGCAGGTCAACCAGGTGCCGCCGATGCTCGAGGAGATGGAGCGCGAGCCCAACGCCAACGAAGAAGAGCCGCCGGGCGATTACTGGGTTGATCGCAAGGGTCACCAGGTGCATCTGTCCGAGGCCGGCCACGAAAAAGCCGAGCGCATTCTGGGCGAGCTGGGCCTGTTGCCGGACGGCGCGAGCCTGTACGACACCGCCAATATTCTGTTGATGCATCACCTGATGGCGGCGTTGCGCGCACACACGCTGTTTCAGAAAGACACGCACTATGTGGTGCAGAACAACGAAGTCGTCATTGTTGACGAGTTCACCGGCCGCCTGATGTCGGGCCGGCGCTGGTCCGATGGTCTGCATCAGGCCGTCGAAGCCAAGGAAGGCGTGCAGATTCAGGCCGAAAACCAGACCCTGGCCTCGATCACCTTCCAGAACTACTTCCGGATGTACAACCGGTTGTCAGGCATGACCGGCACCGCCGATACCGAGGCGTTCGAGTTCCAGGAAATCTACGGCCTCGAAACCGTCATCATTCCGACCCATCGCCCGATGGTCCGCGATGACCGCCAGGATCAGGTGTTTCGCACCGCCAAAGAAAAGCATGCCGCCATTCTGGCCGACATCACCGAATGTCACGAACGCGGGCAGCCGGTGCTGGTGGGTACCACCTCCATTGAAAACTCCGAGCTGTTGTCCGATCTGCTGAACAAGGCCGGCCTCAAGCACAACGTGCTCAACGCCAAGCAGCACGAGCGCGAAGCCGAGATTGTTGCCGAAGCCGGTGTGCCGGGCGCGATCACCATTGCGACCAACATGGCCGGTCGCGGTACCGACATCGTGCTGGGCGGCAACGTCGACAAGCGGGTCGATGCGGTAATGACCGATGAGTCCATTACCGACGAAGCCGAACGCGAGCGGCGCATCGAAGAAATCCGCGCGGCGTGGAAGCCCTTGCACGATCAGGTGCTCAAGTCGGGCGGCCTGCACATCATCGGCACCGAGCGGCACGAGTCGCGCCGGATCGACAACCAGTTGCGTGGTCGTGCCGGCCGGCAGGGCGATGCGGGTTCGTCGCGCTTTTATCTGTCGATGGACGACCAGCTGCTGAAGATCTTTGCTGGTGATCGCCTCAAGGCGGTAATGGACCGGCTCAAGCTGCCCGAGGGCGAAGCCATCGAGGCGGGCATGGTGACCCGTTCCATCGAAGGGGCGCAGCGCAAGGTCGAGGCGCGCAACTTCGATATTCGCAAGCAATTGCTTGAATACGATGATGTCTCCAACGATCAGCGCAAAGTGGTCTACGCCGATCGCAACGAGTTGATGGAGTCGGATGACCTGACGGGCCGTATCGAAGAGTTGCGCCATCAGGTGTTTACCGAATTGTTCGAGCAATATGTGCCTGACGAAAGCGTCGAAGAGCAATGGGACATCGACGGGCTTGAGAAAGTGCTGGCCAGCGACTGGCAACTGGAAGTGCCGCTGAGCAAAATGCTCGCCGAAGACGACCATGCCAACGACGACGTTCTGCGGGAGGCGGTCATCGCCCGCGCCGACGAGGCCTACGAGGCCAAGGTCGAGGCCGTGGGCAAAGATGTCTTTGCCGGCTTTCAGCGCTCGATCATGTTGCAGGCCATCGATCAGCACTGGCGTGAGCATCTGTCGGCGCTCGATCACTTGCGCCAGGGTATTCACCTGCGCGGCTATGCGCAGAAGAATCCGAAGCAGGAATACAAGCGCGAGGCTTTTGAACTGTTCAACGTCATGCAGCGCCGGGTGCGTGATGACGTAACCCGGGTATTGCTGACCGTGCAGATTCAGTCGCCCGAAGATGCCGAAGCCGTTGAGCAGGCGCCGCAGGTTTCCAACGTCACCTACAGCCAGTCCGAATTCAACGATCCGGCCATGCAGGGTGGCGAGGGTGCGGCTACCGATCCCGAATCGGTGGCGCTGGCGACCCAGCAAGTTGCCGATAGCGACGATCCTGCGCAGCAGCCGTTTCGTCGGTTTGGTGGAAAGATCGGTCGTAACGAACCGTGCCCATGCGGTTCAGGGCGCAAATTCAAGCAATGTCATGGCAAACTGAACTGAGCGACTATGGCCGTTAATCTTCCCGAACCCACCGCAGCCGACTTGTTGCCGGTCGCTGGCGTCCGCCTGGGCAGCGCCGCTGCCGGTATCCGCAGCAAAGGCGGCAACGACTTGCTGGTCATCAGTTTTGAGCCGGGCAGTCAGTGTGCGGGGGTGTTCACCCGCAATCGTTTCTGCGCCGCACCCGTCATCGTGTGTCGCGAGCACTTGCAGGCTGGTGCCGGCGCCATTCGGGCCGTGGTCATCAATGCCGGCAATGCCAATGCCGGCACCGGCAAGAGCGGACTGGCCCATGCGCGCCAGAGTTGCGTGGCGCTGGCCGAGCAACTCGATTGTGCGGTGGAGGCGATACTGCCGCTGTCGACCGGGGTGATTCTCGAGCCCCTGCCCGTTGCCAAATTAGAGGCCGCGCTGCCGGCCGCCTGCGCCGATCTGCAGCCCGACAACTGGCTGAGCGCGGCGCGTACCATCATGACCACCGATACGCTGCCCAAGGCGGTTTCGCGGCGCGTTGAGATCAACGGCGTGGGCGTGACGATTACCGGTATCACCAAGGGTGCCGGCATGATCCGGCCCAACATGGGCACGATGTTGTCGGTGATTGCCACCGATGCAGCGGTGCCCGCCAGTGTGCTCGATCAATGGTTGCATGAAGCCGTTGATGCCAGCTTCAACCGCATTACCGTTGACGGCGACACCTCAACCAATGACACCGCATTGCTGGTGGCAACGGGCCAAAGCGGAGTGAGCATTGCTGATGCTGCCGCCGATGGCGCCGATGTGCTGCGCGCGGCCATCGCCGAAGTGTCGTTGATACTGGCGCAGGCCATTGTTCGTGATGGCGAGGGTGCCACCAAGTTTGTCACCATCAATGTTGAGCAGGCCGCCAACGAACAAGAAGCGGCTGCCGTGGCTTACGCCATTGCGCACTCGCCGCTGATCAAGACGGCGTTTTACGCCTCAGACCCGAATCTCGGTCGCTTGCTGGCGGCCATTGGCTACGCCGGCATCGATGATCTTGACGTCGACCGGCTGACGCTGCTGCTGGACGATGTTGTCGTGGCCAGCGATGGCGGCCGTGATCCGGGTTACCAGGAAGCCGACGGTCAACGCATTCTGAAAGAGCCCGAGTTTGCGGTTACGGTGCGCCTCGATCGGGGTGCCGTCAGCACCACTGTCTGGACCTGTGATCTGTCGCACGACTACGTGTCGATCAACGCTGACTACCGAAGCTAGGTACCGAAGCCAATTACCAAAGCTGATCCGGGCGCGGTTGGCCCGCAGCGCCGCGCGGCAAAGGCCGTGGCGCTGGCGTTGCCGGCATCGCCGGGTCGCTTTTTTCATTCCTTGTTTTTGCGGAGTTTTCCATGTCCGACACGGCTCGATTGATTGAGCGCGCCGAGCGTCTTCTCGAACAGTTCGAACGGTTGTTGCCTCAGATGAAGGCACCCGACTGGACGGCGGCAGTTGCCTGGCGGTGGCGCCGGCGCGAAAGCGCCTTTGGCGTGCACGGTGAGTTGCAGGGCGTGAGCTCGTTGTCATCGATCAGCCTGGATGATTTGCAGAACATTGGCGACCAAAAGGAACTGATTGAGCGCAATACCCGTCAGTTTGTTGCTGGGCTGCCCGCCAACAATGTGTTGCTGACCGGTTCGCGCGGCACCGGCAAATCGTCCATGATCAAGGCCTTGTTGAATGAGTTTTCCGAGCAGGGTTTGCGGCTGATCGAAGTCGACAAGTCGGATCTGGTCGATTTGGGCGACATCGTTGAAATGGTGTCGACCCGCCCCGAGCGCTTCATCATCTTCTGTGATGATCTGTCGTTTGAAGAAGGCGAGGCGGGCTACAAGGCGCTCAAGAGCGTGCTGGACGGCTCGGTTGCTGCGCAATCGGACAACGTGCTGGTTTATGCCACCTCAAACCGGCGTCATCTGATGCCCGAGTACATGAAGGAAAACCTGTCGGCCCGGCATCAGTCCGATGGCGAGATTCATCCCGGTGAAACCGTCGAGGAGAAAATCTCGCTGTCCGAACGCTTCGGCTTGTGGGTGGCTTTCTATCCGTTCCGCCAGGATGATTATCTCGCGGTTGTTGCCCATTGGCTCACCCATTTTGGATGTCCAGCCGATGCGATCGAGGCCGCGCGTGGCGATGCGCTGCGCTTTGCACTGGAACGCGGTTCGCGCTCGGGTCGCGTAGCCTGGCAATTTGCCCGGGATTACGCCGGGCAGCACGGTATTCGGGCACCAGGACTGCGCACCGGCACCTGAGCAGGGCACGGGCGGGCGATGGTGCTGCCGCGGCGCACCATGGATGCTCTCTGCCGGGCTCGCGTGGCGCCGGTCGATTCAAGGGGTTACACTGCGGATCAACTTTGATTCGGGAGAGCTTCTTTGAGCGCAGTTTTGTTTTCCAACGCGACGTTGGTCGACGGCACACTCGCCGAGCCGCGTCCGGGCTTCCATCTGCTGGTCGAGAATGACCGCATCAAGGAAATCTCCGACAAGCCGATCACGACCGATCAGGCAGATCTGCGCCGCATAGACCTGGCCGGTGCCACGCTGATGCCTGGCCTTATCGATGCGCACGTGCACGTCAAGGCCACCGTCATGAGTCTGGGCCTGCTCAATACCATTCCCAACACCTATCTGTTTGCCGGCGCGGCCAACATCATGAAAGACATGTTGATGCGCGGCTTCACGACGGTACGTGATGCGGCGGGCGCTGACCGCGGGCTGGCCGATGCGGTCGATGAAGGGCTGTTGGCCGGCCCCCGCCTTTTCGTTTCCGGCCTGGCGCTGTCGCAAACCGGCGGCCATGCCGACTTCCGGCACCGGACCGAATCTGCCGCCGTCATCACCTGCGCTTGTCAGGTCAGCAATCAGCAACTTGGCCGCATTGCCGACGGCGTCGACGAATGCCGGCGCGCAGCCCGCGACGAATTGCGCAAAGGCGCCCATCAGTTGAAAATCATGGCCGGCGGCGGCGTGGCCTCACCCAACGACCCGATCCAGAACACGCAGTATTCGGTCGAAGAAATCACCGCAATTGTTGAGGAATGCAAAGCCTGGCACACCTATGCGCTGGCGCATGCCTACACCCCGACTGCAATCAGCCGGGCGGTGCGCTGCGGTGTTCGCTCAATCGAACACGGCAACCTCATTGATGCCGAAACCGCACGCCTGATGGCCGAGCATGAGGTCTTTCATGTGCCGACCAGCATCACCTATATCGCGCTCGACAAGCATGGCCAGGAGTTGGGCCTGCCCCAGGTGTCGCGCGACAAGCTGCGCGAGATCATCGACGCTGGCTTGCAAGCCATTGAAATCACTCGGGATGCCGGCGTTGCCATCGGTCATGGCAGTGATCTGCTGGGTATTACCCATGAATACCAGGCCGATGAGTTGTCGCTCAAGGCCGAGGTTCTGGGCAATCATGGCGCCATAAAATCGGCTACTCTCACTAATGCCAAGCTTTTGCAGCGCGAAGGGGAGTTGGGTGAATTGGTTGTCGGGGCCAAAGCCGATCTGCTGGTGGTCAACGGCGACCCGATCAAAGATATCGGCCTGTTGCAACAGCAGGGCCGTCATATGCCGCTGATCATGCGGGACGGCAAGATTTTCAAGGATGAATTGGCCGCGTAAGTATCGTCAGTACCGTTCGAGCTTGAGCAGTCAATAATTATTCGACTAAAGCGTTCCGCCCCAGGCGGACAATCATCGGAGGTAGCATGAAATTCACGCGTAAAGCATTAGGGGTGCTGCTGGCAGGCGGCATGCTTGCCGCCAGTGCCGGCGTTCAGGCTAAGACATTCCGCTACGCCTTTCAGGGCGATGTGCAGACAATGGATCCGCACGGGCTGTTTGAAACCATGACGCTCGGCTTTCAGCGCAACATCTACGAGCCGCTGGTCATCCGTAACGCCAAGATGGAAATGACCCCGTCGCTGGCCGAGAAATGGGAAAACATCGAGCCCACCGTCTGGCGCTTTCATCTGCGCAAAGGCGTCAAGTTTCATGATGGCAATGACTTCACCGCTGAAGATGTCGAATTCTCGGTCAAGCGCCTGAGCACTGAAGGCTCGGACATGAAAGTGGTGGCCGCACTGATCGACAGCGTGAAGGTCATCGATGACCACACGATTGACTTCATTACCAAAACGCCCGATCCGATTCTGCCGCTGCAGCTCGAAATCTTCTACATCATGGACAAGACTTGGTCGGAGGCCAACAACGCGGCCGAAGCCACCAATGTGAAAGGTGGTGACGAAGACAATGGCGCCAACCTGAAGGCGAACGGTACCGGCCCCTACATCCTCGATTCGCGCCAGAGTGGCGTCAAAACCGTGCTCAAGCGTAACCCCAACTGGTGGGGCAAGATGAAGAGCAACATCGACGAGGTGATCTTCACGCCAATCTCGCAGGATGCCACCCGGGTTGCGGCGCTCATTTCCGGCAACGTCGATATGGCCTATCCGATTCCGGTGCAGGACTGGAAACGTCTGGAAGAGGCCGATGGTGTCATGCCGCTGACCGGCCCCGAGGCGCGCACGATCTTTCTCGGCTTCGACCAGGTTCGCGATGAGCTGACAGCGTCGAACATCAAGGGTAAGAACCCGTTCAAGGACGTTCGCGTTCGGGAAGCTTTCTATCGCGCCATCAACATCGAGGCCATCAAAGACAAGGTCATGCGCGGCGCCTCGACGCCGACTGCGCTGATGCTGGCGCCGCAGATCAATGGCTTCAGCAAGTCGCTGAACGAGCGCCCGGCCTACGATGTCGACAAGGCCAAAAAGCTGATGGCCGACGCCGGCTATGCCGATGGCTTTGAAGTTACGATGGACTGCCCGAACGATCGCTACGTCAACGACGAAAAGATCTGCCAGGCGGCCGCTTCGATGCTGGCCCGTATCAAGGTCAAGGTCAATCTGCTCGCGCAGCCCAAGTCCAAGTACTTTGCCAAGGTGCTGGCCCAGAATGGCTACGACACCAGCTTCTTCATGCTGGGCTGGACGCCCTCGACATTCGATGCCCATAACGTGATCGCTTCGTTGATGGCTTGTCGTGGTGGTGAAGATAAGATTGGCGCGTTCAATCTGGGCGGCTATTGCAATCCGCGCATTAATGAACTGGCCGAAGCCATCAAGTCCGAAACCGATGTGGCCAAGCGTCAGGCCATGATTGACGAAGCCACCAAGATCCACAAGGACGAGTACGGGCACATCCCGTTGCATCAGCAGCCGTTGTCCTGGGGCGTGTCGGAAAAAGTTGAAGTCAATCAGCGTCCTGACAACGTGTTCGATCTGCGTGACGCATACGTGAAGTAAGCCTCGATGCGGGGCAGCATGGCCGCCGACCGACGCCGGTTGGCGGCCATGTTCTGATCCGCCGAGCAGCCGAGATTCTCCATGTTCTCCTTTATCTTCACCCGGCTTTTTCAGTCTCTTATCGTGATGCTCACGGTGGGGCTGATTGCCTTTTCTCTGTTCCGTTACGTTGGTGATCCGATCAACAACATGGTTGGCCAGGACACCACCCAGGAACAGCGTAACGAGTTGCGCGAAGGGCTGGGCCTGAATGATCCTTTCCTTGTGCAGTTTGGCCGGTTTGCGGTCAATGCGGTGCAGGGCGAGTTCGGGTTGTCCTACCAGCACCGTCGCCCCGTCAGCGAACTGATCGGCGAGCGCATGCCGGCCACGCTGGAACTCTCGCTGGTCTCGGCCATTCTGGCGATAGGCATCGGCATCCCGATGGGTGTCTACACCGCACTCAGGCGCAAAGGCTTTCTGTCCCGATCCTTCATGACCTTGTCACTGATCGGCATCTCGCTGCCCACCTTCCTGATCGGCATTTTGCTGATTCTGTTTTTTGGTGTGGTCTTGCGCTGGTTGCCTACCTTCGGACGTGGTGATGTGGTGGAGTTGGGTTGGTGGACAACCGGCTTTCTGACCGACTCGGGTCTGCGGTCACTGATCATGCCGGCCATTACGCTGGCCTTGTTTCAGATGACGCTGATCATGCGTCTGGTGCGGGCCGAAATGCTCGAGGTGTTGCGCACCGACTTCGTCAAGTTCGGCCGCGCGCGCGGTCTGCCTGATCGCTATGTGAATTTCACGATGGCGCTGAAAAACACCTTGGTGCCGGTACTCACCATTACCGGCCTGCAGATCGGCTCGATCATTGCGTTTGCCATCATTACCGAAAGCGTCTTTCAGTGGCCCGGCATGGGCCTGATGTTCATTCAGGCAATTGGCGAGGTTGATATTCCGGTGATGGCGGCCTACCTGGTGCTGATTGCCTTTTTCTTTGTCGTGATCAATCTGATCGTCGACGTTCTCTATTTTGTTGTCGACCCAAGACTTCGGGTCGACCGCGCCAACGCTCACTGATCGCCGATGGCCAGCCAACCTACTCCAGCCGCCCCGGCGGCTCCGCCCGCCCGGCCTACGTCGGCCATTGGTCGCTGGTTTGATAGCGACATCTGGTACAGCTTCAGCCGCTCACCGGTAGTCATTGCGTCGGCATTGGTGACGGCACTGTTTTTCGCGGCGGCCATTTTCGCCGCCCAGGTCACGCCGCAAAACCCGTTTGACCTGGCCGCCATCGATATTCTCGATTCGAACCTCCCGCCTGTGTGGCAGGAAGAGGGAGATTCGCGCTTTGTGCTTGGCACCGATGATCAAGGCCGCGACATTCTGTCCACCATCATTTATGGCGCACGTATCTCGCTCATCGTCGGCTTCGCATCGGTGTTCTTCGCGCTCATTCTTGGCGTAACGCTGGGCCTGATCAGCGGTTATGCGGGGGGCCGTATCGATGCAATCATCATGCGGATTGCCGATGTGCAGTTGTCTTTCCCGGCCATCCTGATTGCCTTGCTGATCGACGGGGTGGCCCGTTCGGTGCTCAAAGAGGCCCATGAAGACCTGGCGCTGTATGTGCTGGTGTTTGCCATCGGCATATCCGGCTGGGTGCAGTACGCCCGTACCGTTCGGGGCTCGACCATGGTCGAAAAGAACAAGGAGTATGTGCAGGCCGCACGGGTGATCGGTATTGGGCCGGTCATCATTCTGTGGCGCCATATTCTGCCCAATGTCACCGGGCCGGTGCTGGTCATCGCCACCATTCACCTGGCGGTGGCCATCATCACCGAGGCCACCTTGTCCTTTCTTGGCGTAGGTGTGCCACCAACAACGCCTTCTCTGGGCACACTGATTCGTATTGGCAACGACTACCTGTTCTCCGGCGAATGGTGGATCACCATCTTCCCCGGTATTGCGCTGGTGTTGCTGGTGCTCGCGATTAATCTGTTGGGGGATTGGCTGCGTGACGCGCTGAACCCCAGGTTGCGGTAGGGCGAGATGGCATTACTGGATATCAAAGATCTTCGAGTCGAGTTTCCGAGTCGGCGCGGCCATGTCGTGGCGATTCAAAATCTCACCATCGACCTGCACGCGGGTGAAATTCTCGGCGTGGTCGGGGAGTCTGGCGCCGGCAAGTCAACGATTGGCAACGCGGTGATCGGCCTGCTTGAGCCGCCGGGCGAGCGCACGGCCGGGCAGATCAGTCTGGATGGACGCCGTATCGACCAGCTTGATGCCGACGCCATGCGTGCCATTCGCGGTCGGCGCATTGGCATGATCTTCCAGGATCCGCTCACTTCGCTCGATCCGCTGCAAACCATTGAGCAGCAACTGGTCAAGACCATCGATCATCATCTGCAACTCGGTGCCGCCAAATCGCGTGCGCGGGCGGTCGAGCTGCTGACCCAGGTCGGCATTCCCGACCCGGAGGTCCGGATTGCTCAATATCCGCACCAGTTCTCGGGCGGCATGCGCCAGCGCGTCGTGATTGCGCTGGCCTTGTGTGCCGATCCGCAACTGATCATCGCCGACGAGCCGACCACGGCGCTCGACGTATCGGTACAGGCGCAGATTCTCGAACTGATGAAGGAACTCTGCCGCAGTCACAACGTCGGCATGATTCTGATCACCCACGACATGGGCGTGATTGCCGAAACCGCCGACCGGGTGGCGGTCATGTACAGAGGCCGGGTCGTCGAAACCGGCACGACTGCGCAGATCATCGGCGCGCCCGAGCACGAGTACACACGCAGTCTGATTTCGGCCGTGCCGCGCCCGGACAAACGGGTTGATCGTTTTCCGCTCGTCACCTACATCGAAGACGCGCAGGCACGCCCTGAAGGGCTCGACCTGGCCACGCACTGGCTGGGTCAGGAGCGCGACTTTGGCGAGCAGCGTGATGTGTTGCTCGACGTGCAGGATCTGAGCATGCGCTTTGTGACCCGGCACTCGATCTTCAAATCCAAACGGCTGTTTCTGGACGCGGTGAAGAACATCTCCTTTCAGATCAAGCCCGGTGAGGTGTTCGGTCTGGTTGGCGAGAGCGGCTCGGGCAAGTCGACGGTGGCACGCATGATCACCGGTATCTATACGCCCAGCGGCGGCAATATCAGCTTTGCCGGTCAGGAGCTGACGCACCTCAAAACCCGCGCCGAAGCGGCGCCGTGGCGGCGTCAGATGCAGATGATCTTCCAGGATCCGTTTTCGTCGCTGAACGGCCGGATGCGGGTGCTCGACATCATTGCCGAGCCAATCTACTTTCACAAGCTGGCCGCCTCACGCAAGGAAGCCGAGCAGATCGTCCATGATCTGCTCGATGTGGTCGGACTGGGCGTGGCGGCCGCGCGCAAGTTTCCGCACGAATTCTCGGGTGGGCAGCGGCAACGCATTTCAATCGCCCGGGCACTGGCCACGCGGCCCCGGTTTCTGGTGTGCGATGAACCGACCTCCGCCCTCGATGTGTCGATTCAGGCGCAAATCCTGAACCTGCTCAAAGACTTGCAGGAAGAGCTCGGCCTGACCATGTTGTTCATCTCGCACGATCTGCCGGTCATTCGTCAGATCTGCGATCGGGTCGGGGTCATGCGCCACGGTCAGTTGCTGGAAGTGGCCGATACCGAGCAGCTCTTTGTGAATCCGGCGCACGAGTACACCCGGCATTTGCTCGATCTGATGCCCAAGCTGGACACCTTGCTTGAGAAAGCCTGAACACAAGCGGATTACCCATGCCTAACGAAAAGCGTCCGGCCTCGGGCAAACGTGGCGGGCGCGGCGCCCGTGGCGGTCGCCACCGCCAGCATGCTGGCTCGCCGGCCAGCCTGCATCATCCCCGGCGCCACAAAGGCCGTGATGGCTCACCTGGCAGGCGTTCTGTCAGTCGCTCCGCGCAGTCCCGGACCGACCTCACGGCCGAGCAACTGGTAGCCGTGCCGGCGACCGCGCCCGCGCGCATGGGTTCATGGCGCAACCTGCTGATTGCGCTGGTTGTAGTGTTTCTGGTGGCCGCGCTGGGCGCCTTCTCGCCGCCCGGCCCATGGTATGAAACGCTGAGCAAACCCGCCTGGACCCCGCCGAACTGGCTGTTCGGCCCCGCCTGGACCGTGTTGTATGTGCTGGTGGCGCTGGCCGGCTGGTTGATTTTCAGCCATGCCCCGTCGCGCGTCACCAAGGTGTTGTGGGGATTGCAACTGGCGCTCAACGCGGCCTGGTCATGGTTGTTTTTCGGCCAGCATCTGGTTGGTCTGGCGCTGCTGGATGTGGCGCTGATGGTGCTGGCCACACTGGCACTGATTGTCGTGCTGCTGCGGGATGTCTACTCGTGGAGCCGGCTTGCTGCCATTGTGCTGGTGCCTTACCTGCTCTGGATCAGCTTTGCCACGGCGCTGAATGCGTCGATCTGGCTTCGTAATTCTTTTTAGGCGCTCCGGCGCAGGTCCTGCGGATCTTGATCGCCAGCCCGGCGCGGCGCCCGTGCGCCGCGTCAGCCAGCCTTAATACAGCGTTGCGTTGAGGCGCTCTTCCATCGCGGCCTGATCGGCGTAGCTGCTGGTGCCTGCATGCGCCTTGATGATTTCGATCATGCGCGGCAGCGTTCCCTTTTCGGGCCATGATTCGGGCTGCCAGAGCTTGGAGCGCATGAACGCCTTGGCGCAATGCATGAACACTTCTTCGGGCTTGATTTGCAGCACCGTTATCGGGTGTTTGCCGCGCCGCTCGAAGCGATGCAGAAACTCGGGCTCATCATGAATGCTGGCGGCGCCGTTGACCCGCAAGGTTTCGCGCAATCCGGGGATGATGAACAACACCCCGGCCCACGGGTTCTTGATGATGTTGCTCAGCCCGTCAATGCGCCGATTGCCCGGCCAGTCGGGAATCAGGAGGTTGCCGTCTTCGCTGATCTGCACAAAACCAGGCTCGTCGCCCTTTGGCGAGGCGTCCTGCCGGCGTCCGTCCGAAGTGGACAGCACCAGAAACGGCGACATGGCGATAATGCGCGCGCAGTGCTCATCGAGATGGTCGATTTGCTTGGTTTTGGCAGGGCCTACGACCTCTCCGTAAAGGGCTCGCAGTGCTTCGGCGCTTTCAATGGGCATGGTTGGGCTCCGGGATGATGTTTCGTAACGATAGCTCATTTTGGCGCCAGCCCTGCTGGCGCCAGTGAGCCTCATTCTCAGCGGTAGAACGCCTCGACCAGGAACATCGGCACCGCCGGTACGTAGGTGCAGAGCATCAGCACCAGCAGCAGCACACCGACAAACCACACGTTGACCTTGCTGACATCCCAGATGCTCGATTTGGCAATCGCGCAGGTGGTAATGAGCACCGAGGCGACCGGCGGCGTCTGTTGACCAATGGCCAGGTTCAGCGTGACGACCAGGCCGAAGTGCACCGGGTCGATGCCGGCCATTTCGATCAGCGGAATGACGATCGGAATGACCAGAATGATTGCCGCTACCGAATGCAGGAAGAAGCCGATGATCAGGAAGAAGACATTCAGGATGGCGAGAATGGCGTAGGGGTTGGTCGTGAAATCGAGAATTTGCTGCGCGATTTCCTGCGGCACCTGGGCGCGGGTCAGAAAGCCACCCATCAGCGCCGAGGCGGCCACCAGCAGCATCACGACGGCCGTTTGAATGCCGCCCTCGAGCATGGAGCTGAACACGCGCTTCATCTTCAGCTCGCCATACCAGAGGCCGACGCCGAGTGCGGCGACGACGGCCAGCCCGGCCGCTTCGGTGGCGGTGACGATGCCGCCGAAGATGCCGCCAAGAATGATGATTGGCAGCAGGAAAGTCGGCAGCGCATCAAGGAAGGCCGTTTTGAGGCGGCTCAGACTGAAGGCCTGATCGACCGGCAGGTTGTAGCGACGCGCAAAAATATAGGCCACGATCATCATGCCGGCCGCGCCGATCAGACCAGGGATGAAACCGGCCACAAACAATTGCTCGACACTGGTGTTGGCCGAGGTGGCGTAGACGATCATCGGAATCGAGGGCGGAATGATGATTGCCAGCGAGGCCGATGAAGAGGTGATGGCGGCGGCCAGCGGGCCCGAATAGCCACGCTTTTTCATCTGTGGAATCATCACCGAACCGAGTGCAGCAACGTCGGCCACCGCCGAACCGGAAATTTCGGCAAAGAACAGCGAAACCCCGATATTGACCATGCCAAGCCCGCCGCGCACGAAACCAATGAGCGCGCTGACAAAGTTGATCAGTCGATCGGTAATGCCACCGGCGTTCATGATGGCGCCGGCCAGCACGAACATCGGAATGGCAATCAGTGAGAAGTTGGTAGAGCCGTCGTACATGTCGAGGGCTACCGTGACAAGGGCGTCACTGCCTTCGGTAACGTAGAGGCCGGCAATACCTGCCACCGCCAGACCAATGGCGATGGGAACATTCAGGAAGATGAGAAAGAGCAGGACGAAAAAGATCAGCAGAGGAATCATGCGCGGTTGGCTCCTGCTGAATTGAGGTGGTGTTCAACTTCGGCTTCAATTTCCTGATGTTCGGCCGATTGTCCGGACGCGACGCCGCGCAAATACATGGGCAGCGACAGCAACTCGCAGATGATGAACAACACCGCACCTACCGGAATCACCGATTGCGTGAGTTGCACCGGCACCCAGGTCAGGCTGACCAGGGAGTCGCCTTCAAGCACTTCAAGCACTTGCAGGCCGGCCCAGGCGAGTAGCACGAAAAAGGCCAGCACCACGATCTCGGCAAACACCGCGCCGATCATGCGCCAGGTTTTCGGCAAGGCCAGCAAGATGGTGTCAAAGCCGATGTGTTTGCGCTTGAGCGCGGCCAGCGCAGCACCGTAGTAAGTGATCCAACTCAGCATGATCGAGGCCACCTCGTCATACCAGACGAGTGAATCATCAAGCTTGCGGTAGACCACCGCAACGACGACGATTACGGTTAGCGCTACCATCAGCAGAATCAGGATCCATTCGAGAGCAGTCTCGATGAATCGCGACAAGGTTTTCATCGCAGGTCTCCCCAGTACATTCACCCGACCTGTGCCTGGTGAAAATGGATTCAATTTTCTGGCCCGAATTATAGGCGTAACTCATGAATGACATCTCATCTGACACTAAACCCTTGCCCGCTGAAGGGCGTACCGAACTGACCATCAAGGATGGTGTGGCTACCGTATTGTTCAACCGGCCGGCTGCGCGCAATGCGATGACCTGGGCCATGTACGAGCAACTGGCCAGCGCCTGCGAAACCATTGCCGCGGACGACAGCGTACGGGTTGCCTGTTTTCGCGGGGTGGGCGGCAAAGCCTTTGTGGCTGGCACCGACATTGCGCAGTTTCTCGACTTTGAATCCGGCGACAAAGGCGTGGCCTATGAGCATGCCATCGGCCACTTCGTGGGCAAGATGGCGGGCCTGACGGTGCCGACCGTGGCCATTGTTGAAGGCTGGGCAGTTGGCGGCGGCATGGCTCTGGCCAATGTGTGCGACTTCCGGATTGCCAGCAATGGCACTCGGTTTGGTGTGCCTATTGCCCGCACGCTGGGCAACTGCCTGTCCTCGGCGTCGCTGGCATCGCTCACCGCCACGCTGGGCACGGCCATGGTGCGGCGAATGGTGTTGTTGGGTGAAATGGTCGACGCAGGCGAGCTGTACAGCCACGGCTACCTGCTCAAAGTGGTCGCGCCGGAGGAACTGGACGCGGTGGCCGATGCCGTCGTCACGACGCTGCTCGGTCATGCGCCGATCACGATGGCGGTGACCAAGCAACTGATGGCCCGCCAGGCGAACGGCGACATGGAAGACGAAGATCTGGTGCGGCTGACCTATGGCAGCGATGACTTTCGGGAAGGCGTCAAGGCCTTTACTGAGAAGCGCCCGCCGAAATGGACGGGGCGCTGAGCGAGCCCGGGCTGCGCAGGAATCGGGCGCCCTGAGGCGCCGATGACCTGTAGCTGAA
>CAXBNM010000044.1:0-18706 GCA_963976885.1 uncultured Burkholderiaceae bacterium
ACAGGGACGGATCCGCCACTTCGCACGGGTCAAGTAGTCGGAGTCCGGCGCATGACAAAGCTGACTTGTCCACGACAGAGAGACCCGAACTTCGGTTATGCTGCGGGTAGGTTAGAGAAGATGACGGCTTTGTTTAGAACAAAAGTGGCGTTCTTGCCACTCCGCCTGCAGAGCGAAAACGCATGAATGACTTTACCGAGCAAGCCCCCATTGCCCTGTCGATCTCGGCGGTCGAGCGCGATACGGGTATTGCCAAAGATACCTTACGAGTCTGGGAGCGGCGCTATGGCTTTCCGGACCCCGATCGGGATCAGTTCGGCGAGCGGGTGTACAACCTGGCGCAGGTCGACAAGCTGCGCCTGATCCGGCGACTGATCGATCTGGGCCATCGGCCAGGGCGTATCGTGCGCTACTCGACGGCCGAGTTGCAGAAGCTGGCGGCGCAGGCAACACCAACTCCCGATCGGCCCAAATCCATCGAATGGCTCGACAACGGGTTTGACGAGTTGATGAACCACCTCAAGGCGCACCGGATTGCCGAGCTGCGCCTGAAGCTGGCACAGATGGTGTTGCGCCTGGGGGTGGAGCGATTCGTCGTCGAGATCGCGGCGCCGGCTAACGATATGGTGAGCGAGGCCTTGGTGCGCGGCGAGCTGGCCATCTACGAAGAGCATCTGTTTGCCGAGGCCATTCTGGTGGTGATGCGCAATGCCATCAGCAGCATTCCGGCGCAAACGGGCCACAGCCCCAGTGCTCTGATGACGACATTTCCGGCCGAGCAGCGCGGTATCGGGCTGCTGATGGCCGAGGCCATGCTGGCGCTGTATGGTTGTCGCTGCGTTTCCCTGGGCACGCAAACGCCGGTGTTCGAGATCGCCGCGGCCGCCGCGGCGCTGCAAGTCGATATCGTCATGCTGTCGTTTACGACAGCGCTGAATCCGAATCTGGTGCTCGACGGGATTGCGCAGTTGCGCGACGAATTGCCGGCCGAGACCGAACTCTGGGTGGGTGGGCGTTGCCCGAATACCGCCCGGCGCACCTTTGAAGGGGTGCGGGTGTTGCGTTCACTGGGCGCGATCCGGTCCGATCTGGAGCGCTGGCATCGCCACCACCTGGCCTGATCAGGCCGGCGCGACAAACAGCGTCAGTACGCCGGTGAATCCGTAGAGGCGTTCGCGGGCAATTTCACCGTTGGCGTAGAACCCGATCAGGGGAACATCGCCCAGGTTGTGGCGCAGAATTTCGGCCTCAGCGCCACTGGCGCCAAACAAGGCGGCGCCGCGAGCCACGCAAGACACATAATGCACGCCGAGAATCTGCAAAGACTCGGATTCGATCTGGTCACGCAATTCGGTGCAGGCGCGGATCAGGTCCTGGCGCGCCGCCTGGCGGTCGCGCGTGCAGAACAAAAGCCGGTTGCCTTCGGCGGGCTCGGCACTCACCGCGATGAGCCGGTTTTCCGGGTCGATGCCCACCAGCTGGCTGACCTGGTAGTCGCCAAAGCCCACCGGCTTGTCATGGGTCGTCTGGCTGGCATTTGCCAGGCCCACCAGCAAGCCGTTGCGCAAGCGTTCGGCCGGCAGCGCGCGCAGAATATCGTCACCATCGCGGCTGTCGCCGGCGGATTTATCCACGCCGAGATCTTCCAGCAAGACGTCGAGCGCCGGTCGACCGTCCAGGCCGAGCACGAATTGCGAGCGGCACTCGGTTATCTGATGTTCGCTGGCCAGCGGCATGCAGCCTTGCGTCACACGTGACAGCACCCGTACCCGCGCATCGAAGCCCACGCCGGTAAGACCACCGGACAAGCGTGTTGCGTCGGCAATTTGGGTGGCTTCGTCGCGGCTGATGGCGGTCAGTCCGCCAAACAGGTAGCCGGTTTCGGTGCGCCCCGCCAGGTCTTCCAGCAAGGGGCCGAGGTCCGGGGTGGCCGGGTCGGCGTGGACCAGCGCGGTGTGGGCGTTCAGAGCCAACGGATTGGTGCCCGAAAAGATCTGCCAGCTGGCTTCCGGCATGGGCAAGACCATGACGGCAACTGCGCTCTCACCGGCGTATTCGTGATCGTTGGCAATGATGCCGTCGGCGAAGGCCCCCACCCATTGCACGGTAGGCAGGTTTTCGGCCAGCACTTCGGCCAGCCGTGCATAGTCGGCCGAATACTCTTCGGTGGCGTAAATGATGCCCAGACAATCGGCCGCCAGTTCGGCGGCGCTGAGCGTGGCGAGCAGCTCGGTAACGATCAGATCGGGCGAGTCATGGGTGCCGTGCGCCAGCGCGAACGGCTTGTGCGGGCTGGTGCCGCCGGGAAAGGCCGGGTGTGCAGTCATGGAGCCCGTCGCTTGGTGAGCACGTGATGCTTATCGTTCACGCGTGGATTTCGTCGATTTGGCGGCGCTTGCACGTTTTTTGGCGGCCGGCTTTTTAGCGGCCGGCTTTTTGCGAGGGCTGGCGGCTGCGCGTTTTGCGGTGGCGGCCGGTGCGGGTGTTTCGAGGGCCGAACTGGCGACGCGCGCGAACTGGTCTTGCAGCATGTCCCACCATTGCTGCGGATCGAAGCCGGGGCTGGCCGGGTTCGTGGCGCTGGCGGCAGGCTCAGGCTGGGGCGGCGCGTCGGCTGGCGGTGCTGCTTCGTGCGCGGGGGCCGCTTCAGGCGCGGCGTCGGGCGCGGCGGCGCGCGGCGCGCTGGCAAAGGATTGGGCAAAGGACTGCATCAAGTCCATGGCGGAGTTGCCGGGTTCGGTGGCGCTTTCGGTCTGGGGCAGCATGCCGAAAGACTGAATGGCCGCCAGCGTGGCGCGTTGCACCTGCAAGGCCTGAATGGTTGATTGCAGCATGTTCTGATTCAGTGCCAGCCACTGCGATACGGTGTTCAGGTCGGCCAGCCGGCGATCGATTTCGTCGATATCGAGGGTGGGCGCAACCGGCTGAGCCGCAGCAAAGCCCCAGGCCTTCTGCATGGATTCCATGATGGATTGCAGGTTGCCAGCGCCGGGGATCCCGAACGGTGAAGTGGGCGAGTCTTGCGAATCAGAGTTCATGGGGCATTATTGCATCGCTGGGCCGCGGCGGGAACCGGGATTCCCTAAGGGTCGCAGGTTTTCCGGCGAGTGAATAACAGGAGATGTTGTGTCAGATATCGAAACCTTACGCCGTATTCTGGCCACCACGAAAACGGTGGCCGTGGTTGGATTGTCTGCCGACTGGTATCGGCCGAGTTATTTCGCCTCCAAATACATGCAGGATCACGGCTATCGGGTCATTCCGATCAATCCGCGCTACGACGAGATTCTCGGCGAGCGTTGCTTTCCGTCGCTGCTCGACGTTGATGTGCCGATCGATATGGTCGATGTCTTTCAGCGCACCGAGCGGGTTTTGCCCTTTGCCGAGCAGGCCATTGCCGTCGGTGCCAAGTGTCTGTGGCAGCAGCTGGGCGTCGATAGCCGCGAGGCGCATGATCTGGTGGTCAAGGCCGGCCTCGATTCGGTCACCAATCGTTGCGTCAAGATCGAACACGCCCGGCTGTTTGGCGGCCTCGGTTGGGTGGGGGTCGATACCCGCGTAATTTCAGCCAAGCGTCCGCGTCAGTATTGAATTCATCCCGCCGGCTCACCTGACAGCCAGCAACAGCAACGGAGATAACGGCGATGGCCGATCGAGATTTCGGATTTGAAACCCTGTGCCTGCATGCCGGGCATGTGCCCGACAGCGCCACCGGCGCCCGGGCGGTGCCAATCTACCAGACCACTTCATACGTTTTTGACTCGGCCGACCATGCCGCGAGCCTGTTCAATTTACAAACGTTTGGCAATGTGTACTCACGTATCTCGAACCCGACGACGGCGGTGTTCGAGGAGCGCATGGCGGCGCTTGAGGGCGGCCGCGCGGCTTTGGCCGCTGCCACCGGCATGGCGGCCGAAATGCTGGCGCTGCTGACCTTGTTGCGCGCAGGCGATCATCTTGTCGCTTCCAGCACGCTCTATGGCGGCACCTATTCGCAGTTTGCTGTCACTTTCGAGCAGTTTGGCATCGAAACGACTTTCGTCGAGCCCGACGAGCCTGAGAATTTCGCGGCCGCCATCAAGCCGAACACGCGGGCTGTCTTCGCCGAAACCATCGCCAATCCGCGCCTGAATGTGCTGGATATTGCCGCGGTGGCAGATATCGCGCATGCGCACGATTTGCCGCTTGTCATCGACAACACGATGGCCTCGCCGTATCTGTGCCGGCCTATTGATTTTGGTGCCGATATTGTTGTCCATTCGGCTACCAAATACCTTGGCGGCCATGGCACAACGATGGGCGGGGTCGTGGTCGAATCGGGTCGTTTTCCGTGGGATAACGGCAAGTTTCCGCAAATGACCGAACCCAGCAAGGGTTATCACGGCGTGCGCTTTTACGAAACATTCGGCGACTTTGGCTTCACGATGAAGGCGCGTATGGAGACAATGCGGACACTTGGGCCGACTATTTCGCCGATGAATGCGTGGCTGTTGTTACAAGGGATCGAAACCCTGCCGGTGCGCATGGATCGTCATGTCAGCAACGCGCTGGCGGTTGCGCAATATTTGCAGGACGATCCCCGTGTGGCGTGGGTCAATTACCCCGGCTTGCCGGGTAGCCGCTATCACGAGCTGGCGCAACGCTATCTGCCCCGTGGCTGTGGCGGCATTCTGACCTTCGGCGTGCGCGCTCCCGAGGCTGCGGCCGGGGCGGCCGATAATCGACCAACGGCCCAGCAGGCCGGCGAGCGGTTTATCGAGGCCTGTACTTTCATGAGTCACTTGGCCAACATAGGAGATGCCCGGACGCTGGTCATTCATCCGGCTTCCACTACGCATCGGCAGTTGTCTGAAGCCGAGCAGATTGCAGCCGGCGCGTCACCTGATCTCATTCGGTTGTCGGTGGGACTGGAGTCGTTGGATGATCTGATCTGGGACCTGGACCGTGCGTTGAACGCGGCAACTGTTGTCTGCTAGCAGCACAGTAGTCTCTAAAGCGTGTGGATTTGTCGCCGGTCTGATGCAATGCGCCTAAGCTAGCAAGACGCAATCGTCAGACCCCTCTGACAGTGTTCTTTCCTCATGCGTTCCACATTGATCAAAACTAAATCTTCCGGTCCAGTCTGGCGCCTGATATTGCTGTCGTTGCTTTGCGCAACCCTGGCAAGCTGTGCGTTGACTCAATCTCAAGCTTTTTACGCCAGTGACCGCGTGGCCGAACTCGGTCGTGCGCTCTCTGACAAAGATTTCGATGAAGCCGACGACCTGATCGACGACTACGACGACACGCTCAGCGATGAAGTCGCTCTTGATCTGGCCATCCGGCAAGGCAATCTGCCCGCGTTCAATCGTTACTTTTTCAAGGCCGACGTCAATGCGCCGCTCGACGCCGATGGCACGACGCCGTTGATTCGTGCGGTTGAAGATGCGCCGCTGGCGCAGCGCGAAGCGATTGTGCGCGGTTTGCTCAAACGCGGCGCCGATCCGAAGAAAACCGATAACTTTGGCCGAAACGCCGTCAATTATGCGAGTTTCGGTGGCTATATCGCACTGGCGCAGTTTCTCGAAAGTGGCGGCACCACGTACTACACCAGTAACCCAACGGGCAGCATCGAATGGCTGCCCGAACTGGACTGGTCGGTCGTCAACAAAGACGCAAAAGCGCGTAGCCGTCGCAAAGGCAGTCTGGTGTTGCGCCAATCCCCGCTCAAGCTGTCGCGTTCCGGTCGGCCCGATCTGCTGTTTGCCTCGGCCTGGATTCCCGAAACCGATGGCGCCAGCGCGCAAGGCCCGTTTGCCGGACTGCGTTTTTACGCGGACGGCACTGGCTCGGTGATGCGGTTTTTCCCCGACGCCGGACGCATCGAGCCGCGTGAGCCTTCCCATGTGGCCTGGGATATCTATCGCAACAGCCTGTATTTCGTGGCGCTGACCAACGAGTACGCGGCCTATTGCCGCAGCACCGATGGCGCGGCGGGGCGCTTTGGCGTGAGTTGTACGAATTATTCGGCCGGCGGTGGCGATATGCGCGCCATCCTTGATGACGGCTTGTCCAGCGCCTCGGCCCGGTCGCTGCTCAACGAAGCCTCGCAGCGAGCCCGTTTGCAGGAGGTCGGCAAGATTGAATCGGTGCTGGATGCGGCGGCCGACCGGCTGTGCAAGCCAACCGTGGCCAGCAAGAAGCTGCGCAGCGGTTTGCCGGTCAGCGCCGCCAGCGCCAGGTCCTTTGGCGATTGGGCGGTGTTCGATGAGCGCCGCTTTGCCGTTCATTCCTCGGGCAATGCTCGCGTCTGTACGCAACGTCAGGCGCGCGGCGCTGCGCTGCGGGCTTGTCGCGCCGCTGGTGGGCGCTGCAACAGCGTTGGTGGCTGTCCGGAGGGGCAGGTAACCGCTGTTGCTGCCGTCGAGGGCAACCGTTGGGCCTGGTCGGCCTGTGCACCCGATCCCGAAGAAGCGAAAAGGCTGGCGCTGGCCAAGTGCCGTCAGCAAGCCGGTTGCGATTGCCAGATCCTGCTCGCCCATAAGGTGCCGGAAAAGCCGAAATCCTGCGGCCGCTGACGTCGTGAAAACGGGCCCGGCCGCCGCAGCGGTGGGCCCGTGCAATCAAGCTTTCCGGGGCTGGCCGTTGCTTCAGGCGGTCGCGTCGGCCTTGAGAACGCCGCGGCGCATCTGATCGAGTTCGATCGATTCAAACAAGGCCTTGAAGTTGCCTTCGCCGAAGCCGTCATCGCCTTTGCGCTGAATGATCTCGAAAAAGATCGGGCCAATCATCGTTTGCGTGAAAATCTGCAGCAACAGGCCACCACTGGGCGAGCCGTCGAGCAGAATCTGATTCTGCTTCATCTGCGCCACCGGCTCACCGTGGCCGGGCAACCGGGTGTCGACCAACTCGTAATAGGTGTCGGGGGTGTCCAGAAACTCGACCTGGCGTTCGCGTAGCGCCGCCACCGTGCGGTAGATGTCGCTGGTGCCAAGCGCAATGTGCTGGATGCCTTCGCCGCGGTATGAGTCGAGATACTCCTGAATCTGGCCTTGCGCCTCGTTGCCTTCCTCGTTGATCGGGATGCGAATCTTGCCGCATGGGCTGGTCATCGCCTTGGAGCGCACGCCCGTCACCTGGCCTTCAATATCGAAGAACCGGATCTCACGGAAGTTGAACAGGCGCTCGTAGAACTCGGCCCATTCGGCCATCCGGCCCCGGTGAACGTTGTGGGTCAGGTGATCGATATAGGTCAGGCCCTCGCCGGCCGGCGTCGCTTCAGCGCCTTCGATGGGTTCGAAATCGACGTCGTAGATCGAGATGTCACCAATGGCGTCGCGCTGGGCACCGCCTTTGCCGCGCCACCGGTCGACCAGATAGATGAGCGAGTCGCCGATGCCTTTGATGGCCGGAATGTTCAGCTCGCCCGGTCCGCTGGCCGTATCGAAGCCCCAGGCACCCAGCTCAAGCGCCCGTTTGTAGGCCGCGGCGGCATCGTTGACCCGGATCGCAATCGCGCAGATCGACGGGCCGTGCTGGCGCGCAAAGCGCTGGGCAAAGGAGTCGGGTTCGGCGTTGACAATGAAGTTGACTTCGCCCTGACGGTAGAGCGTGACCTGCTTGCGCCGGTGTCTGGCCACCGCAACAAAGCCCATCTGCTCGAACAGCCGGCCCAGTTTTTCGGGTTCGGTGGCTGCGTACTCGATGAATTCAAAGCCGTCGGTGCCCATCGGGTTGTCCCAGGCTGCAATTGTCATTTCTGTCTCCTGTGAGGTGAAGGAGCGATCTTATTGCGTTTGTTCGGGCGTTTTATTGCGAAGTTAGCTGCCGTATGGGGAAATTTTGGCAGAATAGATAAGTCATGATTGGAGGCTGCGCAATTTAATGTCCAAGAACCAAACGGCGGTCAGCCTGGACCGCATTGACCGGCTAATGCTGAGCATCCTGCAGCGTGAAGGCCGAATCAATAATCAGGATCTTGCCGAGCGTGTGTCCTTGTCGCCATCGCCTTGTTTGCGGCGTTTGCGTCGGCTCGAAGATGCCGGCGTCATTCGCCACTATGGGGCGGTGCTGGAGCCCGCTTTGGTGGGGATGGGCTTGCTGGCTTATGTCAATGTTCGGGTCGACAAACAAGCCGCCCCCGGCCATGCCGACGGCACTACCCTGGACAAGTTGTTTGCCCGCGCCGTTCAGGACTGGCCCGAAGTGGTCGAGTGTCATGCGATGACGGGGGACCTGGACTACCTGTTGCGCGTGCAGGTTGCCGACCTCGACCATTTCTCGCGCTTCATGATGGATACCCTGATGAAGCAGGCCGGCGTGCTTGATGTGCGCTCGAGCCTGTCGTTGCGGGCAATCAAGTAGTCAGGCGCAGTGCTATGACAAACGGATTGTCTTCGGCAAGAGCCGGCGGCTTACGCCGCGCGAAAGCGGTTGGCCGGGGCCAGTGCGGCCGGAACGGGTGTCTCGCCGGCAATCTCGTTGGCCAACAGGTCGGCTGTCGTCGGTCCGAGCGTGAAGCCCTGGTGGCCGTGCCCGAAATGTGCCCATAAGCCGGGCTGCTGCGGCACCGCGCCGACCACCGGCAACATATCGGGCATGCAGGGCCGGGTGCCGAGCCATGGGGCCGGCTCGACCGGCTCACCGAGCGCAAAGAGTTCACGCACGGCCTGCTCGGCGCGCGTGATCTGCGCCGGGTCCGGCGCGGCCTCATGACGCGCAATTTCGGCGCCGGTAGTAATGCGCAGACCGACCTGCATCGGCGCCATGACGGCACTGCTGGCGACGTCGACCAGCGTCATGTTCGGTCCGGCTTCCGTATGGAAGTGGCGGTGGTAACCGCGCTTGCCGAGCAGCGGCACAACGAGGCCAAAGCGTTTGCACAATGAGGCCGACCACGGGCCCAGAGCAATGACCGCCTCGGCGGCCTCAATGCGCTCGCCGCCCGCGACCGGGGTGACGGACCAGCCGCCGCCGTCGCGAGCGGCAAGACTCATGGCGTCACCCTTGATGAAGCGGCCGCCGCGCGCGGTGAACAAATCGGCGTAGGCGGCGACCAGTCCGCCCGGGTCAGTGCAAGTCCAGCTTCCTGTCCAGTGCAGCGCGCCGGCGAGTGAACGCAGCATGTTGGGTTCGGCGCGTGCAAGCGCACTGCTGTCGAGTATTGCGGAGGGCACGCCGTATTCTTGTTTGAGCCGATCAGCATCCGCTGCTGCTTCATCAAGCGTGCGGGTGTCGCGATAGGCCTGACGAAAACCGTCGCGCCGAATCAGTGCTTCGGCCCCGGCGGCGGCAATAAGTGGTGCATGGTCGGAGTCGGCGCGTGACGTAAGCTGCACATAGGTGCGCGAAATCTGATGGTGTTGCACCCGACTGGAATATCGGAAGTACTGCCATAGTGCACGAGCGTGGCCTGGCAGTGCATCGAGATGCCAGCGAACTTCGTTGCCTTGTTTCAGTGCAATGCGTACAAGCTCGCTTGCTTTGCGCGGCATGGCATAAGGTTCGGCCGCTTCGGTCTGAATGATGCCGGCATTGCCATAGCTGGTTTCACGGCCTGGTGCGCCGCGATCGATGAGCGTGACATCTGCGCCGCGTTTTTGCAAGGCAAGCGCCGTCGCAACGCCAACCATGCCGGCACCTAGAACGATGATGTCTTTCACACGACTCTCCTTGGATGTCATCGATGCCGCGAATCGACAAGCTCGCAAGCATGGCTATGTGCCGACCATTGTGCAAGACTTACGTTGCTGCGGAAATCTATGGGATGATCTATCTTAAAAGAACCCAGTGGGTGGGTCAGAACGACTCCACTCCAAAGTTGCACCATAACGGAGGAAGAAGAGATGCATGCATTCAGTTCCAGGCTGCGTACTGCTCGCGTGGCGCTTACCGGTTTGCTTTTGTCGGGTGCGGTAGTCAGCGCATCGGCGGCCGATTACGAAATGGTCATTGCTCATCTGTTACCCGAAGATCTGACCTCCAACGAGGTGCAGCCAAGTCTCAAGCATTTCGAAGGTCTGGTTGAAGCCGCTACCAACGGCGCCATCGACGTGAAGATTTTTGCCTCAGGTCAGCTCGGTTCCGAAGTCGAGGCAGCCAAGGCCGCACAAGCAGGTCGCACCGTTCAGGCCACGGTGATTTCCTCGGGGGCGATGTCCTCATTCTTCAAGAACTACCAAGTCATCACCACCCCGTTCCTGTTTCAAAACTATCTCGTTGCCCGTTCGTACTTCAATGGTCCGTGGCATGCCAAATTCATGCGCGGGGCCATCGAGGAAGGTGGCTTGCGCTATCTCGGCACCTTCGATGATGGTGGTGGGTTTGTCGCCTTCACCAATAACAAGCGCTTGATCAAAACCGCTGAAGATGTTGCCGGCTTGCGTATTCGCGTTGAAGAAAATCCGGCCCACATCGCGACGATGAAAGCGATGGGCGCATCGGCAACACCGTTGCCGTGGGGTGAAGTGCAAACGGCTTTGTCGACGGGTCTGGCCGATGGTCAGTTCAATGCGCCCGGCGTCAACAGCACCTACAAGCTATGGGAAGTGAACGACTACACGACCATGTCGGGACATGTCTATAACTCGACTACTTTCGTGGTCAGCGACAAGTGGTTTCAAACTTTGCCCGAAGAGTTCCAGGTCATCATTGCCGACGCAGCGCGTGAGTCTGTCAACATCGGTCACGGCGCCGCGGCGTTGCAGGCTGTCGTTGGCTGGCAGGCCTCTTGCAAGAACTTCAAGGGCTGCTACATCTTGCCCGCAGCCGAGCGCAACAAGCTCAAAGACATGGCGCGGCCGGCATGGCGCACCTGGATTACTGAAGACTTTGGCATCGATGCTGCACTGGTCGATGAGCTGTGGGCTGAGGTCGATCGTATCGCTGCTGCCGAGACGGCGACCAGCACCGAACTCTACGTCAAATGATCTACTGAACAACAAACCGGCACCGCCCGTGTTGGCGCGGTACCGGTTTGTTCGGACGAGATGCAGCGACTTCTACTTCTCAGTGACTGGACCAATCGGGTGGTGACACTGTTGTGCGCCCTCTTTGTTCTGATCATGCTGAGCATTACCTTTCTGGGTACCTCGTACCAATTGCTGACCGGTGACGCGCTGAGCTGGACGTATTCGCTGGCTCGTCAGTTCGTCCCCTGGATCGGTCTGTTGTCGATCACCGTTGCGTTCAAGCATGCTGATCATGTCGCGGTCAATATGCTGGCGCCGCGTCTGCCCCGGTCGGTAGCACGTGTGATGCAACAAATCGTGGTGGCCTCGATCGCGGTGTTTGCGGTGCTGATGATCTGGCAGGGGATGCGCTTCTGGTTTGAGTCGACGCAGTTGGTGATGATTTCCGATCAATTGCAGATATCCCAGCGTTGGGTGGTGGCCAGTGTGCCGGCAATGGGGGTGGTAATGCTGATTCATTCGATCGCCGGGCACCGATTGCTCGAAAACGCCAGCACCAGCGAGGCGATGATTGACGAATTGCTGCAGGCCTCGCAAGCGCAGCCGGCGGCAAACCGCGAGGCGGGGCGATGATCTGGGCCGCCGTGGTCTTCGTTGTCTTGCTCCTTATCGGCACCCCGGTAGGTCTGGTGTTGTTCTTCTCGGGCGCTGCCGGCACCATGTCGATGGGCGGCCTCGACTATCTTATCGTTACCGCCGAGAAAATTTTCTCGGGCGTGTCACCGTACGTGTTGATTGCCATCCCGTATTTCATCTTCACGTCCGAATTGATGAGTCACGCCAGTCTTACCGAGCGCCTCATCACATTCAACAACGCCATTATTGGTCGCTTCAAGGGCGCACTCAGTCACGTCAACATTACGGTTTCGGTTTTCTTTGCCGGGCTCACCGGCGCGGCCGTCACCGATACGGTGTCGATCGGCAAGATTCTCATTCCGGCCATGAAGGACGAGGGCTACAGCGCTGAGTACAGCGCGGCGGTAACGGCTTGCTCGTCAATCATTGGTCCTATCATTCCGCCCAGTATCGTGATGGTCGTGTACGCCACCATCTTGCGCGATGTTTCAGTCATTCAACTGTTTGCCGGCGGCATTGTTCCCGGTCTCGTGCTGGCCGTGTCGATGCTGGCGGTCAGCATATTGCTCGCGTATCGCAACGATTTTCCAAGCCATCCCGCCACATCATTGCGGCAGGCCTTGATCGCTTTCTTTTCGGCGGTGCCGGCCTTGCTCGTACCGGTGGTCATTCTCGGTGGCATTCTTTCCGGCATTACCACGGTCACTGAAGCGTCGGCGCTGGCGGCGGTCTATACGCTGGCCATCGGTTTTCTGCTCTATCGCCGCCTGACCTGGGCACTGGTCTGGGATTCTCTGCTGACAACGATTCGTTTCAGCGGTGTCGTGTTCTTGCTGCTCGCCACCTCGATGATTCTTTCCTGGGTGGTAACGCGCTCGGGCATTGCCCGTGATGCGGCCGGCCTGATTGCCACGCTGACGGACAGCAAGGGCATTCAGATATCGATGGTGATTGTGTTTCTGGTGTTGCTGGGCACGATCATGGATGTGCTGCCGGCGCTGGTCGTGGTCGGGCCCATTCTGCATCCGTCAATGGTGGCGCTTGGCTTCGATCCTCTGCACTTTGCGATCATCATGATCGTCACCTTGAACGTCTCCAACATCACGCCGCCGGTGGGCATGACCTTGATGACAGCGGCGCGCATCGCCGAGGTGTCCTACGAGAAGGTGATAGTGGCTGCCGTGCCGTTCTTCATTGCGATTGTCGCCACCGTGTTGTTGCTCGCCATGTGGCCTGCGCTGGTGTTGTGGCTACCCGCTTTGCTGCTCCGCTAGGTCGGTGAAGGCGCTGGCAGGGGCTGATTCGTCCGGCCCCGACAAACCGCGCCACCAAAGATCGATCATCAGCTGACCGAGTTGCCGCGCATCGAGCGCGCCATGCGGATCCCACCAGGCAAAGGTGAAATTGATCATGCCGAGCAAGGCCATGGTTGTCGCCGAACGGCGCGCGGGTTCGATGCGACCGGGAAAGGCGCGGTCGATCAGGCGCCCGATGCGCCGCACGACTTCGCGCTCCTGGGCGGTGATTTTCTCGCGCTGGCTCGCGCCCAGAAATTTCACATCGGTCAGCAGGCTCACATGGTAACTGTGCGAGTCGGCATATTCGGTGAGCAATGCGGTGATCAGCGAGGCGAGCCGGTCTCGGGCCTGGGCGGTACTCAGGCTGTCGGTTTCGCCATCGTTGGTGTAGCTCAGTGTCAGCTCTTGCAGGCGGCGCGTATAGGCATCGAGCGCCTCAAACAGAATGGCTTCCTTGCTGTCGAAGTAGTGATACAGCGCAGCCTTCGAGACTTCGCAGGCCTGGGCCAGATCGGCCATCGAGGCGCTTGCGTAGCCCAGACGCGCAAAGGCGATGGCGGCCCGATCCCGGATCAGGTCGCGTTGTTGCTCATGGGTTTCGGCGCGAGGGCGGGCCATGCAGTTGCTCCGTTGCGGTTCAGCGCTCGTCGTAGCTGACGACGACTTTGTCGGTGATCGGGCTCGACTGACAGGTCAGCACGAAGCCTTTGTCAATTTCCCATTGTTCGAGCGTGAAGTTGCGGGCCATCTTGACTTCGCCTTCGAGGACCTTGGCCCGGCAAGTGCAACAGACACCGCCCTTGCAGGCATAGGGTAGATCGGCGCCCTTGTGCAGGCCGCTGTCGAGAATCGACATGCCTTCGAAGGGCACTTGCAGGACACGCGACTTGCCGTCGCTGATGATGGTGACTTCGCTGGTTGGAGTGTCGGCGGTGATGACCGGAGCCGCTTGCGGCGCTCCCGACGGGTTGGGCGTGCCGAAGCGTTCTATCGCGATGTTCTCGGCCTTGACGCCGGCGGCCAGCAACGCGGCTTCGGCGGCATCCATCATCGGCCCCGGGCCGCAGATGAAGGCCTGATCGATCGAGGCGGCCGGCACCAGATTGTCGAGCAGTTCGGTGCACTTGGCCTGATCGAGCAAGCCATTGAACAGCGGCACCTCTTGCGGTTCGTCGGCAAGGATGTGAATGATGCGGAAGCGGTCGATGAACCGGTTCTTCATGCCTTCGAGGGCCTCGAGGAACATGATCGCGCGCAGGTCGCGATTGCCGTAGATGAGCGTGAACCGGCTGTTGGGCTCGGTGCTGAGCGTGGTGGCAATCAGGGACAGCATCGGCGTAATGCCCGAGCCGCCCGCAAAGCCGACATAGTGTTTACGGTTGGTGACTGCCAGTGGGGTATGAAAGCGCCCGTCCGGGGTCATGACCTCGATGGTCTGGCCGGCTTGCAGGTTTTCGTTGGCCCAGTTGGAGAACCGGCCCCCGGCCACCCGCTTGATGCCCACGCGCAGGCTGCCGTCGCGCTGGTAGTCCGGCACGGCGACGCAAATTGAGTACGAGCGGCGCAGCTCTTCATCGCCCACTTTGGCCTTGAGGGTCAGGAACTGCCCCTGTTGGAACGCGTACTGGTCGCGCAACTCGGGCGGTACCTCGAAACCGACGGCAATCGCGTCGGCGGTCTCGGGGGTGATCGAGCTGATGCGCAAGGTATGAAACTGAGGCGTGGCCATAGGGGGAGGTCTCAGAAAGGTTTGAAGTAGTCGAAGGGTTCGGCGCAGGCCCGGCAGCGGTAGAGCGCCTTGCAGGGCGTAGAGCCATAGGCCGAGATTTCAATCACGTTCGGGCTGCTGCAGCGCGGACATGCCGGGCCGTCGCTGTCGCCCGGTGCCTTGAACTGAATCACCTTGACGTCATTGGTACAGAGGCTGCCCGGCGGTGCGATGCCGTAGGCGCGTAACTTTTCGTGCGTGCCCGGCTGCATCCAGTCGGTGCTCCAGGGCGGGCTCAAGGTCAACACCACTTCGCCATCGGCGTGGCCAAGGGCGCGCAACACGGCCAGCACATCTTCGCGGATGGCTTCGGTGGCCGGGCAGCCGCTGTACGTGGGGGTCAGGGTCACGATGAGCCGGTCTGCCACCATCTCAACTGAACGCAGGATGCCCAGGTCGGCCAGCGTGACGACCGGAATTTCCGGGTCGGGAATCTGGCCCACGCGGGCCCGTACCTCAGCCAGGCTCGCGCGCTGGCTGGTGGGGGCCGCTGCGGCCGCCGCTGGCGTGGTGGTCGGGGTTGCTACCACTGGGCACCCGGATGCGCCCGCGCCACTTGCTGCATTTCGGCCAGCAGGTAGTCGAGGTGCTCGGTATGGCGGCCGCTTTTGCCGCCGGCATTGAAGGCCGAGGCCGGTGGCTGCTCGAGGGTGGCTTCATTGAGTGTTTGCTCAACCCGCGCAAGCCAGCCGGCTTGCAGCGACGAGGGCAGTGGCATGACGCCAGCTTCGGCGGCGGCCAGATCGACCGCGTCATCGTGCCAGTACTCATTGGTATAGGGCCAGAGCCATTCCAGCGCTGCCTGGGCGCGCTGATGCGATTCGTCGGTGCCATCGCCAAAGCGAATCAGCCACATCCGGGCGTGCCGCAGGTGGCCTTTGGCCTCTTTGATTGCTTTGGCGGCGACGGCGGCCAGTTGCGCGTCGGTGGAGCCGGTCAGCGCCTGCCAGAGCGCCACCATCCGTTCGCTGTGCAGGTAATGACGCACGATGGTCAGCGCGTAGTCGTCGTGTTTGCCGCGACCATTGGGCAGCTCGCTGATGCTGTGATTACGAAACTGCGGGCTGTCCCGAAAGTAGGCCAGTGCGTCTTCGTCGCGGCCGGCGCCTTCAAGCTGGCCGGCATGGGTGAGCAGCATCCGGGCCTGGCCGAGCAGATCGAGCCCGATGTTTGCCATCGCCAGGTCTTCTTCGAGTACCGGGCCGTGGCCGGCCCATTCGGAGGCGCGTTGCGCCAGCACCAGGGCGTCATCGCCCAAGCGCAGCACGGCATCAATATGCCAGGCGGGGGCCGCTGCGGCGGCGTGGGTCGGGGTGTCGGTCTGGGTCGCCATTACATGTGATCCACTTCTTTGGGCAGCTTGTAGAAGGTCGGATGGCGATAGATCTTGTCGTCGTTGGGATCGAAGTTGACGTCGTTGTTCTCGGGTGCCGAGGCGACGATGGCGCTGGAGGGTACAACCCAGAGGCTGACCCCTTCGCTGCGCCGGGTGTAGACATCACGGGCCATTTGCAGAGCCATCTGGGCATCGGTGGCATGCAGGCTGCCACAGTGCTTGTGCTCCAGACCTTGCTTGGAGCGAACAAAAACCTCCCACAACGGCCACGGATCGGCGGTTGCGGCAGGGTTTGCGGAGTGTTTGGTGTCGGTCATGGTTGTCTCGGCTTGATTCGAAGGCGGCAGGCTCAGGCGGCCTGACTGGCGGTGGCGGCGCGGTCGGCCTGCTTGCGGGCATGGGCCAGCGCGGCCTCACGCACCCAACGGCCGTTTTCGTGTTTGGCTTGCTGATCGCGCATGCGCTCGCGGTTGCAGGGGCCGTCGCCCTTGATGACCGACCAGAATTCGTCCCAGTCGATCGGTCCGAACTCGTAGTGGCCCGTCGCCTCATTGAATTTGAGGTCTGGATCGGGAACGGTCAGGCCAAGCAGCTCGGCTTGCGGCACGGTGGCGTCCACAAATCGCTGGCGCAATTCGTCGTTGGAGATGCGTTTGATGCCCCAGGCCATCGACTGACCCGAGTTCGGAGAGTCACTGTCATGCGGGCCGAACATCATCAACGAAGGCCACCACCAGCGATTCAGCGCGTCCTGGGCCATGGCTTTCTGACCGTCGGTGCCTTTGGACAAGGCCAGCATCGACTCATAGCCCTGGCGCTGATGGAAGGACTCTTCCTTGCAGATCCGAATCATGGCGCGGGCGTAGGGGCCGTAAGAGCAGCGGCACAGGGGCACCTGATTCATGATCGCGGCGCCGTCGACAAGCCAGCCGATGCAGGCAACATCGGCCCAGGTCAGGGTCGGGTAGTTGAAGATCGACGAGTACTTGGCCTTGCCCGACAGCAGCGCAGCTTCCATCTCTTCGCGCGAAATGCCCAGGGTTTCGGCGGCGGAATACAAATACAGGCCGTGGCCGCCTTCGTCCTGCCCTTTGGCCAGCAAAATGGCTTTGCGCCGCAGGCTTGGCGCGCGGCCGATAAAGTTGCCCTCGGGCAGCATCCCGACAATTTCAGAATGGGCGTGCTGCGAGATTTGCCGGATCAGCGTCTTGCGATAGGCCTGCGGCATCCAGTCCTGGGGTTCAATTTTCTCGTCGGCTTCGATGCGGGCATCGAAATGCGCCTGAGCGGTTGCGTCATCTTCAGCGCTGACCGCACGCGGTTCACTGCCTTGCAGATCCATGGCCTGGGTATACATTGATTGCCTCGCTCCATCGATAGGAATAATGTCGAGTTTATTCCCTGACCGTCCGGTCGGTCAATTAAAATATGCCGGTTGCGACAATCCGCGCGGGAGTCGTTTCGAAAGGGTTGGGTGGGTGTTGATCGGCGGCGCTGCGGTATTTCCAGCGATGCGTCGGCAGCGGCTGGCGAGCTTAGTGTTGCTAAAGTGAGCGGGTACTAACTGAGGCTTCCCGGACTTGAGCGTTGGAGGCAGTGACCTTTGGGCTGTTAGGTCTTGTTGTCGTGCTTGCGGTCCATTCGTGACAGTGGGCGCTCACATTGCTTGCTGATCGCGCGGCATTCAGGCCGTCGTGCGAGAGTCATTGGCTTGATGGATTTGGTGCGTCCATTGCCTTTGCCTCCTGCGCGCCTGTGCCCTGTGCCCTGAGCCGCCGATGTGGCGCAAGTTGATGCGATGGCAAGAATCCATCGGTGGTGCCGAATGACGTTTGGATGCAGAGATTTACCGGATCGGCGCTGCCGAGGTCTGTCCAAATGTGGCTGAAACCGGCAGAATTGCTTAGGCAGTTGTCATCCTGCGACGGCCTACCAAAAAAAGTTTGCCGTTGGGGTTTGACAGCGGGGGGTACATGCAGCAATAATCCTCGGTTCCCCGGAGGGATGTCCGAGTGGTTAAAGGAGGCAGACTGTAAATCTGTTCGCTATGCGTACGTTGGTTCGAATCCAACTCCCTCCACCACGGGGCCTGTCGAGGCTGACTGCAAGCGGTTTTTGCGGCATCGGTAACGCAGGAAAAAGGCTTCAAGGCTGAAGCCAAAGCAGGAAAAGAATGGCAAGGCAGAAGAAGTGCGGTTGGATCGACAGAATTGGGGTCGATGCCAAAAGCCAGTGAAGCTGAGTCAGAGCGGTAACGTCAGAGCAACAAGGTCGGCGCGGCAACGCAAACGACCGCTTCGGCCGGATCAGGTTTGCCTGGCAGCCGGGGCAGGCAGTGATGACCGCACAGGTAGTGCAACAAAGGTAAGTCAGGCCCGCGGGTGTAGCTCAATGGTAGAGCAGAAGCCTTCCAAGCTTACGACGAGGGTTCGATTCCCTTCACCCGCTCCAGCAGTGTTACTGCCGAGGCGGTGGCAGGGCAAGCCGGCTCGTCATGAGCGGGCGGCCAGGCAGGCCGGACGGGGTCGGGAACAAGCAGTACATCGGGTGGTTTGCCGATGCAGCAGTACACATGCCCATGTGGCTCAGTGGTAGAGCACTCCCTTGGTAAGGGAGAGGTCGCGCGTTCGATCCGCGCCATGGGCACCAGTTTTTTGGTCCGGTATTGACTGGGCCTGCAAGTTATCAATCACAGTTTCAGCACCCAGTAACCGGGAGTTCTCCAAATGGCAAAAGGAAAGTTCGAGCGCACGAAGCCGCACGTTAACGTAGGCACGAT
>CAXBNM010000045.1:0-18659 GCA_963976885.1 uncultured Burkholderiaceae bacterium
CAGGCCAAGCAGCAAGAAACAGCCTGCCACCCGCGCCCAGCCTGCCACCATGCCGATCATTGCGTGTTGGCCGCCGGTTTATCGAAATTGACACTGGGCGCTTGCTGCACGGCCTGCTCGTCCTCAACGGTGAACTGCGGCTTGGCCTTGTAGCCGAACACCATCGCGGTCAGGTTGGCCGGAATTTGCCGGATCAGTACGTTGTAGCCTTCGACAGCATCAATGTAGCGTTTACGAGCCACCGCAATTCGGTTCTCGGTACCCTCAAGCTGAGCCTGCAAGTCACGGAAATTCTGGTCCGATTTGAGCTGCGGATAGTTTTCCACGGTAACGAGCAAACGCGATAGCGCCCCGCCCACATTGGACTGAGCCTTCTCGAAAGCCTGCAGCGAGGCAGGGTCAGAGGGATCGACCGTTATTTGCGTGGCCTTGGCGCGAGCTTCAGTCACCCCGACCAGTACCTCTTTTTCCTGATCGGCGAAGCCCTTGACCGTGTTGACGAGGTTGGGGATCAGGTCGGCCCGACGTTTGTACTGATTGATGACCTCCGACCAGGCCGATTTAACGCCTTCGTCCATCGACTGGATGTCGTTATAGCCGCAACCGCTCAACATTGTCGCCGTTACCAGTGCCCAAAGCACCAACAGGCTTCGTCGCATCATCTAAGTGTTCTCCCGAATCGGTTTAATTGCAGCCAGCCGGGCTGAAAATCGTGCCGTGGCGACTGGTTCTGATCAATGCTGCAGTTTACCTGCTGCAGTTGCCTGTCATGACGGCGCCGAAACGCTCAGTCACATTACACTCAACACACGTATCTGCTTATTGGTGCTCCCAACATGAACAAACCCGATCCTGCCTCGCGACACGCCGGCGTTTCCAAGGAAATTGCCGATCTGCGCGAGGACTACCGCCTTGCCGCTCTCGATGAAAGCGACGCTGACCCTGACCCGTTCAAGCAATTTCAGCGCTGGTTTGACGAGGCCCTGAAAGCCCAGCTGCCCGAACCCAATGCGATGGCGGTGGCCAGCGTCTCGGCCTCAGGCCGTCCGGCCAGCCGGATTCTGCTGCTCAAAGGCCTCGATAAACACGGTTTCACCTTTTTCACCAACTACGAGAGCCGCAAGGCCGGTGACTTTGCCGGCACACCGTTCGCGGCGCTGACCTTCCCGTGGTTTGCGCTGGAGCGCCAGGTGCGTGTCGAAGGCCGGATCGAAAAAGTCAGTCCGCATGAATCGGACGAATACTTCCAGAAACGCCCGCTCGGCTCGCGGCTTGGCGCCTGGGCCTCGCCCCAGAGCGAAGTCATCGCCTCGCGTCAGGTTCTTATCGACAACGAAGCCCGCTACCGCGAGCAGTACGGGGAAAACCCGCCGCGCCCGCCCCACTGGGGCGGCTACCGCGTCATTCCCGATGCGATCGAATTCTGGCAGGGGCGCAGCTCAAGACTGCATGACCGGCTGCTTTACCGGCGCAGCGCCGCCGATGGCACCTGGACCATCGAACGTCTGGCCCCCTGACCCACCGCCGCCGCCCTCCTCCCAAAAAGAAAAGCCACCTTGGCAAATGCAAAGGTGGCTTGAAGGGAGGAGAGAATTTCAGGTGTCAGTCAGAGTTGGCAAAGCCGAGGATTTGCAGCAGGCTCAGGAACAGGTTGTAGATACTGACGAACAAGGTAATGGTGGCCATCACGTAGTTGGTTTCACCACCGTTGACGATCTGCTGAGTCTGGTAGGCGATCAGACCGGCCATCAACACCACGAACATCGCCGATACCGCGATCGACAGGGCCGGCATACTGAAGAAGTACGCCACCAGCGACAACACGAAAGCGGTCAGGATGCCGGCGGTCAGGTAGGAACCCATGCCGGACAGATCACGTTTGGTAACCATCGACCACGCGCTGATACCACCGAAGGTTACTGCCGTACCAGCCAGCGCCATCGTGACGATCTGCGCGCCACCTTGCATGGCCAGGTAATGGTTGATGATCGGGCCGAGCGTGTAGCCCATGAAGCCGGTGAGCAAAAAGGTCAGACCAACGGCGCCCGGACTGTTGCGGAACTTGGTGACCAGGAACAGCAACCCGAAGTAACCGACCAACGTGATGATGATGCCCGGATGCGGCAAGCCCATCATTGCCGAAGCGCCGGCAACCAGCGAACTGGTACCCAGGTTCAGGGCCAGCAAGGTGTAGGTGTTTCTCAGGACCCGACGCGGCGCATCGGCGATGTCAAGGCCTGGGCGGGTGGTGTGCAAAACATCAGCTTGATTGTGCTGTTTCATGGTGAATCGACTCCTGCTTGGACAATGAGGAAAGGATAGCGCCTGCTTTACTTCCAGTAAACAGGACAAAACCTTATAATCACTTCGAATAATTCTGATTGAGAGTTGCCGTGGACAGCGCCCTGAATTACAAACACCTGCATTATTTCTGGGTTGTGGCCCAGGAAGGCAGTATCACTCAGGCTGCTGACCGTCTGGATGTGGCCAGTCAGACCATTTCTGGCCAAATTAAACTACTTGAGAAGCGGTTAGGCCATGCTTTGTTTGCCCCCAAGGGTCGTGGCCTCGTGCTGACCGAGGCCGGTCGGCTTGCGCAAGGCTACGCAGATCGTATTTTTCTGCTTGGCGAGCAGCTGTCAGAAGCGCTGCGTGAACCATCCCTCGACACTACCATCAGACTGAATGTGGGGACGACTGACTCGCTTCCCAAGCTGGTCGCCTATGAATTGCTCGAACCACTGCTGACCGCGCAGAGCCCGACCGAAGCCACGGTCCGCCTGCAATGTCATGAAGGCGAATTCGAAGAGTTGCTCGCCGAACTGGCTCTGCACCAGCTTGATGTGGTGCTGGCCGACCGGCCCATGCCGGCCAGCAGCGGACTGCGGGTGTTCAGCCACCCGATTGGCGAGGCGCCGGTGGGCTTGTTCGGCCGGCCTGATCTGGTGGCGCGCTATCAGGAGGGATTTCCGCAGTCACTGGATCGTGCGCCGATGCTGCTGCCCACCCGCCACACCGCGCTGCGCTCACGCATCGACACCTGGCTGCAGACCGAATCGATCGCACCGCGCATTCTGGGTGAATTTGAAGACAGTGCGCTGCTGGCCACTTTTGCCGGTACCGGGCTTGGCCTGTTCCCGGCCGTGCTGGTCAGCAGCAAAGATCTGGCCAGCCAGTACGGCGCTACGCTGCTGGCGGAAATTCCGGGGCTGCGCGAACAAGTCTTTGCCATTACCAACGAGCAACGCATCAAGCATCCGCTGGTGGAATCGCTGCTCAGCAATGGCCGCATGCTGTGGGGCGGTCGTGACCACACGCCTGAGGCGAACGAGACGAACGAGCCGTCCGAATCGACTGGGCCTGCCGAACCTGCCTGCCGCGCTTAGTCGCGCTGATTGCCCGTGCGCTTGTCGCCGGCAAGTTTATCAATGATTGCCTGCCGATAGCGGTCCGTGGCAATCCCGTGCAGATCGACGCCACGCGCCTGCAAGGTCAGGCTGAGCGCCACCAGCCGGCGCCGCAGATGTTGCTGCTCGGCCGCATCCGTATCTGGGCGACGGGCGCTGTCGGCCAGCGCTTTTTCAAGACCGGCAATCGTCTTCAGTTCAGTCACTTCGGGGGGCACGAAACCGGCGTTCTTGAGCACCCGATTGGCCACTCGAACTTCTTCCGGCACCAGCGGGTCTTCGTGCAGATCGAGCGGCCGGCCGGCGCCGGGAAGCTGGTCGAACTGCCCGTCGTCGCGGGCCTGGTTGATACGCTGTTCGATGAGGTCGTTAAGCACGGCAAGCATGGCGGTAGCGGGACGAGGTCAGGATCGGGGCGAAATGCTGCCGCCATTATGACAGCATGCTAGCGCGCTGTGGACACCCCTGGCGCTGGTTTCGCAGGGGCTGCGGCAGCGGGGTGCATGGCGTTGGCGGGCAGGTCTGCCGGCTGGCTCGCCCGCATTCGCAACGGCCGTCGCCAGCGCGCCGGGCCGACCATCAGCACCGCGCCAATGGCGCCCATTGCTGCTGCCATCCCGTGCATGCTGGCGCCGGTAACAGCTTCGGCCTCTGGCCAGTGCGACACCCAGACGGAATCGAGCAGAACCTTGACAATCAGCCCCACGCCGACCAACAGCCCGAAAACGGCGTTGCGTCGCCAGCCTGCAAACAGACCGGTACGGCGCGTACTGACATCGCTTTCATCAAGAAGCAAGGCAATCGCCGCATAGCCAACCAGTGCATGCAGGCTCGTCGACAGACCCGCCACCCAGCTGAAGCGACCGGAGAAAACCACTACCGCATGGGCAACGGGCGCCGCAACCAGCAAGGCGATGATCCAGGCCGGCAAACGCAGTGACCGACCGAAAATGCCATGCACAAGAATCAGACCGAACACATTGGCCAACAGGTGGTTTCGATCGATATGGACAAAACTCGACGCCCACAGCCAGAACAGATTCACATGGCCTGCCATCCAGGCGTGCACCGGGGCGGTGACGCCGCCGACATAAAGCGAGATGGCGGCCGTAGCCGCCATGACTGTCATGACCAGGGATATCGCCGCCGAATCAGTATCTCGCATAAAGTCGACGCCGCATGATCGCGGCCAGCATCAGCAGCAATGCGCCATGCAAGCCAAGCGCACCACCACCACCTGTTCCATTGCTTTGTTCAGAAGAATCCATCGCCACATCCTGACTTACTTTCTCATCGACTTCAATCGTGAAGGTCATTGGCTCGCCCGGACCGATGACATCATAAGGCGTGATCTGCACCTCATGACTGCCATTGCTGGCCTGATCCCAGACCACTGCATTGTTTTCAATCCGAATACCCTTGGCCGTGGCGATGGCATCAAGCCGAATTGCCTCGGGAGCACCGCCCGAGGTCAGCGTAACAGGTTCACGCACGGTTGCCCCCGGCAAGACGCGCACCGGTTCGATGGGGGCCAGTTCCGGGGCCACCGTCACCTGCAAGGTCACCGTGGCCACCCGCGTGGCCCCCGAATTGTCGGTGGCCTGCACTTCAAACTCCAGCGACTGCCGGGAATCGGGCGTCATGATGCTGGCCGTCATGCCATCGGCGGACACGCCAATCGGCACGCTCGGTCCGGCCAGTTGCCGCCACTGAAAACTCGGCTCTCTGGCGTCATCACTGACCTGCGCGGTCAACACCACCGACTCATCGGCCCGCACCACTGCGTTGGGCGTGGTGACGGCAAGCGTAAAGCCCGAGAAGGCCAGCGCGTCATTGGTATCAAGGATGCCCACGCCGCACAAGCCGTTGTCGCAGGCGCCCGTGGCAAACGGTCGCGCCGAATTGACCAGCGCACTCTTGATCTGATCGGGCGTGCGCGAACCATTCCGTTCGAGCAACAAGGCTGCCGCCGCCGAAACATGCGGGGCCGAGAAGCTTGTCCCGGCGCTCATTACATAGCCGGGTGAACCGGAATCGTGCGACGCCACCGCAATGTAGTTGGTTGAGGTGGTGGCACAGGTCGCCGGGTCCTGGCTCGAACAGCCACCACCGGCGGCCGACATCGTCGTGCCCACGCCGGCGTTTCCGTAGTCGGCGCGCTGCCCTGTCCTGGTGTTGGCGGTAACGGCAATGACACCCTGGCAAGCCGCAGGCACCGAGATCTGATCGGCCCCATCGTTGCCGGTACTGACCACAATCGTCGCGCCCGTGGCCCGCACCTCATCAATCACCGATTGCACGGCGGTGCTGCAGACGGCGCCCGGGCTGGTCGTACCCAGACTGAGATTGAGTACTTTGGCCGGATTCGGATTCAACGGCAGATCGCTGACCGGCAAACCCACCGCCCAGCGCATGCCATCGAGCACATCGCTCAGATAGCCGCCACAACCGCCAATGACCCGCACCGGCATGATTTGCGCCAAAGGCGCCACGCCGGCCACGCCTTGGGCGTTATTCATGCGCGCCGCAATCACACTGCTGACCATCAGCCCGTGCGGATTGGGCGTCGTCACACCGCTACCGTCATCGCAACGCATGGTATCGGTGGGATCGCTATCGCGACCGTCATCATCCCCGGCCAGCGCACCATCGGAAATCATGTCATAGCCGCTGACCCAGGCACCACTCATGTCGGGGTGTTCGAGCATGCCGGTATCAAGCACCGCCACCGTGACGCCACTGCCCTTGCCTTGCGGCCAGACCGGCTCGGTATGCGTCGTGCCGGCATCGCTGTCTTCAAGATTCCAGAGCGCAAACGCATAGGTATCGGTGCTGGCTATGCCGTGGCGCGCCACTTTGCGATCAATGAGTACCGCCTTGACGTCGGGATCGACCTCGATTTCAGCCGCATAGGCGCGCGCCTCGGAAATACTCATCTCGCTGGGCAGATCGATTTGGACCGGCCGCGCAAAACTGCTCACCGGCACCGTCGTCGGATCGCGCAGATCGACCCGGTCGCCACGCTTGCCAGGCCCCAGAACCACCGGCCCGGTGGGCAGTGAAATTCCGACCTGTTTGCTCAATGGTTCAGCACCGCTGTGGTAGTAAACCACCAGACGCGACGTCGTCTCTGGATTCGACGCAACCGGCAACCGATTGACTGGCGCAACGGCCAACTGCTGAACAGCGTGGTGCGATCGGCTCGCCAGTGCCGGTCCGCTGATGCCGAGTAATGTGCCGAGCACCACGGCGCCCAGCAGAGTTCGGTCCGCGCCGGTCAGCCGCGCGTGCGGATGCACCGAAAATTGTCTATTACTCATGCCACCCCGGAATGCCCTGTGCGATACAACTCATTTTTAGGGGTGACGCGGCGATCCAAAAGGGCCATTAGCGGCACAAATGACGCCCGGCCGGTTGAACCGACGAAAGGCTGCCTTGCTGTTGGGAAAAGGCGGCTTATCGAATGGGAAACATCTGCTTCGCCGGTGCCGACGGCAGGTTTGACGTCAACAACGGTCGGTTCGACCAGCAGTTCAACGCTTGCTCAAGGTTCGGCCAACCGCATCGTGCCAGCCGGCCAGCAGACGGGTTCGTTCGCTGGCCGCCATGGCGGGCTGGAACTGTTGCTGCAAACGCCAACTCGCCGCAAATCCAGCCTCCTCCGGCCAGACACCGGCCTGCATGCCCGCCAGCCAGGCCGCGCCCAGCGCGGTCGTTTCCAGCACTTCGGGGCGATCAACCGGCGCATCCAGCAGATCGGCCAGGCGTTGCATGGTCCAATCAGAAGCAACCATGCCACCGTCGACACGCAACACGGTCTGACCGGCCGCGCCCCAATCGGCCTGCATCGCGGTGAGCAGATCGCAGGTCTGAAAACAAACCGATTCCAGCGCGGCGCGGGCCATTTCATTGGGGCCGGTGGCGCGCGTCAGACCAAACATTGCCCCGCGCGCCTCGGCATCCCAGTACGGCGCGCCCAGGCCGGTGAAGGCCGGCACCAGATACACCGCCTGGCCCGGATCGGCGCGCGCCGCCATGGCGCCGGACTGCGCCGCGTCGGTCAGTACCGACAAGCCGTCGCGCAACCATTGCACGGCGGCGCCGGCCACAAAGATCGAGCCTTCCAGCGCATACGTGGTCTGTCCGCGCAGCCGGTAGGCCACGGTGGTCAGCAAACGATTCTTCGAGGCAACCTGTTCGCGGCCGGTATTGAGCACCGCAAAACACCCCGTGCCATAGGTGGACTTGAGCATGCCGGGTTCAAAACAGGCCTGACCGACCGTGGCCGCCTGCTGGTCGCCGGCCACGCCGCGGATTGGGATGGCCGCGCCAAACAGGGCCGGATCGGTGGTGCCGAACTCGGCCGCACTGTCATACACCTCGGGCAACATCGAGGCCGGCACGCCGAGAATGTCGAGCAAGTCAGGGTCCCAGCATTGCTTGCCGATATCGAACATCAGGGTGCGCGAGGCGTTGGTGGCATCGGTGGCGTGCACCCGGCCGCCGGTCAGGCGCCAGATCAGGAAGGTGTCGATGGTGCCGAAGGCGAGCTTGCCGGCGTCGGCCAGGGCGCGGGCGCCGGGCGTGTTGTTGAGCATCCAGGCCAGCTTGGTCCCGGAGAAGTACGGGTCAAGCAGCAAGCCGGTGCGCTCGGTGAACACCGCCTCAAGCCCCTTGGCACGCATTGCCGCGCATTCGGGGGCGGTGCGGCGATCCTGCCAGACGATGGCATTGCCAAGCGTGGCACCGGTTTCGCGGTTCCAGACCACGGTGGTTTCGCGCTGATTGGTAATGCCGATGGCCGCAATGTCGGAGGCCTGCAATCGCGCCGCCACCAAAGCCCGCTTGACCGTGGCCAGCGTGGTGTTCCAGATATCCTCGGGACGGTGCTCGACCCAGCCGGACTGCGGAAACAGTTGTTCGAACTCCTGCTGGCCGACACCCACGGCCCGAAAACCGCTGTCAAACACAATGGCTCGCGAGCTGGTGGTGCCCTGATCAATAGCCAGTACGAATTGCGTCATGCTGTTCTCCTGCCGGTTGCGTTCAGCGGTGATTATCGCGTGACCATCAAACCAGACGGAAAATAAGGATGGCGACCACGACCGAGGCAATGGCCGCGCCCAGCAACGGCGGCCCGGCCACGAACAGCCAGCCAAGATGAATCCAGGCCGCCACCATCAGTGAGATGAACAAGCGGTCGCCACGGGTTGTGTCGAGGCCCAGGATGCCGCGGCGCGGATTGCCACCGGGCGAAAATTTCTCCCACATCGCCATCGCCAGCAACAGGCTCAGAATAAAAAGCCAGAACACCGCGGTTTGCCAGGTCCAGGCCATCCAGGTCAGTGTCATGGCGCGCTACACCCTGCCAAGAGCAAAGCCCCTGGCAATATAGTTGCGAACGAAGTAGATCACGAAGGCGCCGGGCACGATGGTCAACGCGCCGGCCGCCGCCAGCAAGCCCAACTCATACCCCGAGGTACTGGCGGTACGGGTCATGGTGGCAGCAATCGGCTTGGCATCGACCGAGGTCAGCGTCTTGGCCAGCAACAACTCGACCCACGAGAACATGAAGCAGAAAAAGGCCGCCACACCGATGCCCGCCGCAATCGTGGGCAGGAAGATGCGAATGAAAAAGCGCCAGAACGGATAGCCGTCTACAAACGCGGTTTCGTCGAGCTCTTTGGGGACGCCCGACATGAAGCCTTCCAGAATCCAGACGGCCAGCGGGATGTTGAACAGACAATGGGCAAGCGCGACCGCCAAGTGGGTGTCGAACAGCCCGATGGCTGAATAGAGCTGAAAGAACGGCAGCGCAAACACCGCTGCCGGCGCCATGCGATTGGTCAACAGCCAGAAAAACAAATGCTTGTCGCCCAGAAAGCGGTAGCGCGAAAACGCATACGCAGCAGGCAGCGCCACGGTGACCGAAATTACCGTATTGATGATCACGTAAGTCAGTGAATTCAGGTAGCCGTTGTACCAGACCGGATCGGTGAATATCTTGCGGTAATTGTCGAGCGTGAACTCCTGCGGCCACAGACTGAAAGTGCCGAGAATTTCATTGGTGGTTTTGAACGACATGTTCAGCAGCCAGTAGATCGGCAACATCAAAAAGATGATGTACAGCGTGGGCACCAGCCATTTGAACTTTTTCATGATTGACTCCTGCAACGACGCAACGGACTCATGACGGTTCATCCCGGGTCATCGCCGCATAGAAAATCCACGACAACAACAAGATGATCAGGAAGTAGATCAAGGACATCGCGGCGGCCGGTCCGAGATCGAACTGACCCAGCGCAATCTTGACCAGATCGATCGACAGCAAGCTGGTTGAATTACCCGGCCCGCCACCGGTCAGCACAAAAGGCTCGGTGTAGATGTTGAAGCTGTCCATGAAGCGCAACAGCACGGCAATGGTCAGCACTCGTTTCATCTTGGGCAGTTGAATGAAGCGAAATACCGCCCACGAACTGGCCCCGTCGATGCGGGCCGCCTGATAGTAGGCATCGGGAATCGAACTCAAGCCGGCGTAAGACAGCAACACAACCAGCGAGGTCCAGTGCCAGACGTCCATCGCAATAAGAGTTGCCCAGGCCGCTACCGGCTGCCGGGTGAAGTTGTAGTCAAAGCCTATCGCATTGAGCGTGCGGCCGAGCAAACCAATATCGGGCAGCGCGAAGATGTTCCACATCGCACCGACCACGTTCCAGGGAATCAGCAAGGGCATGGCCATCAACACCAGACACACCGACACCCACGGCCCCTTGCGCGGCATGGCCAGCGCAATGGCCACCCCCAGCGGCACCTCGATGGCCAGAATCAGCCCGGTGAACAACAACTGACGCTTGAGCGAATCGTGAAACCGCTCCGATTCGAGAATCTCCTGAAACCACACGATGCCTTCGAAGAAAAACTCGTTGTTGCCGAAGGTCTCCTGGACCGAATAATTGACAACCGTCATCAGCGGAATGACCGCGTTGAACGCGACCAGGACGACTACCGGCAGCACCAGCCACCAGGCCTTCTGGTTCTCGACTTTTGTAGTCATTCGAGCAGCCCTCCGTCGGCGTAGATCCGGGTAAAAGCCGGATCAAAGCGCAGGTGCGCATTGTCGGCCGGAATCGGCTGATCTTCATTGAGCAGCAGCCGGATGACAGCCTCGCCAGCGGTGGTTTCAACGACCCGGAACCGGCCGGTATCGCTGACCTTGCCAATCGTCACCGGCAGGCCGGTTTCAGCGAAGCTGACGAACTCAGGCCGCACGCCGAGTTCAATCCGGCGCCCGCGCAGATCGGCCGCCGCGACGGCGGCGCGGTTTTCAATGTCGCAACCGACCCCATTGATGACGGCCTGGCCATTGCGATAGTCGCAAGGCAACACATTCATGCCCGGCGAGCCGATGAAATGACCGACGAAGGTATGCGTAGGCCGCTCGAACAGATCGACCGGGGTACCGGTCTGCACCACCCCGCCCTCGTGCATCACGACAACCTTGTCGGCGAAGGTCAGCGCCTCGGTCTGATCATGGGTGACGTAGATCATCGTCATCCCCACCCGCTGATGCAACTCCTTGAGCTTGGAGCGCAGCCGCCATTTCAGATGGGGATCAATGACGGTGAGTGGCTCATCGAACAGAATGGCATTGACATCGGCACGCACCAATCCACGGCCGAGCGAAATCTTCTGTTTGCCGTCGGCACTCAGACCGGCCGCGCGTTGACGCAACATGTCGGTCAGATCGGTCATCTCGGCAATTTCGGTCACCCGGCGCTTTATCTCGGCTTCGGCCACTTTCCGGTTGCGCAGCGGAAAGGCCAGGTTGTCGTAGACGGTCATCGTGTCGTAGACCACCGGAAACTGAAACACCTGCGCGATGTTGCGCTGATCGGGGCTCAGGGCAGACACATCGCGTTCATCAAAGAAGATGCCGCCCTCGGACGCCTTCAGCAAACCGCTGATGATGTTGAGCAAGGTGGTTTTGCCACAGCCCGAAGGCCCGAGCAACGCGTAGGCGCCACCGTCTTCCCAATCGAGGTGCACCCGTTGCAGCGCATAGTCAGCCTCGGTCTGCGGCGCCGCCACATAACTGTGACGAAGTTCGGCAAGGGAGATTTTGGCCATGGTCGGCTCAGCTCTGCACCAGCGCGCCATCGGGGGCGAACACCAGGGCGTGATTCAGATCGAGATCGAAGCGCACCGACTGCCCTACCGAAAGTTGATGCACGCCATGCGATTGCGATACCCAGCTCTCGCCGTTCATATCGAAATGAACAATGCTTTCCGAGCCGCTTATTTCAGTGATTTGCACCGTCCCCTGCACCTGGGCCGGCCGGTGAGCATCGGCAAGCACTACATGATGCGGGCGCAGACCGAGCCGATAAGCACCGTCAGGCAATTGCGCAAACGCCCCGCTGGCTGCACCGATACTGGCCTGATCCAGCACCCACTGGCCGTCGGTTTTGCTGATGGCCACGGTATTCATCGGTGGCTCTGAGAAGACCTGGGCGGTCCGGATGTCAATTGGGCGTCGATAGACATCGCCGCTCGGACCGAACTGGGTGATGCGCCCTTCGTGCATGGCAGCCGTGTGACCGGCCAGCAGCAAGGCTTCGGAGGGTTCGGTAGTGGCATAAACGACGGTGCAGTCGCGATCGGCAAACAAGCGCGGCAGTTCGTCGCGCAACTCTTCACGCAGTTTGTAATCAAGGTTGGCCAGCGGCTCATCGAGCAACACCAGATCGGCGTCCTTGACGAGTGCGCGGGCCATTGCACAACGCTGCTGCTGACCGCCCGACAACTCGGCCGGTTTGCGCTGCAGAAACGGCGTGAGCCGCAGCAACTCGGCAATCGGACCGACCCGGGCCTTGATTTCCGCCTTGGGGGTTTTCAGGACTCGAAGCGGCGAGGCGATGTTGTCGAACACCGTCATGTTCGGATAGTTGATGAACTGCTGATAGACCATCGACACATTGCGCTTTTGCACCGGCACACCGGTAACGTTCTGACCCCGGAACCAGATTTCACCAGCCGCCGGCTTCAGCAAACCCGCCATGATCTGCATCAGCGTGGTTTTGCCCGCCAGCGTCGTGCCGAGCAGGATGTTGAAGCCCTGCGGCGCCAGATCGACGGAGGTGTCGTAGATCAGGGTTCGGCCTTCGGCCCGGAACACAATATTTTTGAGCGACAGAGACACGGTAGAAGCATCCTGTTGGCAAGACCGGGCAGGCCACACCCGGTAAGGAGCGAACCTGGGTTGGTGCCGGTCGCCGCGAAGGCGATCGGCGCCAACCCGCAGGCCGGTCAGGAGGCCTTGGTCCAGCGCTTGACGAGTTCGTCGTAATTGATGGTCTCGCCTTTTGGCTTCTCATTGGCCAGTTTGGCTTTGGCGCCGCCCTTGCCGATCCAAGCTGAAGGATCTTTCTTCTCGTTCAGACGCGGTCCGCAACCACCGTAGGTTTTGGCTTTTTCATCGGCGCGTTGCATCCGGGCCATCACCGTGTCCATCTCGCCAGCCAGTCTGTCCATGGCTTGTTGCGGGGTGAAGGTGCCCGAGTTCACGTCACCAATGTTCTGCCACCACAATTGCGCCAGCTTCGGATAATCGGGCACGTTGACACCGGTAGGCGACCAGTTGACCCGGTCAGGCGAACGATAGAACTCAACCAGACCGCCCAGCTTGGGCGCGCGCTCGGTGAAGCTCTCGTGATTGATCGTCGTGTCGCGGATGAAGGTCAGCCCGACATGACTCTTTTTCACGTCCACCGTTTTGGACACGACGAACTGCGCGTAAAGCCAGGCCGCCTTGCGCCGATCGACCGGGGTGGATTCGAACAAGGTCCAGGAACCGGCATCCTGATAGCCTAGTTTCTGCCCTTTTTCCCAGTACGGGCCATGCGGTGACGGGGCCATGCGCCACAAGGGCTTGCCGGCGTCGTCAACCGTATTGTTGCCTTCCGATTTGGGCGCAACCATGGAGGCGGTAAATGCCGTGTACCAGAAAATCTGCTGGGCCACGTTACCCTGACTGAGTGCCGGCAACGACTGATAGAAGTCGTAGTCGGCGGCCCCCGGTGGCGCGTAATTGCGCAACCATTCGTCCCACTTGCGGATGGCATAAACCGCTGCCGGCCCGTTAGTGGCGCCGCCCCGCTCGACCGAGGCGCCGGATGGATTGCAGGAGCCTTCCTCCATGCGAATCCCCCATTCGTCGATCGGGCGGCCATTGGGCAACCCCTTGGAGCCGGCACCGGCCATCGACAGCCAGGCATCGGTCATGCGCCAGCCCAGATCGGGCGCGCGCTTGCCGTAATCCATATGGCCGTAAATTTTGACGCCGTCGATCTCGCCAACGTCTTTGGTGAAGAATTCGGCGATGTCTTCGTAGGCTGACCAGTTCACCGGCACGCCGAGTTCATAGCCGTATTTGGCCTTGAACTTGTCCTGCAGGTCTTTGCGGTCGAACCAGTCTTTACGAAACCAGTACAGATTGGCGAACTGCTGGTCGGGCAACTGGTAGAGCTTGCCGTCCGGGCCGGTCGTGAACGAAGCGCCGACAAAATCATCCAGGTCGAGCATCGGATCGGTGACGTCTTTGCCGTCGCCGGCCATCCAGTCACTGAGATTGACCGCCAGTTGCAGCCGGGAGTGCGTACCGATCAGGTCGGAGTCGTTGATGTAGGCATCGTAGAGGTTGCGCTTGGTCTGCATCTGGGTTTGCACCGCCTGCACGACCTCGCCCTCGCCCAACAACTGATGATTGACCTTGATACCGGTAATTTCCTCGAAGGCCTTGGTCAGCGTCTTCGATTCGTATTCGTGGGTGGGAATGGTTTCGGACAATACGTTGATTTCCATGCCAGCCATTGGCTTGGCGGCATCGATGAACCATTGCATCTCCTTCATCTGCTCATCCTTGCTCAGCGATGAAGGCTGGAACTCGTTATCAATCCACTTCCTGGCTTCCTCGGGACCTGCATAAACACTCGAGGTAAAAATGCCGACGATTGCAGCGGCCAGCGCCGTTGCCATGGGCTTTCTCATGTCTCCTCCTGGTTATTGGTTCCTGCGATTCCTGCCTGACTATCTCCTGCGGTTTCTGCCTGATCAATCCTACATTCGAAAGAAAACGAATGTCAAACCTTCAAAACGAAACTTCAATCACGACAAATCGCCCGAAATACGAAATAATTCGAATATGCCACCGCATTCGACCATGATTACACCATCCCCAACCCTGTCCCCCCGCCAATCCGATATCGTCCAACTCGCCCGCACCCAGGGCCGGGTCGACGTTGACGGGCTGGCCGGGCAGTTCGGTGTTACGCCGCAAACCATCCGCCGCGACCTGAACGAGTTGTGTGAACACGGGGTTTTGCAGCGTTATCACGGGGGCGCCATGCTCAGCTCCGGTGTCGCCAATCTGACTTATGAATCGCGTCGCACCCTCGCGCCGGCGGCCAAGCAGCGCATCGGCGCCCTCGCCGCCAGCCTGATTCCCGACAATGCCTCGATCTTCATCAATATCGGCACCACCACTGAACAGGTCGCGCTGGCACTGCGCGGTCGCTCCGGCCTGATGGTCATCACCAACAACATCAACGTGGCGCACATCCTGCAAGGCTCGGCCGACATCGAAGTTGTCGTGGCCGGTGGCGTGATGCGTCATGCCGATGGCGGTATCGTGGGTGAGGCGGCGGTCGAATTCATTCGCCAGTTCAAGGTTGATTACGCAATCATCGGCGCCTCGTCGATTGACCACGACGGCGCGCTGCTCGATTTCGACTTTCGCGAGGTCAGCGTGACCCGGGCCATTCTGGCCGGTGCCCGGCATGCGGTACTGGTGGCCGATCACATGAAGTTTGCGCGCACGGCACCGGTTCGTATTGGTCACCTTTCGCAGCTCGACTCTTTTGTTACCGATGAAGCCCCACCCGCGCCTGTGGCCGCGATCTGTCACGAACATCAGGTTGCGGTCGAGCTGGCCGGACCCGGACGCACCAAGTGAATTCAAACCCTGCCTCTGCCCCCTCGTCCGCCAACGCCAACCAACAGCGGGCCGCGCGCTGGCACCGGCTGTGCAGCGATGAGGTTTTCGATCTGCTGGTGATTGGCGGCGGCGCGACCGGCCTTGGTGTGGCGGTTGATGCCGCCAACCGTGGCCTGAATGTGGCGCTGATCGAGGCGGAAGACTTTGCCAAGGGCACGTCCTCCCGAGCCACCAAACTCTTGCACGGTGGCGTGCGCTATCTGGCCCAGGGCAATGTGCCGCTGGTGCGTGAAGCGCTGCACGAGCGCACCACGCTGATGACCAACGCGCCGCATCTGGCGCAGCCGCTGCCGTTCGTGATGCCGGTTTACGGGCGGCGTGGCCTGTTGTTCTACAAGTGGTTCTATGGTGCCGGTCTGGTGTTGTATGACTTTCTCGCCGGCAAGGCGGGGCTGGGCAAAACCCGGTTCCTGAGCCGCGCCCAGACACTTGCCGAAATGCCAGGGGTGCGCGCCGACAACCTGAGCGGTGCGGTGCGCTACTGGGATGGCCAGTTCGATGATGCGCGGCTGGCGGTTACGTTGGCGCGCACCGCCCAACGGGCCGGCGCAACCGTGCTCAACCATTGCCGGGCAAGCGACCTGATTCACAACGACAACGGACAAGTGGCAGGGGCTGCCATTTGCGATCAGGAAACCGGCAGCACCGGCACGGTGAAGGCGCGTTGCGTGGTCAACGCGGCTGGTGTCTGGGTTGATGCGGTGCGCCGCATGGACAAAGCCGACAGTCAGACCATGGTCGCGCCCAGTCAGGGTGTCCACATTGTTGTCGATCAGTCTTTCCTGCCCGGCATCAACGCCTTGCTGGTGCCGAAAACGCAAGACGGTCGCGTGTTGTTTGCGGTGCCCTGGCTGGGTCGGCTGATTCTGGGCACCACCGACACCCCGCGCGACAACCTCGATGCCGAGCCGAGCGCGTTTCATGACGAAGTCGAGTTCATTCTCGGCGAATCGGCGCGCTATCTGGCCAAGGCGCCCACGCGCGACGATGTGTTGTCGATCTGGGTCGGCTTGCGCCCCCTGGTCAAGCCGCCCGATGAAGGCAGTGGCAATACCAAAGCCTTGTCGCGCGAACACACAGTACTGGTCGGTGCGTCGGGGCTTGTCACGGTCACTGGCGGCAAATGGACCACGTATCGGGCAATGGCCGAAGATGTGCTGACCGAGTGCATCAGCCATCAACTGATTGCCGACAAACCGGCCGGCGGCACCATCAAGCTGGCGCTGGTGGGCAGCACCGATCAGCAGGCCACGCGCCCGCTGTGCGAAGCCCCTGGTTTGCACAACTACGGCAGCGACGCTGCCACAATAATCGGGCTACCCGGCGCCGACCGTGAACTGGCGCCCGGGTTCAGTGAAGCGATGGTCCGCTTTGCCGTGCGCCATGAATTTGCGCGCACGGTAGAAGACGTGCTGGCGCGGCGTTCGCGCTTGTTGTTCACCGATGCGCGCACGGCGATGACACTGGCCGAACCGGTGGCGGCAATCCTTGCCGACGAGCTTGGCGAGTCGTTCGATGCGAGTGCTTCGGTCGCTGATTTCCGCAAACTGGCCGCGTGCTATCTTCACCTGCCCTGACCGTCCGCGGTCGCCGCCGTGAACCTTCGCCGATGCAAGCTCAACCCGCGCCACCAGGCATCAGGGTCAGAATCAACCTGTTGTGCCAGATCGCGCTCGGCATTCTGGCCATGGCCGCCTGCCTGCCATCCATGCCATTCTGGATGGAGCACTTCGGTGAGTCGCAGGCGCGGGTACAACTGACCTTTGCCGCCTATCTGATTGCGTTTGCCTTTACGCAACTGATCTATGGCGCATTGTCGGACAGCTACGGACGCCGCCGGGTGCTCATTGCCGGGCTGCTGATCGGTCTGGCGGGCACCGTGCTGGCAATCTTTGCGCAATCGCTGGACGGCATCATCGCCGCCCGCGCATTGCAAGGAGCCGGCACCTGCTCAGGCATGGCGGTCGGCCGGGCCATGATTCAGGACAGTTTCGTCGGTGCGGCCCGCACTCGCATGATGGCGTATGTCGGCATGGTGATGGGCCTGTGCCCACCGGCCGGCACTTTGCTCGGCGGCCAACTCCATGTCGCGTTTGGCTGGCGCGCATCCTTCGTAGCCATTGCGCTGGTGAGCGTGATGTTGTTGCTGGCCGCCTGGTTCGGCCTGCCGCACAACCGCCCGCAACACGCCCGCCGCCCGTCACTGCGCCAGATGCTCGGCTCGTATCGCACGCTGGCAGGCAACATGCCTTATCTGTCTTTCTGCCTGGTGGTTGCCTTCTCGTCGTCGGCCTTCTATGTGTTTCTGGCCGCCACGCCAATTGTGCTCGACTCCTACGGCGTCGCCCCGAACCGGATCGGCTGGTACATCTTGTTCGTCCCCGTGTCCTACATCGTCGGCAATCTGCTCACCACCCGCCTGGCGGGCAATCTGGACGACAAACACCTGATGGTGATCGGTCAATGCCTGAACGTGACCGGCATCAGCTGCGTGCTGCTGCTTGCCGTCAGTGGTTGGCACACGCCGTTGGCGGTAGCGGCGCCGCTGGCGCTGCTGGGTCTCGGCCATGGCTTGTTGATGCCACCGTCACTGGCCGGCGCGGTCGGTGCCATTCCGGCGCTGGCCGGCGCCGCCGCAGCAATGGCCGGCATGCTGCAACAACTGACCGGTGCCATCGCCAGCTCGATGACCGGCTTCATTGATCTGACCGCGGGCACCGATATGGCCGCGCTGATGCTGCTGCTCACCGCGCTGGCAATCGGCGCGCAGTTCTTGCCGCGGCTGGCGCGGATGAAAACAAGCAGCGACGCCTCGACGGCCGACTGAAGACCAGGCCCCATCTGCGGGGCGACCGCTTCTCAGGGCCCGTCCAGTCGCTCAACTCTTGCGCGAACGCGCGGCCCCTGCCACCGGCGCTTTGGCGCTGCCTACCCGATCGGGATGCGCCCCACTGACATGCCCTGCCCGCACTGACGGCACCTGCGGCGCCCGCCGTGCAACATCATCGAGTTCGTTGAGGATGCCGCATTCGGCGGCCGCGCTGCTCTGACGGCAATGCTCGCGCAACTCGTTCAGGTCTTTCTGCAAGCGGCGCAATTCGCGAATGCGCCGCGCCACATGATCGATATGCTCGTCGAGCAGCATATTGACGGACTGACAGTTTTCCTGCGGACTGTCCTTGAAATGCAGCAGCGTACGG
>CAXBNM010000046.1:0-18653 GCA_963976885.1 uncultured Burkholderiaceae bacterium
TGTCGGTTTGATGCCAGTGCGGGCACGGTCAATCGGCCGGTGCCGGGGGTGCGCGCTGTTATGATGCCAGTTACCTTAACCTAGCCTGCCTCATGTTCCAGTTCGAAACCAACATACTCAGAGAACTCGCCGACGACGCGCTCAAATACGGGGCCTCGCTTGGGGCCACCGCGATGGTCGCCGAAATTTCGGAAAACGCCGGATTACACGTCACGGTGCGCCGCCAGGCGGTCGAAACCGTCGAGCAAACCCGCGATAAATCTTTCTCCCTGACCGCCTACGTCGGCGACCGCCGGGGTAACGCGAGCAGCTCGGATTTCTCAATGGCCTCAATCCGGGAAACCGTCGAAGCGGCCATTCAGATTGCCCGCTTCACCGCGCCCGATACGTTTGCCGGGTTGCCGGCCAAGCGAGATCTGGCGGTGAAGGTGCCCGAACTCGATCTCTACCACCCCTGGGATCTGAGCACCGAACAAGCCATTGCCATCGCCACCGAGGCAGAACAGGCCGCGCTGGCGCTGGGCGCCGAAATCGGCAACACCGATGGCGCCAGTGTCAGTAGCGGCGCCGGCCAGTTTGTGCTGGCCAACTCGCTGGGTTTCAACAACGGCTATCCCTATACGCGTCATTCGGTGTCGTGTTCGCCCATTGCGGTTCGCGGCGACGACATGCAGCGTGACTACTGGTACGCGGTCGACTGCAATGCCGCCAGGCTGCCGGCCGCTGCCGCGCTGGGCGATTACGCTGGCCGGCGTTCGCTGGCTCGCCTTGCGGCCCAGCGTCTGTCCACCCGGCGGGTGCCCGTGCTGTTTGAAGCCCCGCTGGCCTGCGGGTTGCTTGGCCATGTTGCTCAGGCCGCCAGTGGTTCGGCGCTGTACCGGCAGTCCAGTTTTCTTGAAAACGGGCTGGGCAAGGCACTGTTCAGCAAACACATCTCCATTGATGAAGATCCGCACGTGGTTGGCAACCTGGGCAGCGCGCCGTTCGATGGCGAAGGCGTCAAAACGCGCAAGCGCAAGGTGGTCGACAAAGGCGTGCTGAAGGGCTATTTCCTGTCCAGTTACTCGGCGCGCAAGCTCGGCATGAAAACCACCGGTAACGCGGGCGGCTCGCATCTGCTCAGCTTCAACAGCAAACTGACCAAGCCGTCAGACGATTTGCGGGCCATGCTCAAGAAAATGGATCGCGGCCTGTTTGTTACCGAACTGATGGGCATGGGCGTCAACTATGTCACCGGCGACTACTCACGCGGCGCGGGTGGTTACTGGGTAGAAAACGGTGAAATCCAGTACCCGGTCGAGGAAATCACCATCGCCGGCAATCTCAAAGACATGTTCATGGATGTGCAGGCTGTCGGCGCCGATGTCTTGCAGCGCGGCGGCAAGCGCAGCGGTTCGGTACTGATCGGCGAAATGGCAATTGCCGGTACCTGATCGTCTCAGCAAGGAACGGCGACGATGAACAAGGCCTTCGTCAAGGAAGACAGCGATCAGGACGACGATGATGATGTCGTTGGCGAACCAGCCATACCGGCAGGGGTCAAAAACTACATCACGCCGGAAGGCTATCAACGCTTGCGGCAGGAGTTGTTGCACCTGATCGATGTGGAGCGCCCGGAGGTGGTCAGCATCGTGTCCTGGGCGGCCGGCAACGGCGATCGCTCCGAGAACGGCGATTACATCTACGGCAAGAAGCGGCTACGTGAAATTGACCGGCGCATTCGCTTTCTGACCAAGCGGCTCGAAAAGGCCGAGGTTGTTGACCCTGCCGCGCAGACGCAACTCGATCGGGTGTTTTTCGGGGCTACCGTCGACTTTCTGCGCAATGGCGAATCGGAAGAAACGATCCGCATTGTCGGCATTGATGAGGTGGACCCGGCGAACCGCTGCGTAAGCTGGATCTCGCCGATCGCACGGGCGCTGACCAAGCATGCCGTTGGTGAAGAGGTCGAACTGACCACACCGGCTGGCGTCGACACGCTGGAAATTCTCGATGTGCGTTACGGCTGACTGTCAGCGCTGACTGTCAGCGCTGAATGTTGGCGGCTGATGCTGTGCGACTGACGCAGCACGGCCGATGGCCGGGGCTGCCCGCGCCCGTGTGCTCAGGAGCGCTTGACGTTGTAGACCTCGTGCAGATTGCGCAGATTGCGCATCAGCTGGGCCAGATGGGTGCGGTCGCGAACCTGCACGCCAAAGCGCAGATTGTTCATTCCTTCGTGATCTTCCATCGCCACGTCGACGATATTGGCTTCAGACGCGGAGATTTCTGCTGCCACCTTGCCCAGGGTGCCACGGCCGGTGGAAACGCTCAGGTCGAGATTGACGAAATAAACGCCGCTGATGTCATCGGACCAGCGCACATCGATGAACCGGTCCGCATCGCGACCCTTCTGACGCAAGGCATTGGCGCAACGGGCGCGGTGCAAGGTCAGGCCGTGGCCGCCGCGCAGGTGGCCGATGAGCTGGTCGCCCGGAATCGGGTGGCAACAGGTGGCATAGGCAATTGACGTTTGTTCGTTGCCGCGAATCAGCACTGGTGCCAGCTTGGGCATGATGCGTGCGGCCGCTGGCTTGCCATTCAGTTGCAGGGCCAGCGAGCGTGCTTCAAGTTGCGCAAGCCGTTTGCCGATACCGATGTCGGCATACAGTTCTTCGACGTCGCGAGCGCCGCTGTCGCGAGCCACTTTGTCGACAAGTTCGGGGTCGAGCGTGTCGGGGTTGATGCGCAGCGCGGTCAAGGCCTGATGCAGCAAGGTCTGGCCCAACTCGACCGACTCTTCGTAGCGCATGGTTTTCAGGTAGTGGCGAATTTCCGAGCGCGCCTTGCCACTGCGCACATAGGCCAGCCAGGTTGGCTTGGGCCGTGCTTTCGGATCGGTCAGGACCTCAACCATATCGCCGCTGCTCAGTTCGTCGCGCAGATGGGCCGGCGCGCCATTGATGCGTCCGCTCACCGACTGATTGCCGATATCGGTGTGCACCGAATAGGCATAGTCGAGCACGGTGGCGCTGCGCGGCAGCGCCTTGATTTCGCCCTTGGGCGTGAAAACATAGACCTCGTCGGGGAACAGATCGACCTTGACGTGATCCATGAACTCCAGCCCATCGCCGGTGTTGTTCTGAATGTCGAGCAAGGTCTGCAGCCACTGATGGGCCAGCTTGGACAGATCGGAATATTCTTCGGCGTCTGTTTTGTAGAGCCAGTGCGCCGCAACGCCGCTTTCGGCCAGGCGTTGCATTTCGTGGGTGCGAATCTGAAACTCGATCGGAATATTGGACGGGCCGATCAACGTGGTGTGCAGCGACTGATAGCCGTTGTCCTTGCCGAGCGCGATGTAATCCTTGAAGCGCCCCGGTATTGGCTTGAAGGCCAGATGCAAGGCACCCAATGCCGTATAGCAACTGAGGACGTCATCGACAATGACGCGCACGCCGTAAACATCGTAGACCTTGGAAAACGGCATGCGCTTGTTGCGCATTTTCTGATAGATCGAGTAGAGCGCTTTTTCGCGCGCAAAGACCTCGGCCTTGATGCCCGCTTTGGGGAGCGCCTTGGTCACTTCATAGTAGACCTGCGCAATGGCTTCGCGGCGGTTGCCACGGGCCGCCTTGACCGCCTTGCTCAACACCTCGAAGCGACGCGGATACGCCGCCATGAAGGACAGATCGAGCATTTCACGGTAGATCTTGTACAGACCCAGGCGCGAGGCGATGGGCGCGTAGACCTGCAGGGTTTCGTTGGCGACGCGGCGCCGTTTTTCGGCCGACACGGCGCCCAGCGTGCGCAGGTTGTGCAGCCGGTCGGCAAGCTTGATCAGGATGACGCGTGCATCGCGCGCCATGGCCAGCAGCATTTTGCGAAAGCTCTCGGCCTGGTGTTGTTCGCGGGTGGCGAACTGCACTTTGTCGAGCTTGGACAAGCCGTCGACCAGTTCGGCCACCTGGGCGCCGAACTTTTCATGGACGGCGGTTTTGGTGACGTCGGTGTCTTCGACCGTGTCGTGCAGCAAGGCCGCCATCATCGACTCGGTATCGAGTTTCCAGCCAGCGCAGATTTCAGCGACCGCAATCGGGTGCGAAATATAGGGTTCGCCGCTGCTGCGAAACTGACCCAGATGGGCTTCGTCAGCAAAGCGATACGCCTCACGCACCCGTTTTTGATCTTTCTCGGGCAGATAGGAGGCGAGGATGTCCGACAGTGACGCGAAGGTTGCAACATGCGTCAGTTCGGGCAGCGCGGTGTAGATCAGCGCGCTCGGATCGGTCAGATTGCCATCGCCCGTCAGCCCGGTTTGGCCCGGGGCGGGCGTGTCTGAGGGTGGCAACCCGGGCTGCGCAGATTCGGTCTGCGAGCCGTCAACAGGTAAAACGGGATCGACCTGAAGCGGTTCAGGTGAGGCAGCGCGGGCTGCCTGAACGGCTTGCGGGTCGGTTGAGTTCAAGTCGGAACGCGGCGCAGCATCTCGATGCCAACCTCGCCCTTGGCGATTTCGCGCAGCGCGGTCACCGTGGGTTTGTCTTTGGCATCAACTTTGGGCGTATGGCCCTGGGCCAGCATGCGCGCGCGATACGTGGCGCACAAGGTCAGCTCGAAGCGATTCGGGATTCGGGCGAGACAGTCTTCAACGGTAATACGGGCCATGGTGGGAGCTCGGTAAGGATGAGAGGGTTTTTGTAGTCAGGGTCAGCCGGGCAAGCGCCGCGGGCACGAGGCCAGCAGAGGCTTTTGACTTGAAACGGCAGACGACCTGGCTAGCGACTTATGAGGCCCAACTGGGAAAACAATTCATGGTGTCTGGCCTGCTGCTGGCGATACCGCACGCGGGAGGCTTCAACAACTGAACTGAGTTCTTGCAGGGCACTGGCAAAGTCTTGATTAATAATAACATATTCGAACCGATACGCCTCTTTCAATTCGCGGGTGGCGGCCCGGACCCGATGCTCGATGATGTCGTCACTGTCGAGGCCGCGGCGCTTCAGGCGCAGCCTGAGTTCTTCGATGGATGGCGGCGCAATGAAAATACCCACGGCATCGGGAAACTGCTCGCGCACCTGGCCGGCGCCTTGCCAGTCGATTTCGAGCAGAATGTCGTCGCCATCGGCAATGCGGCTGGCGATCCACTCGCGTGAGGTGGCGTACAGGTTGCCGTGCACTTCGGCCCATTCCAGGAATTCGCCCGCATCGCGCCGGCGGATGAAGTCTTCCCGGCTGACAAAGTTGTAGTCCTTGCCGTCGGTTTCACCGTCGCGGGGCGCACGGGTCGTGAACGATACCGACAGTTGCAGTGCGCCGTGCTGGCCGAGCAGGGCCCGTACCAGGGAGGTTTTGCCCGCTCCGGAGGGCGCAACGACGACAAACAGGCTGCCCGAATAGGCCTGGTGACGGTCGTTGGAGGGCTCTGCGCTCGGTTTATTCAAGGTTTTGTACCTGTTCGCGAATTTGTTCAATCAGAACCTTCAAGTCTACGGCGGCCCGCGTCAAATCGATGGCGGCGGCCTTGGAGCCCAGCGTATTGGCTTCCCGGTTCAGTTCCTGCATCAGAAAATCGAGCCGTTTACCGACCGGACCGGTGCCATTGAGCCGGTTGCGGCATTCGGTGACATGGCCCAGCAGGCGGTCAATTTCTTCGGCCACATCGGCGCGCAAGCCATAGATGCTGACCTCTTGCGTGACCCGCGCGGCCAGTTCGGCCGGCGCCAGCGACTGGCTGGCGGGCAGGGCGCTCAGACCTTGTTCGATGCGTTCGGTCAGTTTGCGCTGGTACTCGGCCGTCATTTCGGGGGCGCGTACCCTGAGCTGGTCGGCAATGGCTTCGATGGCGTCGAGGCGCTCGTGCAACACGACTTTGAGGCGTTCGCCTTCGCTGATGCGCGAGGCGATAAAGTCGTCCAGTGCCTGCGCTGCCAGTTCGAGCAAACGTACCTGCAGCAGCTCGAGGTTGGGGGTGCCGGCAAAAAGGCCAGGGTAGCTCAGCAATTGCGCAGCATTGGGCGGGGCCAGGTCGGGCAGCGCCTGGCGCAATGCGGTCAGCGACGCGGTCAGCGCTTGCAGCACCGCCGGATTGGGGGTGGTCTGGTTGCGGAGCGCGTCGGCGTGCAGATTGACCCGGCATTCCACCTTGCCGCGGGCCAGTCGGCCGCGTAGTAAATCGCGCAACGCCGGCTCGGCACTGCGCAATTCGTCGGGTATGCGCAACGCCAGATCGAGGAAGCGTCCGTTGACGCCGCGAAACTCCACCGACAGGGCGGGTTGGGCGTTGTCGGTGCGCATCGCATAACCGGTCATACTCTGCACCGCTGGTCCGGTGGTCATGCGTTTATCGGTCACGTATCGTTTCGACTGAGGTTTAATCGTAAAATCAGGCGGGACTAACCCGCCACTTCGTCTGGAATCTATGGGCACGCAGAAGAACGCCCCCTTGCCCGATGGGCTTGAAATCAATGGCTATCGTATCGTAAGGAAGATTGCGAGCGGTGGCTTTTCGATCGTCTATCTGGCCGAGGATGGGGCGGGGGCGCAGTTCGCCATCAAGGAGTATCTGCCGAGCAATTTGTCCAAGCGCGTCGCTGGCGAACTCAAACCGAATGTCGAAGAAAAGCATTTGGCGACATTTCGCAATGGCATGAAGTGCTTTTTCGAAGAAGGCCGCGCGCTGGCCGGCATTTTTCATCCCAACGTCGTCAGAGTCGTCAATTTCTTCCGGGCCAACAACACCGTCTACATGGTGATGGCCTTCGAAAAAGGGCGCAGCCTGCAGGAAATCGTGCTGCGCCACCGCAAAATCAATGCGCGCCGGGCCGAACGCCACAAGGCCGAAAAAGCCGATGGCGAGCCGCCAATTCAGACCGTGCTGGCCGAGCGCCATGTCATTCACGTGTTCAATCTGGTCATGAATGGCTTGCGCGAGGTGCACACCAACCGCTTGCTGCATCTCGATCTGAAGCCGGCCAATGTCTACCTGCGCATGGATGGCACGCCGTTGCTGCTCGATTTTGGCGCGGCCCGTCGCACCCTCGATGCCGACAGCCCGCGCCTGTTCCCGATGTACACACCCGGCTTTGCGGCCCCCGAACTTTATCGGCGCAATCCGCGCCTTGGTCCCTGGACCGATGTGTATGGACTGGGTACCAGCATGTATGCCTGCATGGCCGGTATGCCCCCGCAGCCGGCCGATAAGCGCGCCAAGGAAGACTTGCTGATTGATTCGATCGACCGTCTGTCGGGCGCCTACTCGCAGGCGTTGCTTGATATCATCATTTGGTGCGTCAAGTTGGATCCGGTCGAACGACCGCAAAGCGTTTTTTCGCTGCAACGGGCGTTGCGATCCGTTAATCTGCCCGATCAACCTCGTAAAGGGCGTATTTCAAGAATCTGGTCGGCCATCGCCCCCCGCAAAACAATCCAGCAGGATAACGATCAGCACAGCCTGATCGCCTCGAACTGAGCAAGGTCACGTGAGATTCTCCATCTACCAGGACTCGCTGATCGGCGCGCGGTCCTATAACCAGGACCGCATGGGGTATTGCTTTACGCGCGATACCTTGTTGATGGTCGTTGCCGATGGCATGGGCGGGCACTTGCGCGGCGAGGTGGCCGCTCAATTGACGCTGCAAGCCGCTGCCGCTTCCTTCCAAAAGGCGGCGCGCCCGTCGATTGCCGACCCGGCGGGTTTTCTCGACATGTCGCTGCGCAATGGCCATCGCGACATCTTGCGTTATCAGCATGCCAATCGCATGCCCGAGTCACCGCGCACCACCGTGGTGGCCTGCATCATTCAGAACGGTCACGCTTGGTGGGCTCATGCCGGCGACTCACGGCTGTACTGGGTGCGCGATGGCAATTGTCTGATGCGCACTGAAGATCATTCCAAGGTGCAAAACCTGGTCAATCTGGGGCTGATTACCCCGGAAGAACAAGAAAACCACCCTGAACGAAACAAGGTGCTCAATTGCTTGGGCTCGCCGTTCGATCCGACCATCGAACTGAGCGGCGCGCATGAATTGCAGCCGGGCGACCACCTGATGCTGTGTTCGGATGGCGTCTGGTCGGCACTGGGCGATGGCGACATTGCCGCTGCGCTGTCGGTGGCGCCACTGGCGTCCAGCGTACCCGGCCTGGTGCAACGCGCGGTCAAGGCCGAAGGGCCGACCGCCGACAATGCCACGGCACTTGCCGTACACTGGGAAGGCGACGAACTCGACACCGATCTGTCGTCGCGTGAAGTGCCCGAAGGGGCCATCACCACCACGATTGCGGTCGGTCTCGAGCAGGCCGAAGAGTCGGATGAAGATATTTCCGACGACGAAATCGAAAAAACCATTCGCGAAATCCGCGAAGCCATCGAGAAAACCGGAGGAAATTAATGACGCAGCAAACCGGCCAGGCCCCCGTCCGCGCAGACGGGCGCCTGAATAATCAATTGCGTCCGGTCAGCTTCGAACGAGGCTATACCCGGTATGCGCCGGGCAGTGTGCTCGTCACCTTCGGTCACACCCGTGTGTTGTGTACCGTCAGCATCGAAGACCGTGTACCGGGCTGGATGAAAGGGCAGGGCCGAGGCTGGCTGACTGCCGAATACGGCATGTTGCCGGGCGCCACGCACACGCGTGGTCAGCGCGAAGCGGCGCGCGGCAAGCAAAGCGGCCGGACCCAGGAAATTCAGCGCCTCATCGGCCGCAGTCTGCGCGCCGTGGTCGATCTCGAGCAACTGGGCGAACGCACGGTGGCCATCGATTGCGATGTGTTGCAGGCCGATGGCGGCACGCGCTGCGCGAGCATTACCGGCGCCTGGGTGGCGCTCGCCGATGCGTTTGCTTCGCTGACCGCCGCCGGCGAACTGGTCGGCACGCCGCTGCGCGAGCCGGTTGCGGCCGTGTCGGTGGGTATGCACAGCGGTGCGGTGTTGCTCGACCTCGATTACCCGGAAGATTCCACCTGTGGCACCGATCTGAATGTCGTCATGACCGGCAGCGGCGGCCTCATTGAAGTGCAGGGCACGGCCGAGCGCGGTGCCTTCAGCCGCGCCGAACTCGACGCGATGCTCGACTCGGCGCAAAGCGGCATTGAAACCCTGATCGGTCTGCAGCGCGCGGCGCTGAATGACTGAAACGGGAGCATTCATGACTCCTGCTCAATGCGTTGTTGCCTCGGGCAATGCCGGCAAGCTACGTGAATTGCAGGCGTTGCTGGCGCCGTTTGGCATGCAGACGGTGGCACAGGGCGAGCTCGGTATCAAGGCGCCGCCCGAGCCGCACCCGACCTTCATTGAGAATGCACTGGTCAAAGCCCGGCATGCGTCGCAGCAATCGGGTCTGGCGGCCGTCGCCGACGACTCCGGCATCTGTGTGCCGGCGTTGGGCGGCGATCCCGGCGTTTATTCGGCCCGCTTTGCCGAGCGTGCCGGTGCCGGCCAGGGCGATGCCGACAACAATCATCATCTGATCTCTCGACTCGACGCACTTGGCGATAAATCAGGCAAAAATAACGCGTATTACGTTTGTGCACTCGTCTGGCTGGCCCATGCCGAGGATCCACTGCCGTTGATTGCCCTGGGGCTATGGCATGGCGAGATCATCGCCGAGCCGCGTGGTTCGGGGGGCTTTGGTTACGACCCACATTTTTTTCTGCCCGAACTCGATTGCACGGCCGCCGAGATGACGGCTGCTGATAAAAACCGGATCAGCCATCGCGGCCAGGCCATGCAGCAACTGCAGGCGCAACTGACCGCGCGTCTGCACGACGCGGGCGGCGCACCAGGTCATGGCTGAAATCATTCGTCTGGTGCCGGCCACCAAGGGCGGCGCCAGCCAGGTCGCATCGATCGGCCTGCAAGCGCCACCGCCGCTGGCGCTTTATGTGCATCTGCCCTGGTGTCTGCAAAAGTGCCCGTATTGCGATTTCAATTCGCATCAGCAACCGGCCGACGGCATCGCCCAAGCGGCATACGTCGACGCATTGATCGCCGATCTTGAACAGTCGTTGCCGCTGGTCTGGGGGCGCTCGGTACAGACCATCTTCTTCGGTGGCGGTACGCCCAGCCTGTTTGAACCCGCAGCAATCGAACAATTGCTGCAAGCGTTCCGGGCGCGCCTGCGCATCAATGCCGATGCCGAGATCACCATGGAGGCGAATCCGGGCACCTTCGAGAAGGATCGCTTCGCCGGTTTTGCGCAAGCGGGGGTCAATCGTCTGTCGCTTGGTGTGCAGAGTTTTGATGATCAGCAACTGGCCCGGCTGGGCCGCGTCCACGATGCCGATGCCGCCCACCAGGCTGCCGACAGCGCGGTGGCCATCTTTGACAGCGTCAATATTGACCTGATGTTCGGATTGCCGAATCAGAGCATGGCCGAACTCGAGCAAGACTTGCGCGCTGCCCATGCCCACGGCAGTGCGCATCTGTCGTGTTATCAGCTCACGCTGGAAACCGGCACCGCATTTGCGGTGAATCCGCCCGACGGTTTGCCCGACCCTGATCTGTCTGCCGATATGACCGACCTTGTCGTTCAGATCAACGAGGCCGCGGGGCTGACGCGCTACGAGGTCAGCGCTTATGCGCGTGCCGGCATGCGTTGCCGCCACAATCTCAACTACTGGGCCTTTGGCGATTACCTGGGCATTGGTGCCGGCGCGCACGGCAAGCTGTCTTTCCATGACCGGATCGTGCGCCAGACACGGGTGCGCCATCCTGCGCAATATCTGAAGGCGGTTGCCGCCGGGCAGGCCATGCACCAGGAGCGCGTCTTGAGTCCGGCCGAGTTGCCGTTCGAATTCATGCTCAACGCATTGCGGCTGCTCGACGGGGTCCCGGTCTCGGTATTTGCCGAGCGCACCGGACTCGATCCGGCTGTTCTGGCGCCAGCGCTGAAAGCTGCTCACCAAGCCGGTCTTATCGGTGAGGACCCGGGCTTGCTGCAAGCCAGTTCCAAAGGGATGGCGTTTCTCAACGATTTGCAGATGCTGTTCCTGGAGGACTGAGCGCCACTTTCAGTGATGTGGGTCCTGAATGGCTTTGTTTTGTCGTTCTTGCGCTTATGCACCAAAATAGGGTTTAGACTGTCAACGCACCAGAATTGTGCGCACTATGATGGTGCGTAGCGGCCTGTTGGCGCCTCGAGGCCGGCCCACCATGGCTGTAAGCCCCAATTTGCGGCCCAGTGGTGGCTTCAAGCGGGTTGGCACGGTTGCTGCTGAGTATTGTCGGAACGAAGTCCGATTTGCCAGCCACCTGGCGACATTTGTCGATTGCCGGCGTCGGGAGAATTCCCGACAATGCGCGTTCCCGGTTGCCAGGCATGTAGCAGCATCCGTCTTAATTTTTCAGCAACACTGTTTACTCAACGAGGAGAGGCACTGAATGGCCACCGCCAACTCAAAAGAAGTCATGAAGATGATCACCGACAACGAGGTGAAATTCGTTGATTTTCGCTTTACCGATACCAAAGGTAAGGAGCAACACGTCTCGGTGCCGGTGACGGCTTTTGACGAAGACAAATTCGCCGATGGTCATGCCTTTGACGGCTCCTCGATTGCGGGCTGGAAGGGAATTGAAGCGTCAGACATGTTGCTGATGCCGGACCCGGAAACTGCCGTGATGGACCCGTTTCGCGAAGAGCCGACCCTGCTGCTGACCTGCGACGTGGTCGAGCCCTCCGACGGCAAAGGCTATTCGCGTGACCCGCGTTCGATCGCGCGTCGTGCCGAGGCTTACATGAAGTCGAGCGGCCTCGGTGATGTGGCCTATTTCGGGCCCGAACCCGAGTTCTTCGTCTTCGACAGCGTGACCTGGGCCAATGAAATGGGCGGCGCTTTCTACAAGATCAACTCCGAAGAAGCGAGCTGGACCACCGGTCGCGAAATCGAAGGCGGCAATCTGGGCCATCGCCCGACGGTCAAAGGCGGTTACTTCCCGGTTTCGCCAGTCGATTCGATGATGGATATGCGCGGCGAAATGTGCCTCATTCTCGAGCAGATGGGTGTTCCCGTCGAAGTGCACCACCATGAAGTGGCTGGCGCGGGTCAGAATGAAATCGGTACCAAGTTCTCAGATCTGGTGCAGCGCGCCGACTGGAACCAGATCCTCAAGTACGTGGTCATGAACGTTGCCAACAGCTATGGCAAAACCGCTACCTTCATGCCCAAGCCGGTTGTCGGCGATAACGGCTCGGGTATGCACGTGCACCAGTCGATCTGGAAAGACGGTGAAAACCTGTTCGCCGGCGACAAGTACGCTGGTCTGTCAGAAACCGCTCTGTTCTACATCGGCGGCATCATCAAGCACGCCAAAGCGCTGAACGCGATCACCAATCCGTCAACCAATAGTTACCGTCGTCTGGTGCCGCACTTCGAAGCGCCGGTCAAACTGGCTTACTCGGCCCGTAACCGCTCAGCATCGATCCGGATTCCGTACGTTGCCAACCCGAAGGGGCGCCGCATCGAGTGCCGCTTCCCGGATCCGATGGCCAATCCGTACCTGTGTTTTGCCGCGCTGCTGATGGCCGGCCTGGACGGTATCCAGAACAAGATCGATCCCGGCGAGGCTGCCGACAAGAACTTGTACGATCTGCCGCCCGAAGAGGATGCAAAGATCCCGACCGTCTGTGCCTCGCTTGACGAAGCCCTTGACGCGCTTAACGCTGACCGCGAGTTCCTGACCCGTGGTGGTGTGTTCAGCGATGAAATGATCGATGCGTACATCGAACTGAAAATGGAAGAAGTCAACCGGATCCGGATGGCTGCTCATCCGGCCGAGTTCGACATGTACTACTCGCTGTAAGCAGGTGTAGTCATCCGGTTGGCGGCTGCAGATCAGGGCCGCCAACCGGGCACCGGGTGACCGGAATCGAAGCATTGCATGTGTTGAATTGTTGCTTTTTTACTTCAGTGGATTGATTCGGATGCTCTCGTCAACGGTTCCGATTGACCGTTGAACGGTTGATATCTACCAATCCGCGGTACCTGCGGTAGATTGATTGCACCTTCGTCGCTCAGGTTGCCGATCATGAATTCGCCCGTTTTGTCCGCTGTTTCTCGTCTTTTCTCTGTTCACTCCCTGGCATGGTCCAGGCGCGGCTTGCCGGCCCTGGGCCTGGCACTGAGCCTGACAGGGCTGAGCGTGCCGGTTGCGGCGCAGGGCAACCCGATTTTTCGCTGTACGACCAATACCGGCATTGTTGAATACAGCAACAGTCGGCCGGCTGACAGTGATGGCAAGACGTGTGATGAGTTGAATTTGCCCGCCATCACAACGATTCAGGCGCCTCGGCTACCGGCTCCGTCCAAGTCAGCCGATCCGTCGGCAAGCAAGGACCCGGGCAAGGACTTTCCGAAAGTCAGCAGTGCCCGGCAGCAGCAGCGCGATGATGCGCGCAAAAAGATTTTGCGCGACGAAATGCGCCGCGAACGCGCAAAGCTTGAAACGCTGCGCGATGAGTACAAGGGCGGGGAGCCCGAACGCTTGGGCAGCGAACGTAATTATCAGAAATATCTTGATCGGGTCGCGAGCCTGAAGGCCGACATCGATCGCGGTGAGAACAATATCAGTGCTCTGCAGCGGGAGCTGGAAGACCTGAACTGAGGAATGAATGAACGGGGTTTCAGACTGGGAAAATGATCCGGCGGGTAGCGAAACCCTTTCAGCGGACTGGCTTGTACAGCAGTCGTCACAAGCGCTGCGCGTACGCCTGCAGCCACTCGAATTGCTCGCCTCTGGCATTGTGCTGCTGGGCGAAGACGACAAGATTCTCTATCTGAACGGAGCTGCGCAAACGCTGTTCGATGTCTCCTCGCGCTTCGTGATCGGCGACACCATTGAGCGGCTGATGAGCCATTGCGATCCGGTTTTCGAGTTGATCGCCCAGGCGCGGCAAGACGAATTCAGTCAGAAGCGTATTGACTTTGAAACCCCTGTCGCCGGTCGCGAAGCGCTTGATCTGTTGATTACCGTGGTCGTGCCCGGTTTGCCAGACGGGCCGCTGGTGCTTGAAGTCCAGGAGAATGACACCCGGGTTCGTGCTGCTCGCGATGAAAGACTGACCGAACTGGCCAGTGAGAACCGCGATATGTTGCGCAACCTGGCCCATGAGGTGAAGAATCCCTTAGGCGGCATTCGTGGCGCTGCGCAATTGCTGCAGATTGAACTTGAAGGCACCCCGCTGGCCGAAGGCGCGGGTGTGATCGTGACCGAGGTCGATCGATTGGCGGCGCTGGTCGATCGGCTCCTGATTCCGCACCGGCAAGCGCAACGGCTCAGTTGGGTCAACGTGCACGAAGTTTGTGAGCATGTGCGCGCCTTGCTGCTGGCTGAATTCACGCACGGGCTTGAAATCGTGCGCGACTACGACATTTCACTGCCACCCATTGAGGCGGATCGCGAACAACTCATTCAGGTTGTGTTGAATCTGGCGCGCAACGCCGCGCAGGCATTACACGGCAATGGACGCATAGATTTTCGAACTCGCGTGGCCCGTCAGGTCACGATTGCAAGACAACGCTTCAAACTGGCATTGGAATTGCATGTGATTGACAATGGTCCGGGGATCCCCCCGGACATTCGTGACCGTGTCTTCCTGCCCTTGGTTTCGGGCCGCGAAGGAGGCACGGGACTTGGATTGACCTTGGCGCAGTCGTATGTGCAGCAACACGGTGGTGTGATCGAGTGTGACTCACGCCCCGGGCACACCGACTTCAAAATGGTCGTCCCCTGGATTGAAAGCAGCGAGCGGGAAGCTTGAGGAGGGGTTGTATGAATGGCGTCTGGATTGTCGATGACGATCAGTCGATTCGATGGGTGCTTGAGCGCGCACTCATTCGTGAAGGATTTGCAGTGCGTGCGTTTGAATGTGCCGATGATTGCATTGACGCATTGAAGGGCGATACGCCTCGAGTGTTGGTCTCTGACATTCGCATGCCCGGAGTAGACGGGATTTCGATGCTGCAATCGATCAAGGAATCGCATCCGAATTTGCCGGTCATCATCATGACCGCGTTTTCCGATCTGGAAAGTGCGGTGTCGGCGTTCCAGAATGGGGCGTTCGAATACCTGGCCAAGCCCTTCGATCTGGCCAACGCCGTCGATCTGATTCGGCGCGCCGTTGACGAACGTACCCGCACCAGCGAGGCCGCTACGCCTTCGGTGGCCGGCATGGGTATTCTTGGTCAGGCACCGGCGATGCAGGAAGTGTTCAGGGCCATCGGGCGCCTGGCCCAGTCGCCGGTAACCGTCTTGATCACCGGTGAATCGGGTAGTGGTAAAGAGTTGGTCGCTCGCGCCTTGCACACGCACAGCGTGCGCCGGGATAAACCCTTCGTGGCCCTCAATACCGCCGCCATTCCGCATGAGTTGCTTGAGTCAGAGCTGTTCGGTCACGAGCGTGGCTCGTTTACCGGCGCCCAGCAACAACGGCGTGGTCGCTTTGAGCAAGCCGAGGGCGGTACCTTGTTTCTTGACGAGATCGGCGATATGCCGGCCGAGTTGCAGACTCGCTTGCTGCGCGTTTTGTCCGATGGCGAATTTTCCCGTGTCGGCGGTACGCAATCGATTCGCGCCAACGTGCGGGTGATTGCTGCCACCCACCAGGCACTGGAAGACCGCGTCAAGGCGGGCTTGTTCCGCGAAGATTTGTTTCATCGTCTCAACGTGATTCGCATTCGCCTGCCATCGCTGCGTGAGCGGCGCGAAGATGTGCCTTTGCTGGCTGATCACTTTCTGGGTGAAGCCGCCGCCGAGATGGGCGCGACGCCCAAGCGGCTGACCGAAGAAGCCGTCAAGGTGCTCAGCGCGTTTGACTGGCCCGGCAATGTGCGTCAGCTGGAAAACGCTTGTCGCTGGATTACCGTGATGGCACCGGCCCAGATTGTCGACGTCAATGACTTGCCACCTGATCTGCGTCTGGCTCGCGAGGCGGCGGCGCCAGGGCAGCAGGCTTACGACGGGGCGTCGGGATCAAGCGCGGGCTTCCAGCAGCCGACAAGTACCGTCACCGGCATGAATGGCGCCGGCAGTGTGAATGGCGTCAGCGGTGTCAATGGTTTGAATGGAGCCAATGGAGCCAACGGCGTCAATGGCACGCATGGGGCTAACGGCTCGAATGGCGCGTCGACGTTTGCATCCCCCTATGGTGGTAACGGCTCCGTCGGCGTCGGTCAGGTCGACGGCGGCTCGGACTGGACCAATCTGCTCAGCTCGCGCGTGTCGCGGATGCTGGCTGAGATTGAATCTGATCCGGCAACCGGCAGTGAGGGCGACATCATGCGTCAGCTCACGCGCGAGTTTGAATCGACGGTGCTTAGTATTACGCTTCGCCATACCAAGGGGCGGCGCATAGATGCGGCCCGGATTCTCGGCCTGGGGCGCAACACCATCACGCGCAAGGTGCAAGAGCTCGATCTACCCGAATAAGGCGGACGGCGCGGTGTCTGCGGGCGCCGCGCCGGGGTTTGTCAGCCTGCTCAGCTCTCGATCGTACAGATGGCCGGGGCGTGATCGGAGGGTTTTTCAAGGCGGCGAGGTGTCTTGTCGATTTCGCTGGCCGTGACCCGTGGCCGCAAAACCTCGTCAACCAGCACCAGATCGATGCGCAGCCCGGCGTTGCGCCGAAAGCCGAGCTGACGGTAGTCCCACCAGCTGAACGAGCGCTCGGCTTGTTCAAACAGCCGGAATGAGTCGACCATGCCCAGCGCCAGCAGCTTTTGCAGGCGCTCCCGTTCGGGCACCGAACAAAGGATTTTGTCCTTCCAGGCCTCTGGATCGTGAACATCTCGATCGTCGGGGGCAATATTGAAGTCACCAAGCAGCACGCGCGGCGTGCCGGGCTCACCGGCGCCCTCATCAAGCCAGCCGGTCAGCGCATCGAGCCAGCGCAGCTTGTAATCGTATTTGTCCGAGTCCACGGCCTGACCGTTGGGCACATAGGCGCAGGTGACGCGAATACCGGCGCAAGTGGCCGTGATCAGCCGTTGTTGTTCATCGGGAAAGTTCGGGTTGCCGGCAATTACGTTAAGCGGCTCACCGACCGTGTCGCGCCGGGTCAGCAGCGCCACGCCGTTATAGGTGGGTTGTCCGGCAAAAACCACGTGATAGCCCGCGGCTTCGATTTCCTGCGCCGGAAACTTGGCATCGACCAGTTTGGTTTCCTGGAGGCCGATCACATCGACCGGATTGTCCTGTAACCAGGCGAGCAGATGGTCAAGCCGCACGCGCAGCGAGTTTACGTTCCAGGTGGCAATTTTCATTGAGGGTCAATCTCTTTCCAGGGCATGGCCCGAATGCTAACAGCCACGCGCCCGCAAAGCCCTCCGCTCAGGGCTGCACTTGCGTCGAACCGAAACTGGCCGAGGTGAGTTCGCGGGTGAACTCCATGACTGGCGCGCCTTCACTGCGCCCGGCAGTCTGGAAATTGATGCCTTTGACCAGTACGCCACTGCCCACCGCGTACCAGAGATGCCAGCCTGTATCCAGAAAGTCGGCGGCCGGCATGAGGTTGACCCGACAGGTTTCAAAAGTGCCCGCCGGGACGGTAATGGTCTGCCGGCCAACATAGGTTTGATTCTCGGTTCGCGTCAGCAAGCGCGGGCTGGCGTCGGGGTTTCTCTGGCCGTCGTAGATGCTGTACTGGTTTTGCTTCGTTTCGCCTTCTTCCAGGTCGAAATAAGTTACCTGAGGTTGCGGATTGGCCAGATACGAGCCAAATTGCGTCGAGCCTTGCAGGAACAGGTTGTCGCCGACCAGTCTGAACCGGTCGTACGAGCCCACACCTACTGATTGGCGATGATAAGTGCCGGCAAGCAGGCTTTCCTGCGCCTGAAACAGTTGTCGGCTGGTGATGTTCTGGACCGTGATCGGTGTCGACTTGTTGTCGCTGGTGATTCTGTAAGCCGTCAGCCTCTCGACTTCGCCGAATGTGTACAGCCCTTTGTTCAGGCAGCCGACAAGCCCTTCGGCTGCGCCTTCGCTGCTGGACAGAATGATTGCCGGCAAGGCTGCGGGGTCTTCCGGTGACGGCGCCGGGCCGGGTGCAGGGCCAGGACCTGGTGCTGGCGAAGGCCCGGGTGCGGGTGACGGTGTGGCGGTGTCATCGCGACTGTCCGCCGGATCAGAGCCGGTGTCGGCAGAGCTGTCGCTCCCACCGCCGCCGCAAGCTGCGAGTAACGCTGAGCTGATGATCAGGGCAGATAGTTTGGTGGTGTAACGCATGGGAGGCTCCTCGTCGGTTGGCAATGATCAAAGCGCTCAATGCCACTGACAGGTGCAGCCGCCCGGATCGCCTCGCAATGTGCAGAACACAATGATTTCTGCCTATCCCCGAAGTAAGGGGCTTGCTGGTGAGTCGCCGCTGGGGCAGAGAGGGTTCATCGCAATGAGCCAAAAAAAATGGCGACCAGAGGCCGCCATTTTTGCGAGGCATTGCCAGCGCTAGAAACGCACGCTGTTCTGTTCGACCGGCTTGCCGTAGGGGGAATTGCGTTGCTGGGCCAGAACACTGCCGCCGGCTGGCGTGGTGCGCCGCTTGGCTGGCTCAATGCCCGCCAGCGATTCGGCTGCCGGACCACGGTAGTCGGAAGGCAGGACGGATTTTTTCGGATAACCCGAACGCGTCATCAAGTCATCCCAGCGCAGCCCGTGGTAACCAACCTCGCGGTTGTTGCCGGCCGTA
>CAXBNM010000047.1:0-18646 GCA_963976885.1 uncultured Burkholderiaceae bacterium
CGAACAGCGCTCCGCCCAGACCCCGGGCGAGCGCAAAATCGAGATGTCCTACATTGGCGGCTGACATGCTTTCGCTGAGCAACAATCCGCGCCCATCGACGCATGAAGTTTCAGCCATCGATGAAACCGGTGCCCTGCGCAGCACCCGCATTGCCGGCGAGCATCCGCTCACCTTGTATCTGGACAAACGCGAACTGGTCACACTGATGACGCTGGGCGCGGCGCCCGAATACCTGGCGCTGGGCTATCTGCGCAACCAGCGCCTGATTGACGCCGTCGAGGACATTGCCACGGTACAGGTTGACTGGGAAACCGATTCGGTCGCGGTCACTACGCGCGCGCTGCAGCTGACCGGCAAAACGCTCTGGGAAAGTGCGGTTGCCGGCGAACTGGACGAGCGTCTGTCGCAGCGCACTGTCACCACGGGTTGCGGGCAGGGAACCATTTTTGGCAGCCTGATGGATGAGATCGACGCGATCAGCCTGCCCGCCGGCGCCCGGCTTACAGCCCCGGCCTTGCAAACCATGCTCGAGCGGCTGCGCGACCATGACACCATTTACAAGCAGGCCGGAGCCGTTCATGGCTGCGCACTTTGTGCCAACGCGGGCCCGGACCGTGGCGAGGTCTTGCTCTTTGTCGAGGATGTCGGTCGCCATAACGCGGTCGATGCAATCGCCGGCTGGATGTGGGCCAACAACGTCAGTGGCAGCGACAAAGTGTTCTACACCACCGGCCGGCTGACCTCCGAGATGGTCATCAAGTGTGCGCAAATGCAGATCCCGTTTCTGGTTTCCCGCTCCGGTCTGACGCAGATGGGCTACCAGATTGCCGAGCAAGTCGGCATCACGATGCTGGGCCGGTGCCGCGGCAAACACTACCTGTTGTTCACCGGCGCCGAACGTTTCGTCCGCGAACCGGGCGGCGGCACCGCACTCGCATGATGAACCCGACCGATATCACGGGTCTGGTCCTGGCTGGCGGCCTGGGTCGCCGCATGAGCCGGGATGGGCGCGGCGCCAACAAGGCGCTGACCTTGTTCCGGGGCCAACCCATGGTCAGCCATGTCATCACCCGGCTTGCGCCGCAGGTTGGCTCGCTGCTGCTCAATGTCAATCAGGAGCCCGAGCGCTTCGAAACCTTCGACCTGCCGATTGTCAGCGACGAAATCGGCGGTTTTGCCGGACCATTGGCAGGCCTGCATGCCGGCCTGACTGCCTGCACCAGCCCCTGGCTGCTGACCTGCCCCTGTGACTCGCCGTTTCTGCCACTCGACCTGGTCGCGCGACTTGCCAACGCCGTCGAATCCAGCGGCCGGCCGCTCGCCTACGCCCGCACGGGCACGCAGACCCATCCGGTCTTTGCGCTGGTGGCCAGCCATCTGCGCGACGATCTGGCCCGTTTTCTGGCCGGCGGCGGTCGCAAAATCGATCGGTGGTACACCGAACACGAGGCTGTCACCGTCGACTTTGAAGATGAACAGGCATTCCGCAACATCAATACGCCTGACGACCTGACCCGATTTGAACCCGAGCAAGAGAACCCAGCCCGATGAGCGCTAGCCCGACCGCCCCGATCGTTGATCTGGACGCCATTACCGCCCGCCTCGAGGGCTACAACCCCGACGCGCTGCCGGTCGCACTGGCGCAAGAGATCATGCTGCAAGCGGTGCAGCCGGTGCAAGCAATCGAATCGGTAGCCATTCGCGGCGCCCTCGACCGCATCCTGGCCGCCGATGTGCTCAGCCCGATCGACGTGCCCGCCCACGACAATTCAGCCATGGACGGCTATGCACTGCGGGGCGCCGATCTGGCCGCTGACGGCAGCGCCACGCTGCGATTGGTGGGTACCGTCATGGCCGGCCAGGCCGAGGCCCCCGAAGTGGCAGCGGGCCAGTGCGTGCGCATCATGACCGGCGCGATGATGCCGGCCGGGCTCGACACGGTTGTGCCTCAGGAGCTGGTCACGGTTGGCGCCGATTCGGTGCAGATTCCGCCCGGCCAGAAAACCGGCCAGCATCGCCGCCATCGCGGCGAAGACCTGCGTGCCGGCAGCGCCGCACTGCCAGCCGGCAAACGCCTGAGCCCTGCCGATATCGGCCTGGCTGCCTCACTCGGTCTGGCCGAGTTGCCGGTGGTGCGGCGCATCCGGGTGGCGTTTTTTTCCAGTGGCGACGAGTTGCGCTCGATAGGCGAACCGCTCGGCAAGGGTCAGGTCTACGACAGCAACCGCTACACCATCCACGGCATGCTGCAGCGCCTGGGTGCCGATGTCATTGATATGGGCGTCATTCCCGATCAGCCCGAGGCGCTGGAACAAGCGGTGCGCCTGGCCAGTACCAACGCCGACGCGATCATTTCGTCGGGAGGGGTATCGGTTGGCGAAGCTGATTTCACGCGCGAAATCATGCACCGGCTGGGTGATGTGCGCTTCTGGACGATTGCCATGCGCCCGGGACGCCCGATGGCATTCGGGCGCATTGGCGCGGCCTGGTACTTCGGCCTGCCCGGCAATCCGGTAGCGGTCATGGTGACCTTTTATTTCTTTGCGCGACTGGCCCTGCGCGCTCTTGCCGGGGCCACCCCGCAGGCCGACCCGCTGGTTCGGGCGGCAAGCACTACCGAAATCCGCAAACGGGTCGGGCGCACGGAATATCAACGCGGCTGCTTGCAGATCGACCGCGATGGCCGCTCCACGGTGACTTTGACGGGTTCGCAGGGTTCGGGGGTGTTGCGATCAATGTCGCAGGCCAACTGCATGATCGTGCTGCATCATGATCAGGGCACGGTTGCCGCCGGCGATCCGGTGGATTGTCTGCCCTTTGAAGGCCTGATCTGAGGCCGTGCTGCAAGGGGCTTGAGGCCCGGGCGGGGCCGCCGCGGGCCAGGCAGCGCCCCTCGAACCGAGGGGCTGCCTTTGCAGTGTCTTACTTGCGCATACCCAGCGGGCCTTCAAGGCTCGCGTAGTAGGCCGCCAGATTATCGATGTCCTTGTTGGACAAGGCCGCGGCCTGCCCCCCCATTACGGCGTGCTTGCGGCTACCTGACCGGTAGGCGCGCAAGGCAGCAACCAGATAATCGGCGTATTGGCCAGCGATAATGGCGTACGAGGGGTCGATCGGAGTTTTACCGTCGGCACCATGGCAGGCTGCGCAAACTGCCGCTTTTTCCTTGCCGGCTTCAATATCGGCTGCTTGAGCCGAAGTGGCCAACAGACTGGCGGCCGCCAACACGCCAAGCGCGTGGATGAATTGTGACTTCATTGACTTCATGAGTAGGGTCCGGGTCAGTTGGCTTGGGCGTAGAACGCGGCGAGATCGGCAATATCCTGATCGGACAATGACCCAGCGATACTGCGCATCGTCGGGTGATCACGGTCCCCTTTGCGGTAGGCGATCAGCGCATTGGTCAGAAATTGCTCGCTCTGGCCGGCGATCAGCGGCACATGGTAGACACCCGGGAAGGATGACTTGTAGCCGGGAATGGCATGGCAGCCCGTGCACATCGAGATTTTGTCCTTGGCTGCCTCGACGTCGCCCTTGATGTCCTGGGCCCGCGCATCGGTCACCTGGCCGGCCAGCGCCAGTGCCACGGCCACACCCAGGCCGACACTGGACACGGCTCGCAGCGCGCCCGCTTTCGTGGCTTTGCGTGCGCTTTTCAGCGCCTCGTTTCGGGTGGTATTCCCCGCGCCTGTCCATCCTGCTTCGATCATTCGGGTTTCCAGTTGTGTATTTAAGCCCAACATTTTATCCGACACCGATAAGAGCGCAAAGTCGGGTTGCCGAGCTTGCCCGTATACTGCTGCGCTAAACAGACAGATGGGATTAAACATGCGCTTTGAAGGCTCCGAAACCTACGTTGCCACCGACGATCTGAAACTGGCGGTCAACGCCGCCATTACGCTTGAGCGACCCTTGCTCATCAAAGGCGAACCTGGCACCGGCAAAACCATGCTGGCCGAGCAGGTCGCCGAGAGTCTTGGCATGCCGCTGCTGCAGTGGCACATCAAATCGACCACCAAGGCTCAGCAAGGCCTCTACGAGTACGATGCGGTCTCACGCCTGCGCGATTCGCAACTGGGCGATGAGCGGGTCAAGGACATCCACAACTACATCGTCAAGGGTGTGCTCTGGCAGGCCTTTGAGGCCGACAAGCCGGTCGTGCTGCTGATCGACGAAGTCGATAAAGCCGACATCGAGTTTCCGAACGATTTGCTGCGCGAACTCGACCGGATGGAGTTTCATGTCTACGAGACTCGCGAACTGATCAAGGCCCGCAACCGGCCGATCGTCATGATCACCTCCAACAACGAGAAAGAACTGCCCGATGCTTTCCTGCGCCGCTGCTTCTTTCACTACATCCAGTTTCCGGACCGCGACACGATGCAGAAAATCGTCGACGTCCATTATCCGGGCATCAAGAAAGAGCTGGTGGGTGCCGCCATGGATGCGTTTTTCCAGATGCGCGAGTTGCCCGGGCTGAAAAAAAAGCCATCCACCTCGGAACTTATCGACTGGTTGCGCCTGCTGATGGCCGAAGACATCCCGGCCGAAGCCCTGCAAAGCCCTGACAACAAGAAAGCCATTCCTCCGCTGCACGGCGCTTTGCTCAAAAATGAACAAGACGTACATCTGTTCGAACGGCTTATCTACATGGCTCAGCGCAACCGCTGACCGCAGCTGTCACGATGCATTGGATTCCTCTGAACATTGCGATCGTGTTTGAAATGATCGGCACCACTTCGATGAAACTGTCGCAAGCTTTCACGAGGTGGCTGCCATCGGAAACGATGTTTCTGTGTTTCGGCGTTGCGTTCTTTTTCAATACGCTGGCGTTGCGCAAACTGGATTTATCAATAACTCATGCCATCTGGTCCGGCACAGGCACTGCCGCCGCCGCCAAGCCCAACGGGACGACACCATGCTGATCGACTTCTTTCTCCACCTTCGACAGGCCAAGATCCCCGTCTCGATAAATGAGTATCTGACCTTGCTCGAAGGCATGAAGCAAAAACTCATCGGTCCTTCGATCGACGAGTTTTATCTGCTTTCGCGCGCCACGATGGTCAAGGACGAGCGCAACATCGACAAGTTCGACCGCGCCTTTGGAGCCTACTTCAAAGGGGTCGAAAACCTGGATCTGCAAATTCCCGATCTGGCCGAAGACTGGCTCAAGCGCCAGTTCAATCGTGAATTCACTGCCGAAGAAAAGGCTGCCATTGAGGCCATGGGTGGGCTGGACAAGCTCATGGAGCGGCTCAAGGAATTGCTTGACGAGCAAAAAGAACGTCACGAAGGCGGCAACAAGTGGATTGGCACCAACGGCACCTCACCGTTCGGCAACGGCGGCTACAACCCGGAAGGCATTCGTGTTGGCGGGCCCTCGGCTGGCAACCGCACCGCTGTCAAGGTCTGGGAGCAGCGTGCCTACCGCGACTACGACGATCAGGTTGAACTGGGCACGCGCAACATCAAGATTGCGCTGCGCCGGCTGCGCAAGTTTGCCCGCGAAGGGGCCGAGGAAGAGCTCGACCTTGACGACACCATTGCCAGCACGGCCCGCAATGCCGGCTACCTCGATCTGAAGCTCGTGCCTGAACGCCACAACACCGTCAAGGTGTTGATGCTGCTCGATGTGGGCGGCACGATGGACGACCACATCAAGCGCACCGAGGAATTATTCTCGGCGGCCAAGAGCGAATTCAAGAACATGGAGTTCTATTACTTCCACAACTGTCTCTACGACCATGTCTGGAAGAACAACCGGCGCCGCCACGCCGAACGCACCAGCACCTGGGATTTGCTGCGCAAATTCAACAGTGACTACCGGGTGATTTTCGTTGGCGATGCCACGATGAGCCCCTACGAAATCCTGCAACCCGGTGGCTCGGTCGAATACAACAACGACGAAGCCGGTGCAGTCTGGCTGCGCCGCATGGTTGAAAAATTCCCCAAGTTCGCCTGGCTCAACCCGGAACCCGAAGGGGTCTGGCAATACCGGCAATCCATCGCCGTCATCAAGCAGATCATGGACGAGCGGATGTACCCGGTCACGATGGCCGGCCTTGAAAAGGCCATGCGCCAACTGGTCAAGTAAGGCGCTGGCGCCGGCTCAGGTGGTCGGCGCCACCTTCAGCACTTCCTCGAAGGTGGTCACGCCATTGGCGATCTTCTTGGCACCCGCAAGCCGCAACGGCTTCATGCCGGCCTTCATGGCGCGGCGCCGGATTCGATCCAGCCCCGGACGAGTCTCGGCCAACTCCTGACGAATACTGTCGTCAACCTCAAGCAACTCGTAAATACCGGCCCGCCCGCGGTAACCGGTCATCCGGCATTCAAGACAGCCGACCGGCCGATAGACGGTTTGCGGCGGCGGCGCGTTGAACGGATGAATCAATGCTGTCCAGCGCTCGGGCGGCACATGCTCATCCGGCGTCTTGCAATTGGGACACAAGGTACGCACCAGTCGCTGCGCCAGCACGCCATTGAGCGTGGCATTGAGCAAGTAGCCCGGCACGCCCAGTTCCATCAAACGGGTAACCGCCGAGGGCGCGTCATTGGTATGCAGCGTCGACAGGACCAGGTGTCCGGTCAGTGCCGCCTGAGTCGCCATCTCGGCAGTTTCAAGATCGCGTATTTCGCCGATCATGATGATGTCCGGATCCTGACGCATCAATGAGCGCACACCGGTCGCAAAGGTCAGATCGATAGAGGTTTGCACCTGCGTCTGATTGAACACCGGATCAATCATCTCAATCGGATCTTCCACGGTGCAGACATTGACCTCATCGGTGGCCAACTGCTTGAGCGTCGAATACAAAGTGGTGGTCTTGCCGGAACCGGTCGGGCCGGTCACCAGCACAATGCCGTTCGGGCTGGCGGTGAGTCGCTCCCACTGGCTCAGTTCGCTGCGCGAAAAGCCCAGTTCGGCAAATGTGCGCACCAATACCTCAGGATCGAAAATCCGCATCACCAGCTTTTCACCAAACGCGGTGGGCAGGGTCGACAAACGCAATTCGATTTCACGGCCGTCGGCCATGCGCGTCTTGATACGACCGTCTTGCGGACGCCGCTTCTCGACGACGTCCATCCGTCCAAGCAGTTTGATTCGGCTGGTCATCGCGCCCATCACCTGCGGCGGCACCTGATAGACATGATGGAGCACACCGTCGATGCGAAAGCGGATCGTGCCGATATCACGGCGGGGCTCAAGATGAATATCGCTGGCGCGCTGCTCAAACGCGTACTGCCACAACCAGTCGACGATGGTGACAATGTGGGCATCATTGGCATCAAGGTTCTTGCCCGAGCGCCCCAACTCCACGAGTTGCTCGAAATTGCTTTGCACGCCCGAGCCGACCGCCTGCGCTTCGCGCACCGATTTGGCCAGACTGAAAAACTCAACAATGAAGCGGCTCAGATCATTCGGATTGGCCAGCACGATATTGACGCGCTTGCGCAGCGAGTGTTCGAGCTCTTCGACCCAACCCGTCATGAAGGGTTCGGCCGTGGCAATCGTCACCGCATTGGCCGACACCTCCAGCGGCAGTATCTTGTAGCGCGCCGCGTACTGACTCGACATCACCTCGGCAATGCGCGACAGATCAACCTTGAGCGGATCGATCCGCACGAACGGCAATTCAATCCGCTTGGCCAGCCATTGACAAAGCCGATCCATGTCGAGCAGCTTGTGATCGTCAGCGGCATGCAAGCGTCGATTGGCCAGTGACACCAACGGATGCTCGGGTCGGTTCGACAAGCCGTCAAAGCGCAACACCTGGTCGGCCGTGGACTGATCCAGCAGGCCGTCATGACATAGCGCCGGCACCAGCAGGCGCAACTGCAAAGGTTTGCCCCGCTGACCAACGGATTCAAGGGCGACAGTTTCGGAAACACTCATCTGACAAAAATAGAGCATATCGACGCACTATTCAGCCGGTGGCGGATAGACGGGCGATCCGATCTTGCAGACGCGATCCGCAGGTCTGCGCTGCCACTCATCGCCGCAGGCCGGCCATTCAAACGCCCCTGGCAACCGGCACTCGTTCGCTGCCCTTGCCTGTTGCGCACAGCGTTTGCCGATCGAGGGGGACCGGCCTTGAGCGGGCCAATTACCGAAATTGGTTAAACTGAGCGCCGCTCGTTCTTGCCGGCCACGGTTCGGCAGACTGGCGGCTCCGGACTACTGCACAACGATCAGTACTCTTATTCACCATAACAAGGAAGACTCAAGATGGCCGTCAATACACTCAAAGCAAGATGGAAGGAAGGCAAAGCGGCAGTCAATGGCTGGCTTGCCATCCCGTCAGGCTTCTCAGCCGAAGTCATGGCGCAATGCGGTTTCGACAGCGTGACCGTCGACATGCAGCACGGCGTTCAGGACTACCAATCCATGATTCAGTGCTTTCAGGCGATGGAGCGCCATCCGGTAGCGCGCATGGTTCGCGTGCCCTGGAATGAGCCTGGCATCATCGGCAAAGCGCTCGATGGTGGCGCCTGGGGTGTGATCGCTCCGATGATCAACACCAAAGAGCAAGCCGAAGCCCTGGTCAGCGCCTGCCGCTATCCGCCGCATGGCTCCCGCAGTAATGGCCCGATCCGCCATGGCACCTATGGTGTGGCCAGCAACTACCAGAAAATCGCCAATGATGAAGTGCTGGTGATTCCGATGATTGAAACCAATCAGGCGCTCGAGAACCTCGAAGCGATTCTGGATGTACCCGGCATCGACGGCATCTATGTTGGCCCGAGCGACCTGGCCTTCTCGATCGGCAAGACCCCGCAGCTCGACCATGAAGATCCGGAAATTCTCAAGATCTACGAGCGTCTGATCAGCGAATGCAGCAAGCGCGGCATTTACCCGGGCATTCACTGTGGTTCGGCCGCCTATGCAGCGCGGATGATCAAGATGGGTTTCCGCCTGACGACGATTGCCAACGACAGCGGCCTGATGGCCAAAGCAGCAATGGAAGCCGTCGGCACGGTCTGGAAAGACGCGGGCGACTTCAAATAAGCACCAAGAGCGGGCCGCAAGCCCGCTCTTGGTGCGCAGCCACCTCCCGGTAGCTGCGCACCCGCTCAGGGGGCCTGCAGGCCCCCTGAGCGCATTACAGCTGAAACACCGCCCAGGCGGTGATGCCACCAATGGCAGCCACTGCCACCCCCTGCCAGAACGATTTCAGACGCACTTTGGCTGACGCTTGCTTCAAGGCATCGGTGGCCGGCATCGATCCGGTAATCATGGGTGCCACCAGATTGCGCTTACGCATCAGCCAGTAGTACAGAATGGCCAGCAGGTGCAACGCAATCAGCGCCAGCAGCACTTTGCTGTTCCAGTCATGAATGCGGTTGGCCCAGCTCACCTGATCGCTGCTCAGGTACTTGACCAGCGGGCCGGTGGTGAAGATCTCATCATCCGAACTCAGCCCGGTGAGCACCTGAACGGACAGACTGGTCAGCATCGCCACCACTGACAACGCCCCCAGTGCGCTATGCCCGAGTGCCGTCTGGGCCTGCCCCTTGACGGCAGCAAGCACCGACGCGGGACCCCGCACGAAGCGATGGAACTGCGCGGTCGATGATCCCACCACCCCCCAGAGCAAGCGAAACACCAGCAGGCCGAGAATCACCTGTCCGCTACGGACATGCAGATCGATGTCGTCGAGAAACTCGACCGCCACGAACGACACGGTCACTGCTACCGCCAGCGCCCAGTGAAAAAGACGCAGCGGCAGATCCCAGACCGCAACGCGGTCGGCGTTACGGGTCATTGATGCACTCATGCGAGTCGCTTATTTCTTTTGCCGGAAATCATCATGGCAGCCCTTGCACGACTTGCCGACGCCGCCAACGGCAGGCTTCAACGCGTCAAGCCCGTCACCGGCAACCGCGGCCAGCTTCTCGGACGCTTCGAGCCAGGCTTTGTGCTTTTCATTGATTTCCGGATAAGTACTCCATGCCTCGGGTTTGGCCGCCGTTTCGACAGTCAATTCCTTGTTGGACAGGTCGGAGCCCTCGGGCCACAGTGAGGCGCTGTTCATCATGGCCGCGCGGTGCACGTTCTGACCCGCTTCCGCTGCGAGCTTGGCATCGTAGTCGCGCTCGCCCTTGGCCATTGCAGCGAGCATGCCCAGATTGAAACTGGTCACCTGCATCAGCCCTTGACGCGCCTTGATTTCCTTGGTGAATGGGCCGTCGGCGGCCATGGCGACCGTCGCGGCGACAGTCAGTGCGACCACCGAGGTGGCAAATACCAGTTGCTTTTTCATCGTCTGCTCCATTAAGGGAATAGTGCTGCGCCCAATTTATGGGGAGGTCATGACCGCGTCAAGTCGATTCACACTTTCACGATATTTGGCAGCTACTGCCGGCTCCGGGCACAGACCAGTACCGTATCCCCAAAAACTGGAATACCGATGGAGGCCGAAAAAGAAAGTTTGTTGACATGCAACACGTCCAGACGTAATTTTTTGGATGTAGCAACTTGGAACACGAACAGTTCCAACAATTACAACGCAGAGGCGACATTCCGCAATCTTGAGCCAATCGTTCCCGATCTGGCAACGGTCAAGTTCGGGCATTCAAACCATCATGGCTCTTGCAACTACGACGTAAGGAGGAGTTCCATGTCTCAGAAGCACACGGATCGACGCACGTTTATTCAACGTACGGCGCAAGTGTCAGTGGCGGCTATTGCAGCGCCGTATGTTCATACTTCACATGCAGCCGGATCAATCTCCGTCGGGTTCTGGGACCATTGGGTTCCTGGCTCCAACCAGGCCATCGAGGATCTGGTCAAAGAATGGTCCGAGAAAGAAAAAGTCGAAGTCAGGATGGACTTCATCACCTCGCAAGGTCAGAAAAACCTGCTGACCATTGCGGCTGAGGGACAGGCCAAATCCGGCCACGACATTCTGGCCTTTCCGACCTGGACACCGTCCGAACAGGAAAAGAATCTCGAACCACTCAACGACGTGATGGATGACCTGATCGCCGAACATGGTGCGGTCAACGGTACCGTTGAGTATCTCGGCAAATCCGACGGCACCTGGCTCGCGATACCGGCTACCGCTGGCAGCCAGATCAAGGGCCCGTGCTCGCGCTCCGATCTGCTGATGAAACACGCCGGCATCGACATCAAGGCCATGTATCCCGCCGGCTCCGCACCGAAGGCCGACGGCTGGAACGTAGACACCTTCATGAAGGCTGCTCAAGCCTGTCACAAAGGCGGCAACCCGTTTGGTATCGGCTTTGGCGGCACCTCTGATTCAACCGATGCAGTCGGCGCTTTCTTCCAGGCTTTCGGCGCCACCCTGATCGATGCCAAGGGCAACATCACCGTCGACTCGGACGAAACCCGGCAGGTGCTTGAATATACAAAACAGCTCCTTGCAGTGCTGCCGCCAGACGTCCCGGCCTGGGACGACGCCTCGAACAACAAATGGCTGGTCTCGGGCAATGGCTCGCTGATCATGAACCCACCCAGTGCCTGGGCCGTCGCCAAACGTGATGCACCGGAGATTGCCGAGCACCTCTGGACGCATGGCTTTCCCGTAGGCCCCAAAGGCCGGTTCGCGCCCTTCCTGCCCTATTTCTGGGGTATCTGGAATTTCAGCAAGAACAAGAGTGCGGCCAAGAGCCTGCTGCGTCACCTCTCGACCCGCAAGGCAGTCCAGAGCATGGTCGAAATCAGCAATGGCTATGACTTGCCGGCCTTCGAAAAACTGACCACATTGCCCACCTGGGCCGAGGTCGGCCCGCCGAAGGGCACGCTGTACCACTATCCGAATCCGCACAATCATCAGAGCCTGTCGATCGCTGCAGCGCCGGCGCCCCGAAGAATGGCGGCCCAGATCTATGCGCAAGGCGTCATGGCCAAGATGGCTGTACGCCATGCCCGTGGTGAAGATGCGGCCAAGACCATCGGCTGGGCTTCCAGTGAACTGGAAGGCTTCATGCGGGTCTGATTACCTGCTGAAGGAGCGGCCATGCCGGGCCGCCGTTGCAACGCAGCACGCAGGTGTTGAACATCACAACAAGAAATTTGTATTCCGGTAGTGCCCGTAGCACCGGCAATCCGCCGCCATACCGGTGAACTGAGGAGACGACAGTGACCGAACTGACCGAGCCGGCAAGGCGGGTGACCCGGAAACGGCGGCCGATGACCGTAGAAAGATTCTTCCAACGCAAATCAACCATAGCCTTCATGATGTCAGCACCGCTGCTGATCATCATCGGCTCTCTGGTGCTGTACCCGGCGGGCTATGCCATCTACCTTGCGATGCTGAACAAGGGCATGGAACACTTTGTCGGCTTCGGCAACTTCATGTTCCTGTTTGGCCGCGAAACCTTCTGGATGGTGGTCAAACAATCGGTTCTGTTCGCGGTAACCGCGGTCATCTTCAAGGCAATCATCGGTTTCGTAGTCGCCCATCTGGTCCACAACATTCCCAGCAAGGGGCAACGAAAGTGGCGCGGCATGTTGCTGGTGCCTTGGGTCATCCCACCGGCACTCAGCACCCTGGCCTGGTTGTGGCTGTTCGACCCTTCCTACAGCGCATTCAACTGGCTCCTGCAGCTTTTCGGCTTCGAGCCGATTCCCTGGACCGGCGACACCGAATGGGCCCGCTTCTCGGTCATTCTCGTCAACATCTGGATCGGCGCGCCGTTCTTCATGATCATGTATCTGGCCGCCCTCAAGTCCGTTCCTGATCAGCTCTTCGAAGCCGCGTCCATCGACGGCGCCAACTGGTGGCAGCGTATCTGGTACATCACCTTGCCGATGATGCGCAACATCATTTCGATCACCGTGCTGTTCTCGCTGATCGTCACCTTCGCCAACTTCGACATCGTGCGGGTGCTGACGGCAGGTGGACCGATCGACACCACACATGTATTTGCCACCTGGGCATTCAAGCTCGGCATTGAAGGCGGCGACATTCCCCTGGGCGCGACGATCTCGTTGTTCATGGTTCCGATTCTGGGTCTCGCAGCAATCTTCATCCTTCGAGACATCACCAAGCGAGGCAACGAGGCCTGATATGAGTGAAGCAGCCACCAATACGGCGTCAGCCCCTGTCGCCAAATTCAACTACGGCAGCATGTCGCGCGACAGGCGTCGCGCGCTTATCTGGTCGTATTTCTTCTTGGTCGTTTTTGCGATCTTCTTTCTGACGCCACCGATCTACATGTTGATCACCGCGCTCAAATCGAGCGCGGAGATTTCGGCCGGCACCAACCCCTGGATCGTTACTGCACCAACGCTCGATAACTTCGCAGAGTTGCTGGGTAGTTCAAGCTTTATCGGCTTTTTCTGGAATTCCGCCGTTGTTTCGATCGTGGTGGTCACACTGACCATGATTGTCAGTGTGCTGGCGGCGTTCTCTCTGACACGGATGAAGTTCTGGGGCTCAACCACGCTCGCCACCGGCGTGTTTCTGACCTACCTGATTCCCGAAACCCTGTTGTTCATTCCGCTGTTCAAGATGTTCGCCTGGATCAAGGAAACGGTAGGTATTGAACTGATCAACCAGTGGTGGGTGCTGATTCTGCTCTATCCGACGCTGACGGTCCCGTTCTGCACCTGGATCATGATCGGCTATTTTCAGAGCATTCCGAAAGAGCTGGACGAGGCCGCAATCATCGACGGCGCGACCTGGTTTCAGACACTGACCCGAATCTTCATTCCGGTCGCGGTCCCGGGCATCATCGCCGCGATGATCTTCGCGTTCACCGTGTCCTGGGCGCAGTTTCTGTATCCACTTGCGTTCACCACCTCGACAGACCAACTGGTACTGCCGGTCGGCATCATTACCACACTGATCAAGGGTGACGTCTTCAACTGGGGGCAGATCATGGCGGGTGCGCTGCTCGGGGCTGCACCACCACTGATCATCTACGCATTCCTGATGGACTACTACATTGCCGGCCTGACCGCTGGCGCAACCAAAGGCTAGATAATTTGCGCGACGGGCCTGACAACCGTCAGGTCCGGGGCAAAAGAGACTGGAGAAGCAGGCAATGGCTGTTGTGAAGTTGAATAAAGTAGTGAAATACTACGATGACACGCTCGCCGTACGCGGGATCGATCTGGATATCGTCGACGAGGAGTTTCTTGTCCTGGTAGGGCCGTCAGGTTGTGGCAAGACCACAACCTTGCGGATGATTGCCGGACTTGAAGAAATCTCTGACGGTGAGGTCATGATTGGCGATGAGGTCGTCAATGACGTACCGCCCAAAGATCGAAATATTGCGATGGTGTTTCAGAACTATGCGCTCTATCCGCATATGTCCGTCTACCAGAACATGTCGTTCGGCCTGAAGCTCAAGCGGGTCTCAAAGACCGAAATTGACCGGCGAGTTCAGGAAGCGGCACGCATCCTCGATATTGTTGACTTGCTCAATCGCAAGCCGAAGCAACTGTCTGTCTGTTTGACGAACCCCTCTCGAATCTGGATGCGAAGCTGCGGGTTCAGATGCGCACCGAAATCAAGAAGGTCCACCAGAAGGTGCGCACCACCACTGTTTACGTAACCCACGACCAGGTCGAAGCCATGACTCTGGCCGACCGGGTGGTCGTGATGAATCACGGCGTCATCGAGCAGGTCGGCACGCCGCAGGAGTTGTATCACCATCCGCGTACCAAGTTTGTAGCCGGCTTCATCGGCTCACCCGCAATGAACATGATTCCGGTGAAGCTGCTTGCCGAGGGCGACAAACTGATTCTCGATCTGGGTGAAGGCGTGCAGCTGCAGGTACCGGAAGACCGGCTCGAACAGTATCGCCAATTTGCCAACAAGCCCGACCTGCTGCTCGGCATGCGGCCCGAACACCTGACCGATGCCGAGAGCCTGAGCGCTGCCGATACTCCACAGGCGGCCGACGGTGACGGCCAGACATTCACGGTAACGGTCGATGTCAGCGAGCCGATGGGCATGGAAACGCTGGTCTACTTCCAGCTGCAAGGGGAAACCGTCTGCGGCAAGGCCAATCCTGATATTGAAGTCAAAGCCGGTAAGCCACTGCTGCTGTTTGCCAAACTGGCGCAGATGCACCTGATTGACAACGAAAGCGGACTGGTTCTGTAACCAGTCCGCAGTAACGGCAATGCCAGCCTACAGGGCCGGGATTGCCGTTTCTTTGACGCCTACCGCGCGCGCACACTCAACAATGCCTTTCCAGGTATCGGGTGCCAGCGGCACGCCATTGGCGAGCCGCTCAGCCCGGTAGCGTTCCTCGCTTTCACCTGGCATCAGAATTTCATCCTCGGGCGTTGCGGTTGCCGAACCTTTCACATAGTCGACATAGCGCTGCACTTCGGCCGGGAACAAATGTGAAGGATCGAGCACTTCAGGATCGATGAAGATCGACAACATGCCGTTGGCAAACGGTCGGTTCTCACTGGTAGCCCCGGTACCGGAAAGCGCGCCCCCCAGCAGTTCGCACATCACGGCCAGACCCGACCCCTTATGGTCACCAAAGGCGCGAATGGCGCCGGTGCCATTGCGGTGGTCGCGCGGCCCCGTCGGTTCATAGTCACCATAGAGAAGATGCGGATCGTTGCTGGCCTTACCGTCCGGCCCGATCAGTGCATTCGCAGGAATTGGCTTGCCCCCCTGACTGGCAACCAGCACCTTGCCTTCAGCAACGACTGAGGTGGCAAAGTCGAGAATCAACGGGCTACGGTCTGCGCGTGGCACGCCAACGCAGTACGGTGCCGTCGAAAAACGCCGCTCGATGCCGCCAAAAGGTGCCACCAGAATGCTGCCCGCCGCATTGACAAAGTGGACGGAAACCAGTCCTTTGGCGGCAGCCATTTCGGCAAAATCACCAACCCGCCCGATATGGCCTGCATTGCGCAACGCCACCGCCGACAAACCCGTGGCCTGACATTTTTCGATACCGATTTCGGTAGCCGCGGGCGCGACTGTCTGGCCGAACCCGTACTTGCCGTCAACAACCGCCACGACCGGGGTATCGACCAGCAACTCGATTTTCTGGTCGGCGATGATGGCGCCGCTTTCTTTCATCGATACATAGCGCGGCACGCGCACGACACCGTGGCTGTCATGCCCGGACAGATTCGCCGAAACCAGGTAATGACCGATACGCTCGGCCTCTGCACCGGAGCAACCGGCAGTGGTGAAGATCTCGGCCACGAATTGGCTCAGTTGCTTTGCTTCAATGTGGATCATGATTGCCTCTGATTGTCTTGGTGGATACCGCTCCCCCCGATTCTACGGTTCACCGAGAATGGTCAGCAATTTGCTCAAGACCCTTTTTGAAACTGCGGCGCGACTCAGTCGACGATCAGTTCGCGGCTGCCAAGATCACGCTCAGCCGATTGCTTCAATCCGTTGATCCAGCCATGCGCGTTCAGGCCGAATTCGTCTTCAATGACGCTGGCACGCTCGCGCAAACGCGCCCAACTGGTCAGGCTGGTGGGCGCGCGACCCTGTTCGGGTGCGAAGCAGATCGCAATCACGTTGCCGGCCTCGATCGGTGGCAGCAACAACACCCGCCCATCGAAAGCCTCTCGGATGCGCTCATAGTTGCGGGCATAACTGGGGACTTCGCCAAACAGATTGACCGTGGCAACACCACCGGGCGCCAGCGCCTGCGCACAAGCCGTGTAGAACTCCAGCGAATCGAGCACCGGGCCCTGCGCGTGCTGATCAAAGACATCAATCTGCACGACCGAGAAATGACCGCGCAGCGCCGGGTTGGCCACGTACTCATGACCATCGGCAATTACGACTTCCAGCCGGTCGTCTTCGGCGGGCAACCGGAACTGGGACCGGGCAGCGGCCAGCACAAGCTCACTGTTATCGACAACGGTCACCGACGAGGCCGGCAAGAAGCGATGCACAAACTTGGTCAGCGAACCGGCCCCCAGGCCGATCTGCAACACATTGGGCGCCTGCTCGACAAACAACAACCAGGCCATCATGTGCCGGGAGTAATCGAGTTCCAGCGCCCATGGTTTGCGCACCCGCATTGCGCCTTGTACCCATTCGGTACCGAAGTGCAGGTAGCGCACGCCCTTCTCTTCAGAAACGGAAATACGCAAGGTGTCTTTGTTCGCGCGACTTTTCATGCTTGGGTGGTGTCCAGCGGGTTGGGGCCAATACCGGCTTGGCCCAGAGCGGCTTGCCAGTGCGTAAGTTTATGCGCCTGAGTCATGGCGGCGTGCGCCGGACTGGTTGAAGGCAGATCAAGCAACACGTATTGATGCTCGGGATTGCCGGCCAGAGCCTTGCGTGCTTCGGTCTGCGCCTTGCGGCCATTGAGTAACAGGTACTTCAGCGCGGGGGCTTGCTGCGACAACTGACTCAGCCCGGCATGCTGTGCCGAGCGAATCGCCTGATCGAGGCTGCCTTCGCGCTCGCAGTCCTGAATTACATCCCACAGACCCAGACCGCGTGCCAGTAAGGCCTGATAACGATCGGCAAACGACATCTCGCTCAGCGCCAGACCCAATACCTGCGAGACGATCGGCCAGAACTGATTGCGCGGATGCGCATAGTAATTGCCGGCCGCCAACGAAGCCTGGCCCGGAAAGCTACCCAGCACCATGGCCCGGCAATGCCGGTTGATAACGGGGTCGAAGCCATTGAGTCTTTGCACACCGAGTCCCTGCACCAGAGGCATCCGGATTCTGATGGGCAAACCAGGCCATGCGGCCCGATTTGCCCGGTCTGATCAGACGATTATCAGGCGGCCTTCAACAGCAACGCCAGCATCATCTCGTTCTGCTTTTTCACAAAAGCAGCCGGATCTTCCAGCGAGCCACCTTCGGCCAGCATCGCCTGATCGAACAGCAGCGACGACCAGTCTTCGACGTTGTCGGCGTGCTTGCTCAGGTGCTTGAGAATCGGATGCTCCGGATTGATCTCCAGAATCGGTTTGCGTTCCGGGCCAGCCTGACCGGCTTGCTTGAGCAAGCGCTCCAGGTGACCACTGATCTCGCCTTCATCCGATACCAGGCACGACGCCGAATCGACCAGACGGTTCGTTACCCGAACCTCTTTGACCCGCTCGCCCAGCGCCTTCTGAATGTTCTCGACCAGAGGTTTGAACTCATCGGCGGTCTGCTCGGCGATCTTCTTGTCTTCTTCGGTTTCCACTGCACCGAGATCCACATCGCCGCGTGCCACCGAAACCAGTTCCTTGCCGTCAAACTCGGTCAGGTAGCTGAGCATCCATTCGTCGACCCGCTCCACCAGCAGCAAGACCTCGATACCTTTCTTGCGGAACACCTCGAGATGCGGGCTGTTACGAGCCGCGGAAATTGAATCGGCGGTCACGTAATAGATCTTGTCCTGACCTTCCTTCATCCGGCCAACATAATCGGCCAGACCAACCGTCGATTTTTCCGAGGTGCTCAGCGATTCGGTACTGGCAAAGCGCAGTAATTTGGCAATGCGCTCTTTGTTGGTGAAGTCTTCGCCCAGTCCTTCCTTGAGCACTTGACCGAACTCATCGATGAAAGCCTGATATTTATCGGCTTCGTTCTCGGCCAGATCTTCAAGCATCGACAACACACGACGCGTCGAGCCTTCGCGAATTGCCTTCACATCGCGTGATTCCTGCAGCAACTCGCGCGAAACATTCAGCGGCAGATCGGCCGAATCGATCACGCCTTTGACG